>DFDG01000057.1 GCA_002367815.1 Opitutaceae bacterium UBA3033 | reverse complement strand
TGATTTAATCAGCGCTTCCCTAAATCAGGGCGGTTGGGGACAACCGCCCCCACCCAAATTCAAGTAGATTAGTGTCCATTCGTGGTCAACCCCATGGCCGCCTGGCTCAGCTATCCAGCCCAAACACCGCCTTGGCGTAGTTCTCAATCGAGAAGGGCTGCAGGTCCTCGGGTTGTTCGCCGAGGCCGACGAAATAGATCGGTAATTTCAATTCACGCCAGATCCCGACAATCGCGCCGCCGCGGCTCGTGCCATCGAGTTTGGTGACCACGAGACCGGTCAGACCGAATTGCTTGTGAAAGACCCGAGCCTGTTCGATGGAATTGCTGCCCAATGATCCATCAACCACGAGCCAGCGATGTTGGGGGGCTTCGGAATCGTGCTTCTGCAGCACCCGACGAATCTTTGCCAGTTCCTCCATCAAGTGACTCTTCGTGTGCAATCGGCCCGCCGTATCAACGATCAAGTAATTATGGGAACGTGCTTTGGCCGCCTGCCACGCATCAAAAGCTACTGCGGCAGCATCAGCTCCGGTATGACTGGCAATGATCTCCAGATCCAATCGAGTCGCCCACGACTTGAGTTGCTCCACCGCCGCGGCACGAAACGTATCACAAGCCGCCACAATCACACTCTTGCCATCCTGTTTCAGCATCCAAGCCAGCTTGGCTGTCGTGGTGGTCTTACCGGATCCGTTGACGCCAATCATCGCGATGACGACAGGATTGGATGTATCCGAGGTCGCTGATCGCGGCTTGTCCTCCAAGACACCCTCGGCCCCGGCCAATACTTTCCTTAATACAGCCGCGCCGATCTCAGCGGCCTGTTTGCCTTTCAAATCCGGATCCTTGCGGTAGGCCGCTTTGATCTCGTCGAGAATCTCGGTCGTAGTGGCGACGCCGAAATCAGCGGTGTAAAGTGCCTCTTCCAATTCATCCAGCGAAGCGGCGTCAATCCTGCGGCCACCGAAAAGACCGTGGGTCTTCTCCGCGATGGCTGAAACCGTCTTGGAAAATCCTTGTTTAAATTTTTTGAATAGCCCGAACATATGATGCGGAAACGAAAACTGAATGAATGATAAATGTGGAAAGCTGGAAAACTGGAACCGAAAGGACTTTCCCGGAAATATTGAAAATCAGGAGTTGTGCCCCAAGCCGGGGCCAACCCGTTTGATGGTCAGGGGCATGCTGGCAAAATTCAGGATTATCCCATCGTCAATATCGGCCGCCCGCATCTGGGCTCGGGCGATGGCAAAAAAAACATCCTCCAGCGCACTGACGGCTTTCAGTTCAACCAGAAAGACTCCTTCGATCAGCAAATCCAAACGGTGCTGTCCCACTTCCTCGCCCTGATAATATATGTCGACCACTTTCTGCTGTTCGAAGCGAATGCCCATCCGGCTCAATTCTATGCAAAGTGCATTTTCATACACGGATTCCAGAAATCCCGGGCCCAAAGCCTTGTGCACGGCAATCGCCGCCTCGATCACCCGGCGGCTCAGCTCTTTTTGCCCCAGTTCGCTCATTTTCCAGCCTTCCAGCTTTCCACATTAAAAATCCTCAGATCCCTCATTCGGCTTTCCGTGAGTCGCGGCCCAATTGGCCCTTGAGTCGGTCGAGCACCCCGTTGATGAAGCGTTTCGAATCGGCATTGGAAAACACTTTCGATAGATCAATCGCTTCATTGATGGACACTACCGGCGGAATATCTTTGCGATATTTCATCTCAAACATCGCGATCCGCAAAATTGCCAGATCAACCTTGGCGATACGACTGAAGTCCCAGTTGTGCACGAGCCCCAGAATCTGGGCATCCAATTCCTCGACATGTTCGATCACCCCTTGGATGAGTTCTTCGCCAAACGAGTAATGATCCCGGGGTTGCTCCATCTCTTCGAAAAATGTGACCAAATCCACCGCCAGATTGGTCGGTCGATTCATGCTCCAGGCAAAAAGATACTGCATGGCAGCAGCGCGACCATCGCGACGTTGGGCAAAAAGGGCCTTGTTACTCATGATTTCAACTTTCGTTTTAGGACTGCCATCTCCAATGCGGCGTGGGCAAATTCAGCTCCCCGATCAATGCGACCAATGCAACGCGACCGTGCCTGAGCCAATGTGTTGGTAACTATCACCCCGTTGATGACCGGCACCCGCGTCGTCAAAGCCACTTGTTGCAGGGCCTGGGAAACACTTTGCCCCACCATTTCGTGATGATTCGTATCGCCACCAATCAGCACCCCCAAGGCGACCACAGCGTCACAACCCTTGAGGCGGGCCAATTCGCCCGCGGCCCAAGGCACTTCATGAGAACCCGGGACACGCAAGACCCTGATGTTTTTCTCCTTCACTCCCGAGCGGTGCAATTCTTCCAACACCCGCACCAGCAAGGCGTTGACCAATTGCTCGTTGTAGTATGCGGCAACAATGCCGACCTGAAAGGTGGCGCCAGCGATAATCCGGGACGTGGGAGCAGCGAAACTCATTTGAGAAAGAAGTCGGCTAGGGGAAGCGGGATGACATCACTCCGCAACCAATAAATTACGGGGTCAATTGTTCCACAATCTCGAGTCCGTAACCATCCAACCCGACAACTTTGCGATTGCTGTTGGACAGCAATCGAATCTTGGACAAACCCAGCGCGACCAAAATCTGGGCCCCGATGCCATAGTCGCGAAAACTCATGGGCGGCACTGAATTGTCTCCGCTCAGGCGCTTGATCAAATCCGCACCGCCGTTGGCGTGCTCCATGTAGAGCACCACGCCACAGCCCGCATGCGCAATCGCTTCGAGTGACGCCGTGAGGGAATGATGGGTGTCGAGCCCACTCATGCGAAAAACATCGCCCAGCAGGTTTTCGCTGTGCACCCGCACCAGGGTGGGCTCGGCGCCAAGGGTGCCCTTGGTAAAGGCGAGATGGTGCCGATTATCCATTTTGCTTCGAAAAACATGCAGGGTGAATTCACCAAACACCGAGGAAAAAGGTTTCGTGCAGACGGACTCCACCAGTTGTTCCCGTTGGTGCCGATATTCAATCAATGACGCGATCGAGATCATCTTGAGTCCAAATTTCTTCTTAAACTCAAATAATTGCGGCACGCGTTGCACCGTCCCGTCATCGTTGACCAACTCGCACAGCACCCCGCTCGGATGCAGCCCGGCCAGAATGGCGAGGTCGACGGCGGCCTCGGTATGACCCGCGCGTTCCAATACTCCACCCGCCTTGGCCCGCAAAGGGAAAACGTGCCCCGGTTGCACCAGTTGTTCCGGTGTCGCGTGGGCATCGGCCAATATGCCGATTGTCTGGGCGCGATCAAACGCGCTGATACCTGTGGTGATGCCATCGGTAGCATCCACGCTCACGGCAAAATCTGTGCGTTGCACTTCCCGGTTATGCTGCACCATGGGCCCCAAGCCCAACCGCCGCAGTTGCGGCTCCAACATCGGCACACAGACGATACCGCTGCAATAGCGGATCATCATGTTGACCTTTTCCGGCGTGGCCTTGGATGCGGCCATGATCAAATCACCCTCGTTCTCGCGATTCTCATCATCAGTCACAATCACGATATTACCAGCGGCGATCTCCTGGATCGCAGCCTCTACCGAATCAAATACATCGTGCGGGATGGCGGACATGTTCTTCCAAAAGTCTCTGGCCAATCATGGCCTGTCAACGGTGGCAATAAAGCCACCTTTAGAGATTGACCGTATAAGTTTCAGGCGACGCTTCCGGCGATCCATCATCATGCTCCAGCAGGGTAACAAACAGCATGAAGGAGTGCGGTGGTTTCACCACATAGGGGGAAGTCAGGACTGAGCCTTTACCGTCCAGATTTAGAATCGTGCGCTCATCACCTTTCATGTATTTCACGCGCCAACGCATCACCGCTTGCTTGCGGTCGGCCTGCTTCAAATCCTTGTCCTTGTCGTAAAAACTGAGGAGAAAATTGCCATTTTTGATCTCAAGGCCAAGGAAACCCTTTTCCCCACCGCGATCAATCGTCATGCCCGGAATCACCTTTTCACCACTATCCCCAGACTTGGTCTTCTCTTGATTATACTGGGCATGGACCGGGCTGAAAATGGCCAGTGACAGGCCACACAGGAAGAAAAAGCGGCTGATTTTCATGCGAACACTTTAGTTGGACCGAATTTTATCGCAAGCCGGTTCCAGCGATCTATCGAGTTTTACCAGCCCTTCGCTTATTGCTCTGAGCCACCCCATGAATCGAGTGCATCGCACTGCCTTGGCTGAACTAAATTCGGCACTATCAAGACAAACAAACCCACCTAAGTTGGAGCTCGGTATCGCTACTGAAGTAGAAGCGATCCAATGTCTTATTAGCGAGGGGCTGCTGTCAGCTTCGATTTTGGATCCGCGGCAAGACACTTACGCGGTGCGATTTTTGGAGAATAAGCTGCATGTCCTTGGCAGCAATCCACGAGGACTTTTACCTGCCGTGTTCGCGTTGCATGAATCGCTGGCTCTGGATCAAGGTTCAATCGAGGACCTGAATCTTCACGGCACATTCCATTTCAATGAACGGATATTTCATGCCCGATTTGATTCTTGGCCGGGATCGCGGGCCGACGTGCGTTATATGGCTCATGTCGGGGCCACCCATTGTTTGGTGGATCACGATTGGCAGGGCAGTCGGCGTTCACTCCAAGGCTACGTCACCAGTCCAATATTTCCCATGGCGGTTGATCCAGTGGAAGTTGCTACCAATCATCTGGGCTTGCGCCGGCTGTTGGATGATTGTGCCGACTTCGGTCTCGGCGCGATGCTGTGGCTTACGGAACTGCCGTGCCAAGGTGGGCCGTGGTTGTCGGATGAAGAACGCCAAAGGTTTATCACTCGTTATGATCCCGAGGTTCTGAGCGATTCCGGCACTTATGAAGGCAAGGTGGTGTGCTTCAGTCATCCTCGAGTGCAGGAATTTTATCGTGATCTCCTCGGTCGTTTTTTTAGAGACTTTCCAGACATCGAAACAATTTTTCTCTTCGGCTTGGATTCGGGCGGTGAATTTTGCGACCCGCAGACTTGTCCGCGCTGCCGAGACATGGATCACTTTGCGCAACGGGACCGACTAATCCGCTTTCTGATCGCAG
>DFDG01000081.1 GCA_002367815.1 Opitutaceae bacterium UBA3033 | reverse complement strand
TAATGAATGCGTGGCAACCCAAGATCAGTTCGACCGAAGCCGGCCTGATTTATTGCGTGGAGCCGATTTTTGCCTCGGTTATGGCGATGTTCATGCCCGCGTGGTTTTCAATTTGGGCGGGAATTAATTATGCCAACGAAACGGCCACGTGGACCCTCCTCTTCGGCGGAGTGCTCATCACGGGGGCCAATGTATTCATTCAACTACGACCACCGAAATTGGTGCTTGGTCAACTGACATGAATGCCTCAACCAAGCTGCACTGGCAGGCAATTGGCGTCCTGGTGCTTTGTGCCGCATCGCAAGGCTTGGGTTTTATCATCGGGAAGGCGTCATTACTGGCTCAGGTCGCACTCGTGCCCGGGGAGAGTTCGTGGTTTATCGCGGCGCAAAACCTGGCCCCGCGATTTGCGGTCGGCGTTATATTATTGGTCGCGGTTTACGGGTTTCGCGTTTTGCAACTGGGCCGGACCGAGTGGTTGCAGGCGGGAGTGATGGCCAGCTGTTCAATTGCCGGCTGTATGTTTCAACTGGATGGCATGCAATTCACCACCGCGTCGGTCGCGGCGTTTATCACCCAATTTTTTGTGGTGTTGATTCCGATCTGGGCGGCCTTGGCCAATCGGCGTTGGCCCCGCGGGCCGGTCTATTGCAGTGTGCTACTGGTGGTATTGGGTTTGGGTCTGCTGGCCGGCGTGGATTGGCGGACCATGCAATTGGGACGCGGTGAAACTGAAATGATTATTGCGGCGGTGTTTTTCTCGGTGATGTTGTTTTCCATCAATTGGCCGGGCTTTGCCGCCAATCGTCCGGAGCGGACGACCGCGGGCATGTTTTTGATTGAAACCCTGATTTTTGTCCTGATTGCGTTATGGACCCAACAAGGGGAGGACAGTTTTTTTGTTCCGTGGCACGAGTGGTCATGGAGTCTTCTGGTGCTGGGAGCGGCCATTGTCGGTTCAATTGGGCCGTTCATCTTGATCGTGCGCTGGCAGCGTTTGGTCACGCCAACTGAGGCGGGTATGATTTACTGCCTCGGTCCGGTATTCACTTTGGGGTGTGGGGTGTTTTTACCGGGCATGCTTTCGCAATGGACGGGGGTCGATTACCCCAACGAAACCATCACGGCTTCGATCATTGCAGGCGGATTGCTGATTCTGGCGGCCAACGCGTTGACCCAACTCTGGCCACCCAGGCCGATGCGCTCCGCGCGGGATTTGTCAGCCAACCCGAATCCGGCGCAGTGAATCCAAGGCCCGCCAGATCACGGCCGCGATCACGATAATGCCGCCCAACAAAGCCCATTTTGTCGGTTGTTCGCCCCGAGCGAGAAAGACCCACACGGGATTGAGGATGGGTTCGAATACCGGGATAATCACGGCTTCGAGCGCAGTCACATGACGAATCGCCCGGGCATATAGCCAATAGGAGCAACCGAGTTGGATCAGACCCAAAGCGGCCAATGCACCCATGCCCACGGGTGAAGGCAAGGGCACGCCGATCATGAATGGCGCGCCGATCACAAAGGCGATCAGGTTGCCGAGAATGATTGATTCCACCGGTGAGCCCGCCTTCTGCCGTCGCAGGGAAATGGTCATGGCCGCAAAACAGATCCCGCTGATAATGCCAAAAATATTGCCCAGCATGCCGCTGAATTCTAACGCATCGGCAAAGAACAAAGTCATCCCCAAAAAGACGATCGCGATGATCGTCCAGTCTCGCCGGGTTGTTGGCTCACCGAGAAACCACGCGGCCAGCAACGCGATCCAAACGGGCGCGGTGTATTGCAGCAGGATCGCATTCGCCGCCGTCGTAAACTTGGTGGCCAATACGAAGAACACGGTGCAACCCGCGTAGGCAAAGGCCGCGAATACTTGCACGCGGGAAAAGGTGAAACGCAGCCGACGATTAGTGAGCACGAGAAACAGGGCGGCGATTAAACCCCGACCCCCGGCGATCGCGAGCGGCGGCCAGTCAATCGCCTTGATGAGCAGTCCCCCAAGACTCCAGCACAAAGCCGCCAATACGAGTTGGCCCACGGCACTGCGATGATCCGATGCAGAAGTCACAGGTAATCGCGGTAGCAGGTTTGCCGCTGCTCGCGAGCGCAGAATATTTTAAACCCGGGGGGAGGGTCGAAATGGGACTGACTTAGCCGGTTTCCTTCGACCTTGTTCAGGAGCATGAGTCTGTCGAACGGTTCTGCACCGCGGCTTCTGCCAAGGCCAACGATCGAGCCTCTCCGCGGAATACTCGGATGAACCTGGATAACTGGTAGCCGCGTTGGAACGTGGTGACAACGTGGGTTCCGTGACCGGCCGGTGGCCTTTTCGCCATGACGATTCACCAAATCCACGAAAGACTGGATGGATGGGTCCGATCTTGGAGTGATGCGTTTGTGGCCGGATAAATTCCGAAACTGGCGGTCGACTCCGCATTTCATTGCGGACAACTTTGCGACTTACATGCCCGTCAAATCATCATCGTTAAAACCGCCCAACTTGGGCGGCTATCTGCTCGACCTCGACGGGGTTTTATATCGCGGTTCGCAGGCGATCGCTGGCGCGGCTGATTTTATTCAACGCCTGCGTAACGCGCAGCGTCCGTTTTGCTGCATCACCAATCATACCTGCCGCACGCCGCCCCAGATTTCCCGCAAATTGAAGGGCATGGGCATTCCGGTGGAACCCAAGGAGGTCCTCACGGCGGGTCAGGCCACGGCAAGCTGGTTAAGCCAACGTGGTGCTACGAAAATTTTCGCCATTGGTGAGCGCGCATTTATATCGGCATTGAAAGCCGAAGGGATCGACCCCAACAGTGCGACGCCGAGTCATGTGGTGGTCGGCTTGGATCGAAGGGTGAGTTATGCCCGACTGATGAAGGCCGCACAGTGGCTGCTAAAAGGTGTGCCCTTCATCGCGACGAATCCCGACATGTCTTATCCCACCGAGGCGGGTTCAGCCCCGGAGTGTGGATTTTATCTCGCGGGGTTGGAGCGCATGTCCGGTCGAGTTCCCACCGTGGTGGGCAAGCCTGGACCCTTCATGTTTCGACTTGCGGCGGCCCGGCTCGGCCTGAAGCCATCGCGCCTGACGATGATTGGTGACCGGTTGGATACGGATGTTGCGGGAGCGAAACGCGCGAAGATGCGTTCCGTGCTCGTTCTGTCCGGCCACACTACGCGAGCCATGGCGCAACGTGCTAGAATCAAACCAGACTTGGTCATTCGTGATGTTGGTCGGATTGTGAATGTCTGAAATTGATAATCTAATTCCGTCTTAAACAGTTGGCGGGGTAACGATTCAATGCGGGGTTGGGATGTTAACCGCGATATAGGTCGTGTTCCGGACAGTTCACTTGCAGAATGACAGACCCACCAGTGCTTTGTGCGAGGATCATCCCTGATCAGTCGTGTTGAATGCCCGGTTGGTATACACTCATGCGAGACGATTATCTAAAGGCCGCCCTGTTAAAGATCGAAGACCCAAATATTCTGGTCAACGTCGTCTCGCGTCGCGTGAAACAATTGCGACGGGGTCATCGCGCCTTGGTCGAATCCTTGGAAAAACTGACAACCGAAGACATCGCCCTGCGCGAAATCATCGAAGGCAAGATCAGTTATGAAATGCCAACCGATGAAGAGATGATCGCGGCGCAACGCTGATCTGGGTTAGCGCTACGTCTTCCCCGTTAGGCGGCCGGCTGGCCGACGCGATGATCCACAAGCGCAAGCGAGCTCGCTGGCCTACGGGAAATAACTTCTAATCATTGCTCTGATTTCAGCGTGTTGAGCACAGTGCTGGGGGACAGGAGCTCGGGGAGTAAAACAGGCTCAGCTTTACCGGGCAGCCAGATGACGTTGAAGGGCACCGCGCTGCGCTGATACTTCGCCAACTCGGCGGTGATCTGTGGATCCTTGTTGGTCCAGTCGCCACGGAGGGTTGCGATATTGTGGTCGCGAAAATATTCCAGAACCTCGGCGTTGTGAAAAACGAATTTCTTGTTGGACTGACAGGTGGCGCACCAGCGGGCGGTGAAATCGACATAGATGATGCGGTTTTCACTGCGGAGCTGGGCCACGGTCTCGGGACTCCATTTTTCCCAGGTCACATCCGTCGCGCCCGGCGCTTGGGGCCACCCGGTCCAGGTTCCCAAGGCAAAGACGACGAGTCCGGCAATCAGACCGAAACGGGCGCGACCGGCCGAAGCACCGGGTGCATTCCAGCGGCCATAGAACCACACGCCCATCGCGATTAGCACGAGCCCCAACAGCACCATGAGCATACTGCCTTCGTTAACCTGACCGGCGAGCACCCACACGAGATACCCCACGGTGGCGTAAAGCGGGAAAGCCATGAACTGCTTGAAGGTTTCCATCCAGGCTCCGGGTCGCGGCAGAATTTTAATCGCCCCGGGAAAGATTGAGAGCAGGAGATACGGCGTGGAAAGCCCGATGGCAATGGCCGTGAATATCGTGAATGATTCCATTATCGGCATGGCCAGAGCCGCCCCAAGGGCCGGGGCAAGAAATGGAGCGGAGCACGGTGTCGCGACGACCGTGGCAAGCACACCGGTAAAAAACGATCCGGTTAAACCTGATTTCATTTGCAGGTTGGAGCCCACCCCGACGGCGGAAAGTCCGAATTCAAAGACGCCGCTCATGTTGAGCGCAAAGACCAGCAGCAAGATTGCGAGAGCAAAGACGAAAGCCGGTGATTGCAGTTGGAAGCCCCACCCAAGTTCGTCGCCGCCGGCCCGCAAAACACCGAGCACACTGGCAAGCGTCCAGAACGACATCAGCACGCCCAACGTAAACACGAGCCCATGAAAAGCTACCTTGCGCCGATCACTGCCGGCTTGATTGACGAAACCGAGGATCTTGATGCCGAGCACCGGAAAGACGCAGGGCATGAGGTTGAGGATCAAGCCACCCACAAATGCGAGCAGGAGTGTGCCGATGAAAGTTGTGTCGCCGGTGCCGGCCTGCGTGGGAAGGTCGACCACCGCAGTGGAGAAGGGGATGTCGATGCGAAGCCCTTTGGGTTCACCATCAACCCGCCAGCCGTTTTGCGAGGTGAGCACGCCGATGAGTTGAGTGGAGTCGGTCGGGCCATCGGGCGAAATCTCAAGGATCAGCAAAAAGCTGCCATTGCCATCGGCAGCCACGGACTGCGGTAATTCGTAGGCGACCAGATTATCGTCGGCAAAGAAGTGCAGGTTTTGCGGGGTATGTTGAGTGGCCCCACGGGGCTTAACGGTAAGCGTGATGGTTTTCTCACTGCGACTGGCAGCGACGGACCACTCCTCCAAGGCGACGGGCAAACCGGCGACAATCTGCATAATGCGTTCGCCGAAAGCAGCGTTAGTCTTGGGCGTATCTCCTGAGACGGGCAGGCTGAGTTGCAGATTGGCTTCGCCCGGCATGCAGACGTCTTCGCACATCAACCAATCGGCAAAGGCTTTGATATTGACGGGTGTGCCGGATTGCAGGTTGGCCGGTGGGGTGATGGTAACGGGGAGCAACAGGTCGCCTTCGTAACCGTTGCCCACGACACTACCGGTGTGGTCTTTGATGATTGAAGGCGCCGGCCATTGAATGGGGCTGGCGCTAAATCCCTCCGGCAAAGTCCACGCTATGTTGGTGGTCAGACCTGTGCCGGGATTGACCCAATAAGTGTGCCAGTGCGGGTCGTGCTGCAAACGCAGGGCCACGGTAAAAGATTTGCCGGGTTGAACCGAATCCACGGCGCCGACCAACGACGCTTTCACCTGGGCTTGAGTAACGAGTGGCATCAGCGCGGTAATCGCGACAACCAGAAAAGCAAACAGGCGGGTGGGCTTCATATATGTGAACATGGCAGCTTAGGTGAGAGAAGCAATAGGGTCGGTAATTCCCCAATTTGAAATATTGACGCTCTTTGGACGAATAGAGGCGTCAGCTGGGAATTCAATATAGTGCTTAGTCGGTGGGATAACCATGGGCCAAACGAACTATTCACGGTCCATGGTGACGGTAATTAGGGAGGGACGGGGTGGATCCGGCTGGTGGGTGCTATTTTTCACCAAGGTTATACTGGAGCATCATGGCGATGGCGTCGGCGTTATGTACCGTGATGGTGCGGGCCGCGACCGAGATTAATTTGAGGTCGCGTAATTTGCCGAGCGTGCGCGAGAGGGTTTCGCTACTGGTGCCAAGTTCTGCGGCCAGCACGCGTTTGGTGCCGGGGAGAGTGATGACGCCGGCCTTGGCGGAACTCGCGTGTTTCACAATCCAGTTAAGCAAGCGCGACTCCACGTCTTTGAGGGTGAGGTCATCCAGCATGCTCATGAGGACCCGCAGGTGAGAACTCATCAAGCCCAGCATGCGCAACGCGAGATCGGGTCGGCGGGTAATAATGTCGAGAAAAGGGGTCTTGGGGATAAGTAGCACGGTGCTCGGTTCCACGGCTCTGGCTTCCGCCGGGTAGCCGGTGGGAGAGACGAGAGAAGCTTCGGCCAGTGATTCGCCCGGCCGAAACACGTGGATGACCTGCTCTTTACCATTGGCGTTCACGCGATGCAC
>DFDG01000094.1:2436-4451 GCA_002367815.1 Opitutaceae bacterium UBA3033 | reverse complement strand
CCTTGGAAAGACGGATGCTCGCCGGATTTCTGTCCGGCACCCCCGTCGCCGAGGTGATCGAAACTCATCTCGGCATCAGTGCCAAGGCCTTCCTGGGGCCAGTGGAGGACGTGGGCTTCGTTGATCTGACCGATCGTCTGCATGCCGAGGGCATCTACGAACAAATCAACACCCCTTCATTTGGGCCCTATACTTCCCGTGGCCGTATTTTCGGCATGCCTCACGATGTTCACCCGGTTCTCCTCGCTTACCGCTCGGACATTGTGGAAGCAGCCGGTATCGATGTAAGTCAGATCGAGACGTGGGAAGATTATTTCCGCATCATGCGGCCCCTCTACCGGGACTTCGACGGGGATGGCAGGCCGGATCATTATCTGATGACCGCGTCCAATACCCGGTCGGATGTGGCGCTCATGCTGATCCTACAGGCCGGGGGCACATTGTTCGACCAGGGCGACCGGCCGAATTTCAGCAACCCGCTCAATGCCGAAGTTCTCGCGCGGTTGGTCACTTGGTTCACCGGACCCACCGCCACCTGTGCCGATGCCCCGACCTACACCGCATCCGGTCATCGTTTGCGCTTGGAAGGATTCGTTATCGGGACTCTGGTTCCCGACTGGATGGCAGGGCAATGGAAACTGGAAAACCCCGGACTGGCCGGCAAAGTCAAAGTAATGCCGATACCTGCTTGGGAAAAAGGTGGGCGACGCACCTCCGTGGCTGGAGGCAGCATGATAGGCATATCCAAGAAAAGTCCTCATATAGAAACCAATTGGGAGATGATCAAATACCTCTACTTTTCACCCGATCTGGCCCGCCGCATGCATCAGGAAACATCGATCATCAGCCCGGTCAAAACCCTGTGGTCCGAAAGCTTTTATGATGAACCCGACCCTTATTTCTCAGGACAACCGATCGGCCGCATGTATATCGAGCAGGCGCCCGATGTGCCCCATCGTGATTCATCCCCTTACGGTGCTGCGGCCGGTCAAAAAATCACCAGCGCCCTGATCAATCTGGCCCAATACGCCAACAAAAACGGAATCTACGACGAGCCCAGACTTAGAATCGAGGCCCTGCGTTTATTGGCCAAAGAGCAGGAAATCCTCGAACAACTGATTTCGAGAAACCTTTTTCTGGAACCCAAATCATGAGACGTGGATTTACATTTGCACCTTGGTTGTTTCTCACGCCTTTCCTTTTTCTGTTTACGCTTTTTACCGTCTGGCCGCTCATCCAATCGCTGATATTATCCATGCAGCAAACCTACGGACCCGGCCGAACGGAATGGGTCGGCCTGCATAATTTCAAATTTCTGCTGACTGATCCGCTATTTTGGCAAGCCACCGGCAACACGGTCAAATTCGCCCTTGGATCATTGTTTATTCAGCTCCCGATCGCATTGGGCCTGGCCCTGTTGTTGGATCGCCCCGGCCTGAAGGGTCGGGCCTATTTTCGCCTCATATTTTTCGCCCCTTCCCTCGTGGGCCTCCCTTTCGTCGCGATGCTCTTTGCCCCGATTTTCGAGCAACATACCGGTCTGTTGAACAAAGCCCTCAACTATTTTATTTCCAATTGGCCCCTCGATTTTCCCTGGACCCAAAACTATGTGATGACGGCTTTGATCCTTGCCGCCCTTTGGATGCATGCCGGGTTTAACATGGTCTACTTTCTGGCCGCGCTGCAGAATGTCTCCCGGGATTTGATCGAAGCCGCCGAGATCGACGGGGCAGGTCCTTGGGCACGTTTCTGGCATGTCACGCTCCCGGAGATTTTACCCATCGCAGGCTTCGTCACCCTGCTTTCGGTGATAGGCAGTTTTCAACTGTTTGAGCTCAGCTATATCATGCTCGGCGATACCGCCGGACCGGACAATCGCGGTCTGACGATTGTAATGTATCTGTTTCAAACCGGTTTCGAAGCGGGCGATCTGGGCTATGCCAGCACCATCGGTTGGGTGCTTGCTCTCATGTTGATCACCATCGCCCTGATCCAGCGCAAGATCCTGAAACGCC
>DFDG01000094.1:1724-2260 GCA_002367815.1 Opitutaceae bacterium UBA3033 | reverse complement strand
CCAGCGCAAGATCCTGAAACGCCACGAGGAGAATTGATCATGCATAATCGAAAGAAAACCCTCGAGGCCTTGGTTTATGGCATGCTCCTGATCTTTGCGATCATCACCCTGGTTCCGTTTGCCCACATGCTGGCCGGCGCGCTGAAAACCAGGATGGACTATGCGGCCACGCTTTTTCTCCCGGCCGGTAATGGATGGTTCGGCATCGGGTGGGATCGGATCACCTTGGAAAACTTCGTGCATCTGTTTGAGCTCAACCTTGGCCGGGCGTTGCTTAATTCCCTCTTTCTCTCATCCGTGCACGCCATCCTCACGGTGCTGTTCTGTTCCATGGGCGGTTATGCGCTCTCCAAACTGGAATTCAAAGGCCGGGAATTTGTCACGACCCTGGTGCTGACCGCACTGATCATACCCGGAACCCTCCTGCTCGCACCCGGCTTTCAGCTACTCTACCAACTTGGTCTGCTCAACACCTACACGGGCCTGCTCCTGCCCGGGCTTACGCCGGCCTTTGGCGTTTTCCTGTTCCGTCAGGC
>DFDG01000094.1:427-1428 GCA_002367815.1 Opitutaceae bacterium UBA3033 | reverse complement strand
ATGATCAACGGTGTGCCCCGTGAGTTGATCGAAGCCGCCCGGATTGATGGCGCAGGCGAAGCGCGGATTTTCTTCGAACTCGTGCTACCCTTGGTCAGACCCATGATGGGCGCGTTTTTGATGATCAGTTTCATGGGCACATGGAATAATTTCATCAACCCGCAAATCGTCATGCAATCGCCGGAACTTCAACCCCTGTCCGTCGCGTTGAACAACCTGAAGGGACTATACGGCAGTGACTATTCACTGATTATGGCCGGCACCATCGTATCCATCGCTCCGGTAATGTGTCTCTTCCTCTTGCTCCAACGCGAATTCATCGCCGGCCTTACCGGTGGCGCCGTCAAGGGATGAGCGAATAGAGGAAAGGTGTCATCAGGACATATTGCATTGTTTTAGGATTTGCAGGTCGGTTCACATCGTCCAATTTGGACCGAACGCCCCCGCTGACCCCTCACGATGCTGCGATATTTTTCCCCCGGTGTATGGTTTGTCGTAATTCTTGCGACGGTCTCCAGTGTGCTGGTGGTGGTGATTCCGGTTGCTCCGCGTCCGGGTATGATATTTTGGCTGTTCGATCGTAATCATGCCAAGATTGCCGGCGTCATTGCCGAAGAGTGGAACGAACAGCACCCAGCCACTCCTGTTCAAGTCACCTTAGTGACCGGTGGCGCGCTCTCCAGCCGGATGTTGACCGGTTTTTATGCCGACACGCCCGTCGCCGATTTAATTGAAGTGGAACGTTCACTAATCGGCCAGGTTTTTGCCGGACCAATCGAGGATGTTGGTTTCGTTGATCTCACTGACAGGCTGAAGGCCGACGGCTTGGATCAAATGATTAACACGCCTTCCTTCAGCCCGTGGACCAATCGTGGCCGCATTTTCGGCCTACCCCATGACGTGCACCCGGTGATGCTGCTTTACCGGTCCGATCTGGTTGAGGCTGCTGGCATAGATGTCGCGCAAATCGAAACTTGGGATGATTACTTCAGACTGCTACG
>DFDG01000094.1:0-153 GCA_002367815.1 Opitutaceae bacterium UBA3033 | reverse complement strand
CCCTTGATGAAGGACCTTGACGGTGACGGCCGGATCGATCGCTACCTGCTGAATGCCGCACCCACGAGTTTGCAGTTCCACGAGGTGTTTATGCTGCAGGCCGGGGGTGGCTATTTCGATAGCGACGGGCAACCTATTCTCAATTCCAGCCTC
>DFDG01000011.1:9524-9712 GCA_002367815.1 Opitutaceae bacterium UBA3033 | reverse complement strand
GTGCTCGAAACCCATTTGGGCTGGGCCTGTAAAAAGCTCGGCATCAAAGTGGCGACTCCGGTGTTTGACGGTATCCCTGAAAAGAGGGTCCGCGAATACCTCGAAGAAGCGGGCCTCCCTTCAACGGGTAAAAGTGTGCTCTTCGATGGGCGCTCGGGTGAGCAAATCGACCAGCAGGTCGTGGTCGG
>DFDG01000011.1:335-9262 GCA_002367815.1 Opitutaceae bacterium UBA3033 | reverse complement strand
ATCGACCAGCAGGTCGTGGTCGGCTACATCTACATGATGAAGCTAAATCACCTGGTTTCGCACAAGATTCATGCTCGTGCCGTTGGGCCTTATTCCTTGGTTACGCAACAGCCGTTGGGTGGCAAAGCCCAATATGGCGGTCAGCGTTTCGGGGAAATGGAAGTGTGGGCATTGGAAGCCTATGGCGCCGCGCACACTTTGCAGGAACTGCTCACCGTCAAATCAGACGACGTGCAGGGTCGCACAAAAATCTACGAGTCGCTCGTCAAGGGCGACAACACGTTGCAGGCCGGCACGCCCGAATCCTTCAATGTTTTGATCAAGGAAATCCAATCTCTTGGATTGGACATCAAGCTCAACAAACGCGACTCACTGGGCTTCGGCACCTGAAGTCGTCACGCATTATTTAACAATATCTGGGAAAGCATACATGAGCATTCAACCATCTGAAACCGCCGGTTCTGCAGCTCGCGAAGAAGTTCGCAACGCCTTGGGTGATGTCGTCAGTCCTTTCGACTGCGTATCCATCACCGTCGCGTCGCCTGAAACCATTCGCAAATGGTCCAAGGGCGAGGTAAAGAATCCGGAGACGATCAATTACCGCACATTCAAGCCAGAGCCAGGCGGACTTTTCTGCCAAAAGATTTTTGGCCCGGTGCGTGATTACGAGTGCGCCTGTGGTAAATACAAACGCATCAAATACAAGGACGTTGTCTGCGATCGCTGTGGGGTTGAAGTGACCATTGCTCGCGTTCGCCGTGAACGGATGGGCCACATCGAACTCGCAGTGCCAGTTACGCATATCTGGTTCCTTAAGAGCATGCCCAGCCGCCTCGGCTTGCTGCTCGATATGACTGCACGCGCCCTAGAGCGGGTTATCTATTACGAGAACTACATGGTAATCGATCCAGGTAAGACTCCGCTCGAACCCAATCAATTGTTGACCGATACCGAGTATCGTCAGGCCCTTGATGAATACGGCGAAGATTCGTTTGTCGCCAAGATGGGTGCTGAGGCAGTGCGCGACGGCCTGTCTCGCACGGATCTTCAGGCAACCGTGGCCGAACTGCAGGAGCAGATGCGTGCCACCAAATCGAAGCAGATCAAGAAGAAGCTCTCCAAACGACTGAAGGTCATTCAAGGTTTCATTCACTCCAACTCCCGTCCTGAGTGGATGGTCTTGGAAGTGCTTCCGGTCGTTCCTCCTGACTTGCGTCCGCTGGTTCCTCTCGAGGGTGGTCGTTTCGCCACATCTGATCTCAACGATCTCTATCGTCGGGTCATCAACCGCAATAATCGTTTGCGGAACCTGATGCAGTTGAAGACGCCTGACGTCATCATTCACAACGAAAAGCGCATGCTGCAAGAAGCAGTGGACGCGTTGTTCGACAACGGTCGCCACGGTCGCCCCGTCACTGGGGCCGGCAACCGTCCTTTGAAGTCCCTGTCCGACATGCTCAAGGGCAAGCAGGGTCGCTTCCGCCAGAACTTGCTTGGTAAGCGCGTCGATTATTCCGGTCGTTCCGTGATCGTCATTGGTCCCGAGTTGAAACTCCATCAGTGCGGCTTGCCTAAGAAAATGGCTCTCGTGCTGTTCGAGCCATTCATCATTCGTCGCCTCAAAGAACTCGGTTTTGTGCACACGGTTCGTGGTGCTCGCAAAATGATCGAGAAAAAGTCACCAGAAGTCTGGGACATTCTTGAGGAAGTGACCAAGGGGCATCCAGTGCTACTCAATCGAGCGCCTACTTTGCACCGTCTCTCCATTCAGGCGTTTGAGCCTGTGTTGATCGAGGGTGAAGCCATCCGCGTTCACCCACTTGTTTGCACCGCATATAATGCCGATTTCGACGGTGACCAAATGGCTGTGCACGTCCCTCTTTCACTGGAGGCAATCATGGAGTGCAAGCTTCTCATGATGGCGACGAATAACATCTTCTCGCCGTCTTCGGGTAAGCCGATTCTGACTCCATCGCAGGACATCGTCCTGGGTGCATATTATCTAACGATCGAGCCCCGCAAGAAACCAACCAAGAACGAACGGGTGCCACTGATGAGTGGATATCAAGAAGTTGAATTTGCTAAGGCAGACAATGCGTTAAAGGTGCACAACTGGGTTGATATTCCTAATCCTGACCATGGACGTGATACCGTTTATGGTAACAAGGAGAAACGTATCATTCGCACGACGGTTGGTCGGGTGTTGTTCAACGAAATCTGGCCAGCTGGGGTGGGCTTTGTAAACTTCCCGGTGCCAAAGGCGAAGTTGGGAGATTTGATTCTCAATACTTACAAAGTTGCCGCTGAAGCCATCACGATTGAAACGCTGGACAAGCTCAAGGAGCTGGGCTTCCAGGCTGCATCTCAAGCCGGTATATCTATCGGTATTGATGACATGATCATCCCTGAGTCGAAGGAAGAGATCGTAAAAGAAACCCGCAAGAAAATCGCTGAGGTTGAAGCCCAATTTAACAAGGGCATCATTACCGAAGGTGAGCGGAAAAACAAAGTGATCGATTTGTGGACCGGAACAACCGACCGCATTGCCAAGGAAGTGTTCAACAAGCTCGAGCACAACGATGGTCGTGACGAGGTGAACCCAGTTTACATCATGATGGATTCGGGTGCGCGTGGTAATAAGCAACAGGTCCGCCAGTTGTGCGGAACCCGCGGTCTTATGGCCAAGCCGTCCGGCGAAATCATCGAACGTCCGATTCTTTCATCTTTCCGCGAAGGTCTGACGGTATTGGAATACTTTATCTCGACCCATGGTGCTCGTAAGGGCTTGGCCGACACCGCACTCAAAACTGCGGATGCCGGTTACTTAACCCGCAAGCTCTGTGACGTTGCGATGGATGTGATTATTGCCGAGGAAGATTGCGGCAGTCGTGATGGTGTCTGGAAAAAAGCGATCTACGAAGGCGATGATGAAATCGTCGGCTTGCGCGAACGTATTATCGGACGCTGCTCCAGCGATGATGTCTACAATCCAATCAATCCTACTGAACTCATCCTGGGCTCCGGCGATCTCATCACTGAGGAAGCTGCGACCAAGATTGATGATGTCGGTATTGAGCGGGTAAAAATCCTATCACCGCTAACGTCCAACAGCCCATACGGGATTGATGCGAAGAGCTATGGCATTAACCCCGCGACCAACAAAGTTGCTAAAACCGGCGACTCTGTGGGCATCATTGCCGCACAATCTATTGGTGAACCCGGCACGCAGTTGACCATGCGCACATTCCACATCGGTGGCGTGGCTTCGGGCGGTTTCAAAACCCCTGAAATTCGAGTGCGTAATGGTGGTATAGTGAAATACCGCGGACTTCGCCTGGTGCAGACGGCTGATGGCGCTTCGATCGTGTTGAACAAAACCGGCACAATCCAAATTCTAGATGCCGAAGACCGTGAACTTGAAACATACAATATTGTAGTAGGTTCATTCTTGCATGTGGGAGATGGAGAAAAAATCACCAAGGGGTCGGTGCTGGCTCAATGGGATCCATACAATATTCCGGTTCTCTCCGAGAAGGGTGGCACACTGGTCTTCAAGGACATGATCCCAGGAGTGACCGTGAAGCGGGAATTGGACGAATCGTCCGGCCGTATCGCCACTGTCGTTATCGAACACAAGGAGGATCTAAATCCTCAGGTTGAAGTCCGTGATGCAAAGAACCACCCTCTTGCATCCTACTCGATTCCAGTTGGCGCCCAAATTGCGGTGAACGAAGGGGACACAATTGCCCCCGGCGCACTGCTCGCCAAGACGCCGCGCCAAGCCTCCAAGACCAAGGATATTACCGGTGGTCTGCCTCGTGTTGCAGAGCTCTTTGAAGCTCGCCGCCCGAAGGATGCTACCGAGATGTCCCGTATCGACGGAGTGGTGTCATTCGAAGGCACCGTGCGTGCGAAACGCAAACTCGTGGTTCGCAACGACGAGACGGCACAGGAAGAAGAGCACCTCATTGCCACGGGTAAACACATCATCGTGCAGCCCGGAGACGTGGTTCACAAGGGTCAGCACCTTACTGAAGGTTCCGCTGATCCACATGAAATCCTTGAGATTCTTGGCCCAAGTGCCCTCTACGACTTCCTGATCTCACAGGTTCAAGAGGTTTACCGTCTGCAAGGCGTTACCATTAACGATAAACACATCGAAATTATTATTCGGCAAATGCTCCGCAAAGTTCGCATCACCGATCCAGGTGACAGCGAATTCTTCTGGGGCGAGCAGGTTGATCGTTCTTCGTTCCTGGTGGATAACAAGCGGATCGAAAACGCCGGTGGTAAACCTGCTGAGGCTGAACCGATTCTGCTTGGTATCACCAAGGCTTCATTGGAGACGGAGAGTTTCATCTCAGCGGCTTCCTTCCAAGAGACCACGCGAGTGCTTACAGATGCTTCGACGCTCGGCAAGGTGGACTTGCTCAAGGGCTTTAAAGAAAATGTTATCATGGGTCACTTAATTCCGGCGGGCACAGGTTTGCCGAAATACAAGGGACTGAAGATTACATTGCCATTTGGTGAAGCATTACCAGCGACCGAAGAATCGGCGGAAGTTGCCGAACCGGCCGCGACGCAAGTAATCTAAATCGGTTTATTGTTTATAATTCTCAGGCCGCGGACTCATACGTCCGCGGCCTTGTTGTTGTTGCAGGTCGAAATTCACCTAAAACAGCCTTCGAGTATTTTGAATTTTTCTCCTTCCTGCAAAAAAATCGTCCGATAAGTCTGAGTCCGCGACAGTTTATCGCTCGGTTTCTTTGAGCCGGCGTTAAAATTAACGATTTAGGGTAAAATGACGAAATCGAGCTTGTAGCGCTCAGATAAACTACCAAGTGTGGTGGGCTTCACTTTCTCAGACGCGTTACATCACTTGGATGGACGTAAACATAAACTCACGGATCGAGGCTAAATCTCGAATTCAGCGAGCATTTATACTTTTTCCCAAAAAGTTCTTGCCGAGCATTTGATGGGTGCTAGCTTCTTCCTCTTTTCCCTAATTATTACACTTAAATTCGTATGCCGACTATCAATCAGCTCGTTCGCAAAGGCCGCCGCAAGGTTGTCGCAAAGTCGAAGTCTCCGGCTTTGGACGGCAACCCTTTCCGCCGTGGCGTTTGTGTGCAGGTCATGACCCGCACACCCAAGAAGCCGAACTCTGCTATTCGTAAAGTCGCCAAAGTTCGTCTAACCAACGGAAGTGAAGTGATCTCATATATTCCAGACGAGGGTCATTCCTTGCAGGAGCACTCTATCGTTCTGGTGCGTGGTGGTCGGGTTAAGGATCTACCGGGTGTTCGTTATCACATCGTTCGTGGAGCATTGGATGCTACCGGGGTGGAGAAACGCCGTCGCAGCCGCTCCAAATACGGAGTCAAGCGTCCTAAGGCCGCCAAATAATAAATTTCATTATAAAAACCTAAGCCATGTCACGCCGTCACAGAGCAACCAAACGCAAGGTTGAACCAGATATCCGCTACAACAGCCCGTTAGTAGCTCATTTGGTCAATGTCGTTATGAAAAGCGGCAAGAAAAACATTGCCCAACGCATCGTCTACGGTGCCTTTGAAAAAGTTTCCGAGAAACTCGACAAGGGTAACCCGGTAGACCTGCTTCTCGGTGCGATGGAAAACGCTCGTCCCCGGCTTGAAGTGAAAAGCCGCCGGGTAGGTGGAGCCACCTACCAAGTGCCTGTTGAAATTTCATTTGAACGCCAGGAATCGGTTGCTCTGCGTTGGTTAGTGGCTGCAGCTAACAATCGCAAAGGTATCCCGATGCACGACGCCCTCGCTGCCGAAATCGTCGATGCTTACAATAACACTGGTGGCGTTGTAAAGAAGAAGGAAGAAACGCACAAGATGGCGCAGGCTAACCGCGCTTTTGCTCACCTTCGTTGGTAATATTGCCATGTCTGTTTCTGCGCCCACGATTACTATCGTTACGGATAAGACTAAGGTCTCATCGGTTAACGCAAAAGAGCGTCCGTTTCCCTTGGAATGGACCAGAAATATCGGCATTGCTGCACATATCGATGCTGGCAAGACGACCACCACTGAGCGGATACTTTTTTATTCTGGTGCCGTTCATAAAATTGGTGAAGTGCACGAAGGCACGGCCGTAACAGATTGGATGGAGCAAGAACGTGAACGTGGCATTACGATTACCGCTGCCGCTATTTCCTGTGCGTGGAATGCCTCCACCGGTCCTTGGACTGGTATCAATCAACGGATTAACATTATTGACACTCCCGGACATGTGGATTTCACCGCTGAAGTGGAGCGTTCCCTGCGTGTATTGGATGGTGCTGTAGCAGTTTTTTGTGCCGTGGCCGGGGTGCAGCCCCAGTCGGAAACAGTTTGGCGCCAAGCCAATAAATATGGGGTGCCTCGCATTGCCTTCGTGAATAAGATGGACCGCACGGGAGCAGATTTTTTCCGAGCGGTGTCCGAGATGCGTGAAAAACTGAAGGCGAACGCGCATCCGATATTTCTCCCAATTGGTAAAGAGGAAAACTTCACTGGTTTGATCGATCTGGTCAATAAGGTAGCTTATATTTTTGGCACTGAAGAAGATGCGTTGGGCCTCAAACCAGTCACCAGTGAAATCCCCGCCGACTACGTAGACCAAGCCAATGAATATCGCGAAAAACTAATCGAGGCGATTTGTGACTTTGATGATGTTATTGCCGAAAAATTTCTGACCGGCGAAGAGATTGGTGTGGAAGAGTTGCAGATTGGTGTGCGTAAGGCTACCGTTTCCATGAAGTTCGTTGGAGCGATCCCTGGGTCTGCCTTCAAAAACAAAGGCGTGCAGCGCTTGTTGGATTGCGTGGTAAATTACCTCCCCGGTCCTCTGGATGTTCCCGCCATGAAAGGGCAGGATTCCGACGGAAATGAAGTTGAGGCGGTTGTTAATGATGCAGGCAAACTCGCGGGATTGGCCTTCAAACTTTGGAGTGATCCTTTCGTTGGGAAGTTGGTATTTTTCCGCGTTTATACCGGTAAATTACCGAAGGGTATGCCCATGTATAATCCCCGCACCCGCCGCACGGAGCGAGTATCACGACTGGTGTTAATGCGAGCCATGGATCGCGACGAAATTGACACTGCTTACTCTGGTGATATCTGTGCGCTGGTGGGGGTTAAAGATGTAATTACCGGCGATACTTTGTGTGACGAGGATTTCGACATTCGACTTGAACCGCCATCCTTCCCGGAGCCGGTTATCGCAATGTCGATCGAACCCAATACCAAGGCTGACCAAGAGAAGATGGGTATTGCACTGCAGCGTTTGGTGGCAGAAGACCCAACATTACGAGTTTCCACAGATCCGGATAGTGGTCAGACGATTCTGGCCGGTATGGGTGAATTACACCTCGATATTATTCGCGACCGCATGAAGCGGGAATTCAAAGTAGAGGCGACTGCTGGCAAGCCGCAGATCGCATACCGTGAGACAATTTTGATCGCGGCAGATGGTGAAGGTAAGTTTATCCGCCAATCCGGTGGTAAAGGTCAGTATGGCCACGCGATCATCAAAATCGAACCCAACGTAAAAGGGAAGGGGGTCGAGGTTACCAACATGACCGTAGGTGGTTCTATACCCAAGGAATTTATTAAACCAACCACCGAGGGTATTCTCGAAGCATGCAACAATGGAGTTGTAGCTGGTTACCCGGTAGTCGATGTCAAAATTAGCATCGTTGATGGTTCATTCCATGACGTGGATTCCTCGGAACTCGCGTTTAAGATGGCAGGTATTTTTGCCTTTAAGGATGCCATGAAAACGGCGCAGCCGATTCTGCTAGAGCCGATCATGACCGTTGAGATCACTACTCCTGAAGAATACCAGGGAGACCTGATGGGTGATATCAATCGTCGTCGCGGGCAAATCCAAGGTATCGAAAATAAGAATGGTGCGGGCATCGTTACTTCTCATGTCCCTCTCGAGATGCTGTTCGGCTATGTGACGGATATTCGATCTCTATCCAAAGGCCGAGCCAGTGCCTCTATTTCCCCTTCACACTTTGAGCAGGTGCCTAATTCGCTACTGCCCAAGATCATTGAGTCTTCCACTAAGGCTCCGGCCCGCACCTAATCCCGCACTTTCCCTCCATGAAAGGTCAACGTATTCGCATCAAACTCCAGGGCTACGATTATCGAGTAATCGATCAGTCAGCTCTTGAGATCGTTGAGACCGCCAAGCGCTCAGGCGCTCGGGTCTCCGGTCCTATTCCGCTGCCTACCCGCATCGAAAAACTGACCGTAAATCGTTCACCGCACGTGGATAAGAAATCCATGGAGCAGTTTGAATCCCGCACTCACAAGCGTCTCATCGACATCATTGAGCCTACTGCTCAAACAGTCGACGAACTCAAGAAACTCAATCTCCCTTCGGGCGTAGATATAACCATCAACGTATAATACATAACCACATAGTTAGCAGTTGCCCACGTGCGTCCACGCACCGCTGGAGCTGTCTAATGTAGGTCGTTAAACGGAAATTTTCCACCTACCACTTAGCATTATGATCACATCGCTTTTAGGTAAAAAACTCGGCATGACTCAGGTTTATGACGCTAACAACGTCTTGGTCCCGGTCACCGTTGTAGAAGCCGGACCTTGTGCAGTCGTCCAAGTAAAGTCGACCGCTACAGATGGCTACCATGCCGTTCAATTGGGTTTTGCTCAGCAAAAACTGAAGAACTCTTCCCGCGCCGAATTGAATCACGCCAAGAAGGCTGGTCTTGAGGTCGCTCCACGTGTCTTGACTGAGGTGCGCCTCACGGATGCGGCGACTGCCAAGGCTGGAGATATTGTGACCGTGGAGATTTTTTCAGCTGGTCAAATGGTTGATGTTATTGGGATCAGCAAGGGCAAGGGGTTTGCTGGTGTGGTGAAGCGCTTCCGGGTAGCCGGTGG
>DFDG01000011.1:0-129 GCA_002367815.1 Opitutaceae bacterium UBA3033 | reverse complement strand
GGTAGCCGGTGGTCCTGCTTCTCACGGTTCCATGTTTCACCGTCGGGTCGGTTCTGTCGGTATGCGGCAGACCCCTGGCCGGGTTTGGAAGAATCAAATTATGCCCGGTCACATGGGCAGCGAGCGCCG
>DFDG01000120.1 GCA_002367815.1 Opitutaceae bacterium UBA3033 | reverse complement strand
TTCAACATGATGTTTCAAACCAACGTCGGCGCGATGACCGACGGCTCGTCGGTCGCCTACTTGCGGCCCGAAACCGCGCAAGGCATGTTTGTTGATTTCAAAAGTGTCGTGGACACCGGCCGCGTGAAACTGCCTTTCGGCATCGCGCAAATCGGCAAGTCGTTCCGCAACGAAATCACGCCGCGCAATTTCATCTTTCGTTCGCGCGAATTCGAACAAATGGAGATGGAATATTTCATCCACGAGGACGCCGATTGGGAAACCGTTCACAAAGATTGGATCCAATGGTGCTGGGATTGGCTCAAGTCGATCGGCCTGCCCGAGTCGCACCTGAGTCTCTTCGAACATCCGAAGGCCAAGCTCGCGTTCTACTCGCGCGGCACAACGGACATCATGTTCAAGTATCCCTTCGGCGTGCAGGAACTCTGGGGCATCGCGGCCCGCGGCAACTACGATCTAACCCAACACGCCAAGGCCTCCGGCAAATCCCAGGAAATCTTCGACGAAGAGACCAAGAAGAAATTTGTGCCCCACGTCATCGAGCCCGCCGTCGGGGTGGATCGTATCTTTCTCGCCATCCTTTGTGCCGCTTATGCCGAGGAGAAAGTGACCGACGACAAGGGCAAGACCGAGACACGCACTGTGCTGCGACTTTCGCCCCGCATTGCGCCGATCAAAGTCGCCGTGCTCCCTCTCCTCAAAAACAAGGAGGCCCTCACCGATCGCGCCAAGGCCCTCTACAAAAAGCTCCAGCGCCGCTACGCCGTGTTTTACGACGAGGCCGGCGCCATTGGCCGTCGTTATCGTCGCCAGGACGAGATCGGCACGCCTTGGTGCGTGACCATCGACTTCGATACGATCGAAAAGGAAGGCGACACCTTCACCCTCCGCGAACGCGACTCGATGGAACAGAAGCGCATCACCGAAGCGGAACTGCTCGCGATGCTCGATGAACACGTCTACTGAGCTCGGCCTGTCCTCCGTAGCCTTGGCGACGGCGAGATATTCGCCCTCCATGAGCCGATTACTCCCTTTAATCGGCTCATTTTTATCTTTATACTGAGCCGATTAAGAGATTGATTCGGCTCATGGTCTTTAATTGGCAGCAACCTGATTGGCCGAATTTCCGCTACGATCTCACCGCCGTAGAAGCCGATCTGTTGCAGTTTGCAGATCAAGCCGGTCAAGTCTCGGGTCTGCTCAAGGCCCTACCGGAAGGCGACCGGTCTGAGGCTCTGGCTCAACTCATGATCGCCGAGGCCATGAAAACTTCGGCCATCGAAGGCCAATCCCTTAGTCGTCCCGATGTGATGTCTTCGGTGCGCCATCGACTGGGTCTCATTGACCAACCTCACCCCACACCGGATAGAGCGTCTGCTGGTGCGGCGGAACTCATGATTCAAGTCCGCGAGTCATGGGACGCTCCACTCGATGAGGCCACCCTCTTTGCGTGGCACCAAACCCTGATGCAAGCCGAAGCGCGCGTGCTCAAGGGCGCATGGCGCACCCACACCGAGCCGATGCAAGTCATCTCTGGTGCTGTGGGTAAAACCCGACTCCATTTCGAGGCACCACCTTCGACTCAAGTGCCCGCCGAGATGACCCGCTTTATCGCGTGGTTCAACCAATCGCGTCGCGAAATCACCGCACCGCCAGTGTGCGCCGCCATCGTCCATCTCTACTTCGAATCGATCCATCCTTTCGAAGACGGCAATGGCCGCATCGGTCGAGCCTTGGCCGAAAAAGCCCTCTCCCAAAGTCTCGGGCGTCCCGCCACGTTGAGCCTCTCGCACCGAATCGAAGCCCATCGCAAGGACTACTACACTGCCCTTGAGCGAGCCCAACGCACCAACGATATCACTCCTTGGCTGCGTTACTTTGTCCCCACCGTGCTAGCGGCCCAGCGCGATGCGGAAACCCTGGTGACGTTTGTGCTGAATCAAGCGCGCTTCTTTGATCGCCATCGCGAGAATCTCAACGATCGGCAACGGCGCTGCGTCCAGCGCATGCTCGAAGCCGGACCCGAAGGCTTTGAAGGCGGGATGAACGCCCGCAAATACGTTTCGCTCAATCACGTCGCCAAAGCCACCGCCACCCGCGATCTCCAAGCCCTCGTCGCGTGCGGCGCTTTCCGCCCCATCGGTGCCGGCCGCAGTGCCCGCTACGAGCTCGATCTCTAAATTTCGACGGCGGCGCTGCCGTCGTCAGGACGAGATCGGCACCCCGTGGTGCGTGACCATCGACTTCGACACGATCGAAAAGGAAGGCGACACCTTCACTCTCCGCGAACGCGACTCCATGGCCCAACGCAGAGTGACCGAGCAAGAGCTCTTGCAGCTCTTGGACGAACACGTCTACTGAACGACCGCGAGAGCAAGCACCAAGGTCGCCATGTTGGCCGCAATTGGATGAAGCTGCCCATATCGTGCCCCGACTGAAGCAGCTATCCTGCAAAGAATGGTGCTCCACTTGCAATCGCCACCCCTCGCAGGCATCCTATTTTCTTATGCCCACCAAACGCATCATCGTCACCGGCGGCAGCGGCAAGGCCGGCCATTGGATCGTCAAACACTTAGTCGAGTCCGGCTATGAGGTCATCAACATCGATACCCGCCGTCCGGCGGTGGAACAGTGTCGCACTATCACGGCCGATCTCACCCAACTCGGGCAGGTGATGACCGCTTTCTCGCCGCACGGCACGGGCAGCCGCACGCCCTACGACGGGGTCATTCACATGGCCGCCATCCCGCGCGCCTTCGGGCAGCCCAACGACGAGATCTACCGCATCAACACCCTCTCGACCTACAACGTCCTCGAGGCCTGCGGCCTGCTCGGCATCAAGAAGGCGGTCATCGCCTCCAGCGAGTCGTCCTACGGCATCTGTTTCGGCCATGAGTTCTTCGAGCCACACTACCTCCCCATCGACGAGGCTCACCCCCAACTGCCCGAGGACACCTACGGCCTGAGCAAGGTCGTCAATGAGGTCACGGCCGCGATGTTCCACCGGCGTGACGGCACTCAGATCCTCTCCTTCCGCATTGGCAACATCGTCTGTCCCGAGGACTACGCCGGCCTCAAGACCCGCCTCGCTAACCCCGAGGCACGCCTGCGCATTCTCTGGTCCTACATCGACTCGCGCGACCTAGCGATCGCCTGCCGCCTCGCCATCGAGCGGGACGGCCTCGGTTGCGAGCCCGTCATCGTTGCCGCCGATGATACCTCGTCCAACGTGCCAACAGCGGATCTCATCCAGCGCTTTTTGCCTGGGGTGAAAACCTTCAAGCAGCCCCTAACCGGTCGGCAGTCCCTCATATCCAATGCCCGGCTGAAAGCGGTGCTTGGCTGGCAACAGCAGCATCATTATCCGTTCGATTGAGGCGCGGGGCCTACGGCGGGTTCATGCCATATAGCCTAGTTTCGAGGAGTGAGTGTCCGAACCGGCTCCGTTGGTAAATAATTCGCTCAAAGATCCGTTTTGTTCCGATCCCACCCCGCTGCTTCTTTGAGTCTAGGTAACCCCAAACATCAACCCAATGAGCACTCCTTCCCCTGATTATCCGGTTCTCAGTCCTTACCTCTGCGTCAGCGATGCGGCGCAGGCCATCGCGTTCAACCAGACCGCCTGACCGACGAAAAAACCAATCGCCACGATGTTAGCCGAGATTTCCAACAACACCAGCAGCCCTGGCATGAACCCACAAGACTTGCGGCGGTAGATTTAGAGTCCCGCTAGGCGTCAGGCCGTAACCGCGCAATCGGGAGTCCGTGGCAGCGCTAACTTGTTCAGACTGACA
>DFDG01000174.1:23227-24043 GCA_002367815.1 Opitutaceae bacterium UBA3033 | reverse complement strand
GTTTCGCCGGCCTCTGCGATTCTGCCGTGCCGGTCCGCGTGGGTGAAAACCTCGTCGCATTTCTTCAAACCGGCCAGATCCTGCTGCATCAGCCGACCAAGAAGGAATTCACCAAGACCACCCGGGAAATTCTGAAATGGGGCACCGAGGTTGATCTGAAGAAATTGGAAGAAGCCTATTTTCAAACCCGGGTGCTGTCCAAGAAACAATACGAATCGATTGTGCGATTGCTGACGATCTTCGCCCAACATCTCTCATCGCTCAGCACCCAACTAATGGTCAGCAGTGAACAGACGGACTCACCCGCAGTCACCAAAGCCCGGGTCTACATCAAAGAGCATCAAGACGAGGAAATTTCACTCAATCAGGTCGCCCACGCCGTGAACATGAGCTCGTTCTATTTTTGCAAAACTTTCAAAAAGTCTACCGGCCTGACCTTCACCGACTACGTCGCCCGGGTAAGAATTGAAAAAGTGAAGAATCTTTTACTCAACCCGCACAAACGCATCAGTGAAGCGGCCTTTGAAACTGGTTTCCAATCGTTGTCCCAATTTAATCGGGTATTTCGGAAAATCACCGGCGAAGCCCCGACTACTTATCGGGCCCGGGTGGTTACATCCACCAAACATTGAGCCCTCAAGAGCATTTCAGCCTTCCCGTCGTCTGATTTACGACAGCAGAAGCTGCAAAAACCACCGACTTCCCTGAGGGCAATGGCATGCCAGGACCGCTCCAGATCCCTCCATTCCATCTCATTTAACTTCGGCAAAACCACTGGGAAAGAATCATCCGCAGTAAGGAAGTAATCCAGCATGG
>DFDG01000174.1:22380-23064 GCA_002367815.1 Opitutaceae bacterium UBA3033 | reverse complement strand
CATCCAGCATGGGATTGAGCCCACACCGGCAGACCTTCCTCAACTTCGATTCGAGGGTAGCGCCTCTCCGCGTGCTTTTCGACTCGTCCGATTCATTAACCAGCCCCTCGAGCTCCAGGAGAGTTCCATCCATGCGGTAGCTCAATATCTCCACCCGGGCCAAAGCGGTTCTGGGAGGCTTCTCCTTTAAGCGCCGCAACCACTCCCTTTTTAGTTGGGGGCTGCGATTGTGCAGCAGTTTGCCTAAACGAGCTGACGTGGATCTACTATAGTCCTTTGCAGGCAGGATCGCTCCGCGTGGATTGCCAATGCGTAGGCATATCTTGGCAGGCAATTTATGAGGCAACAGGACAAAATATGCGTAGTCCCTGCCAAGCTGCGCGGAGCTTGAATCCACTAAATGACCTATTTTGTGAGGGTTAAACATGAGCGACCTTTCAAACCCATTCAACGTCATCACTGAGTTATCCAGTGACGGCATGGTTTCCAAAAACCAATCCTGCTGCTGGGTCTGGCGTATTGGATAGTTGCAGAAGATCTCAATCAATGGTCACCCAAAAATACCCTCAATCAAAACTACATCATTAATATCATGTCAGTTATCCCCCTCACCCTAACCATCAGTCTTTGCTTGGTATTTACGTTTGTGATTTTCTTCATTCGCGAGACGGCCAATCGCCGTTA
>DFDG01000174.1:15184-22171 GCA_002367815.1 Opitutaceae bacterium UBA3033 | reverse complement strand
CGGCCAATCGCCGTTACTCCAGTGCAGAACGCAACGCGCTCCTGCCACTGGGCGATGAAACTCCGCATGTATTAGGCAACGACAATGATCACGAGCCTGAACACAACCATGCTGACCATGAATGTGGCTGTCGCAGCGGTAAAACCGCTCCCTGTGCGAGATGCTGAAAAGCTGATCCGATTTCCCTGAATCCCTTCACGCCATCCCGTCTCCATGCCCGCATGCAAAGTAACCATAGAGTTTAACGATAAAATAGTCCGCCAATTCCTGCTCGCCACCGTCATTTGGGGAACGGTGGGCATGCTGGTCGGGGTGGCCATCGCCTCCCAGCTGAATTTTTGGCGACTAAACTTTGATTTGCCCTGGCTGACCTTTGGTCGCCTGCGACCGTTGCATACCAATGCGGTCATATTCGCCTTTGTCGGCAACATGATGTTTGCCGGCGTCTACTATTCGACCCAGCGATTGGTAAAGGCGCGATTGGCGAGTGACTTTCTATCCAGTCTGCACTTTTGGGGCTGGCAACTCATCATCGTGGCCGCCGCCATTACGCTGCCGCTCGGGTTTTCACGCGGCAAGGAATACGCGGAGCTCATCTGGCCCATCAACATCGCCGTCGCTTTCATCTGGGTGGTGTTTGCGGTCAACATTTTCTGGACACTGCCCCCCACACACATGTAGGTGCGCGATTCATGCTTTGGTTAAGTCAGAAACTACCCTGACCCGAGCCTATTTCCAAAATTCATCTACTCCTGACACAAAAAAGCCCCACTTGCAGGGCAAGGGGGCTTTAAAGTGGTGGTAGGACCTGGATTCGAACCAGGGAATGCGTAAGCAAGGAGATTTACAGTCTCCCCTCGTTGGCCACTTGAGTATCCTACCAATCGAAGGGGCAAAAATTCGCGACTCGGCGCCCTAAGTTCAAGGTTTTTTTGCATAGTGTTGCCTCAAAACGCTCATGAGCTTGTCTGGGTGGGAGGATGAAGACCAATGAATGACGTGATTGAGCATCCCTTTATCAACGGAGTATTGCCACATCTGCTCACCGTGGCCGGCTTCATGTTGGCCGTTTTCCTGATCGCGCGACTAATGAGCGAAAAACGGCAGCCCGGCAACACCTTTGCCTGGTTATTGGGCATCATCTTAATCCCCTATGTCGGCGTGCCTCTGTATTTGTTGTTCGGCGGCAGAAAATTGCGCCGATTAATGGCTAAAAAAATCCGAGTCTTCCCCACTTTACCCGGTCCGGAGGTCATACCGGCAACATGCACCCATCGACCAATTGCCCAGACTGTGATCGGGGCTGGCGGATCTCCCCCTATTGCCGGCAACGATGTGCGACTGTTAACCGATGGAGAACAAACTTTCCATGAATGGGAGGAATGTATTCGCAGTGCCGTTCATCATATCCACATCACGACTTTCATTCTTAGTCGGGATGCAACCGGTAAACGAATCATCAAGCTACTGGCCAAACGCGCTCGGGAAGGCGTAAAAGTCCGATTGTTACTTGATGCGGTCGGATGCATGTTTATCAGCCGTGGTTTCGTGGCTCCCATTACCCAAGCTGGAGGTGAAGTTGAATGGTTCATGCCGGTATTCCATTTTGCCACCCGAGGATCAGCCAATCTACGCAATCATCGAAAGATCGCCGTTTTTGATCACACCACGGCGATCGTTGGCGGACACAATATCGCCACGGAATACATGGGCCCAACAAAAAGAAAAAACCGCTGGGCGGATTTCGGGGCCCGGTTGGAAGGTCCGGCGGCTGTATTGCTCAACGATGTCTTTATGGCTGATTGGTGTTTCGCCAGTCATCAGTCACCCGAGACCATGCGAGCTGAAATCTCGGCTGACCTTTCTTGTCGTGCGCGTGGCAACGGCGAGTTGCAAGTTATTGCGAGTGGCCCGGACGTGGTGGGTGATCCACTTTACGAAGGCCTGCTTTCCATGGTCCAAGCGGCCGAACAAAGCCTCGTCATCATCACTCCGTATTTTATTCCCGATGAAGTATTGCTTCGCTCCTTGGTTGTAAAAGTCCGCTCCGGTTGTGCGATCACCCTAGTGATTCCCAGGAAATCGAATCACCCGATCACCGATTTTGCCCGTAAACACTACCTGCGTGAATTGCATCAGGCCGGTGTGCAAGTGAAGCTCTTTGGTCCGGGCATGATGCATTGCAAGGCGACCATCGTGGACAATTGCATTGGTCTATTCGGCTCCGCCAATTTCGACCTGCGCAGCATGTTCGTGAATTTCGAAATTGGCGTCTTGGTTCACTCCGCGCCGGAAGTGGCAGCCATGTCAGTTTGGGCGCAAACTGTGATTGATTCATGCCAGGACTATCAACCGGCAAAGCCGCATCGATTCAGATTTCTAAACAGCCTGACGGAAGACCTCAGTCGACTGCTGGCCCCGTTGCTCTAACGACTGCGCAGATCGCGCAGGAGCTCCGCCTTGTCCAAGTTCACCTTGGCCTCGGTATAATTCGGGTTGATTCGGAGAGCGGTGTGAAACTGGTCGATTGCTTCCGCCCAACGCTCCAATCCCATTAAAGCTTCCCCCATACTGTTTCGACCGACGGCGAAATTCGGTTGGTCGTGCAACACCGCCGAAAACTCTCTTGCTGCAGTGGCAAAATGCGCCAGCTGCAAATGCACCAACCCCAAATTATAACGAGTATTCGTGTCGTGGGGATTCAAGCCCAGGGCCCTTTCAAAATGAGCCAATGCCTCCACGTTTCGCCCAGCCTTGGTCAGTAAGGATCCCACTTCGCACTGCAACACGGGATCATCGGGCAGGATCAACAATAACTCTTCGTAACGCACAAACGCCTCCTGCGTGCGGCCGGTAAATGACAGGGAACTCGCCAAAGTGCGAAGGGTATTGGGTTCCTTGGGCATCAATTGATTCGCCAACTGCAAGTGCGCCAAGGACTGCTCAACCAACCCCGTTCGTATCAAAACATAAGCCAACCCATAATGCGCCATCCCATATTTCGGGTTTAACTCGAGCGCTTTCTGATAGTGCGAAGAGGCTTCGTCAAATCGCTCCATCTTCAAAAGGGTATTACCCACATTATACTCGGCGTCGGCATCATTGGGTTTCAAACGACGGGCCGCATCGAATTCCTTCAAGGCCTCGGTCAATCTTCCCGCATCGGAATAACTTGAGCCCAGATTGATCCTCGCCCGGGAATTATCCGGAGCCTTTTCCACCGTATCTTCCCATAAGGTGATCACCGAATGATAATCACGATTGCGATTGGCGGTGACTATTCCGGCAACCAGCGCCAAGGCCGACACACCCGGAATCACCCACTTGCCCAAGCGGGCATACAAGCCCAACACCACGAGCCCGAGCACGGCCGCCAACGGCAAATACATCCGATGCTCCGCAATGGTTTGAGTAGTCAAAGGCACAAAACTGGAACTCGGGGCCAGGATGGCGAAAAAGGTGAACGCCAAAAATCCCACGACCGGTTTGCGGGCCAAGGCCAGAAAAGTCCCCACGACAAGAAACAATAGCACGATACCCTGAAGCCAAACTTCGCTGATGCGACTGACCCCCGCACCATAATCAATCACCAGAGGATGCGGCCAAAAAGACAGTTTTAAATACAGTAGAATGGCCCGACATTGCGTCAGAGCATAATCCCACGCACTCATGCCCAAGCCAAAGCCAACCATGCCACCGCGGCTCTCATTAATTACCACAAGATAGGCCAGTAACAACCAGGTGGCCATCAGGCTGCAATAGAACTGTTTCCTGTCCTGCCAGGCGGCTTTGAATGTGCCGGCGACAAATGTGCGGTCATAGAGCAGAGCGATCACGGGCACTGTCGCCATGATCTCCTTGGTCGCCATGCCCACCAGGCATGCACCAATGGCCACCAGCTGCCAGCGCCATGCTTTGCCATTTTCCACACTTCTCACAAAGGCATACAAAGTGAGCAGATAAAAGAGTCCGCCCAGTGATTCGGTTCGCTGAATTACACTGGTAACAGATTCCGTGAGCAGCGGATGCAGGGCCCACAGAATTGAAACGGCAAATGACAACGGCAACGCTACTTCACCATATTTCCCCGCCAATACCGGGCGCAATAGCGTGCGTCTCACCAAGCCAAACAAGAGCAGTGCCGCCAAAGCGTGCACTGAGATATTGAACACGTGGTAACCACGCACTTCCAAACCACCGATTGCGTAGTTCAAAGCGAGGGATAGATTTACGATTGGTCGCCCACCAGCACCGGTGGCATGGACCGGGGGACTGAGGACCTCACTCAAAGGCCACAAGCTTCGGATCGTTTCGTTCTGCACGATCCCCTTTTGGTCATCGAAGACAAACGGGACGGACAGACTGTTCGCATAGGCCAGCACCACCCCAAAAACAATTAACAGAGCCGCGATCTGAATCTGCCAACGTGACACCACTACGGTGCCGTTACTTTTATTTGCGCGAGTTTTGGCAGGGGTCGCTGACATCCGGGCAAATCCTCACCTAGACGGCGTGATCAGCAACAAATTTTGCAATCCCGGCCGTATCGGCTTTCAATCGGTGTTTAACGATGGGACGAGTTTTCAACAATTCCAAACTCGGATGGATGGGATTTATCCCGATGGCCTGTTGAATCGTGTCGGGAAATTTAGCCGGGCTCGCTGTTGCCAGCACCACACTTACCCGGTCGGGTGAAAGTTCCTTGAAAGCGCATGCGGTGTGGGGATCGACCACATAGCCAAATTGCCCATGGATCCGTTGAATTATTCCGGCAATTTCGCTATCTGCGCAACGTGAGGCGGTAAAGTTATCCCGATTAAAATCAGTGAAAACCTGTACTCCGGTATGTTTGAAATTTCCCATGGTTGACCTCACGCGAGCGGGATCCTGACCAAGACTGTAATAGAGAAAGCGTTCGAAATTCGACGCCACTTGGATGTCCATGGATGGCGCCAGGCTGGGTTGCACTTCGGCCACCCGATATTCTCCCGTCGTGAACAAACGATAAAGGATATCGTTTTGATTGGTGGCGATTTTGAAACCAGGAATTGGCACGCCCATTTGTTGCAGCAACCAACCCGCCAAGACGTTGCCGAAATTCCCCGTCGGCACCACGAACTCAACCTCCGCCCGGGCCGCATCCGGTAAACGTAGCCAAGCATAGAGATAATAAACGCACTGAGCCAATATCCGGGCCAGATTGATGGAATTCACGGCCGACAAACGTTGGGTGGTGCGAAATCTCTGGTCCGAGAAGATCTCCTTCAACGCTGCTTGGGCATCATCAAATGAACCTTCGATCGCCATGGCATAAACGTTGTCCGCTCCAGTGCAGGTCATCTGACGTTCCTGCAAAGGAGAGACCCGGCCATCAGGATAGAGAATAAAAATGGCGGTGCCCGGTTTACCCAACAAAGCATGGATGGCGGCTGCGCCCGTATCGCCAGAAGTGGCGCCCAGCACATTGATCGATTCGCCACTTAGGGCGCATTGATTTTCGTAAAGGTTGCCCAGCAGTTGCAGGGCAAAATCCTTAAAGGCCAATGTGGGTCCATGGAAGAGTTCAAGCACGTAGGTGCGGTCATCAAGCTGCACCAAGGGCGCGATATCCGGATGGTCGAATTTATTGTATGATCTGGCAACAATTGCCCGGAGAATATCGGTGGGGATATCCGTCGCAAATATGCGCATGAACTCAAAACACAGTTCGGCATAGCTCAGACCGGACCATTTCGGCCAAAGCGCTGAGATATCCGACAAAGATTCCGGCAAAAAAAGTCCGCCATCAGGCGCAAGACCAGTTGCCACCGCCGCGGAAAATCCCAACGGTTGGGCCTGACCACGCGTGGATACATATTTCATGGCGCAACTCGATGAATCCACCCTTCAGCTGCCAAGTTGATCAAGCTCGAAGACTGCATGCGTGAGGCGAGCGGCTTCATCCGCCCGGTCCAAATCGATTACGATGGAAATCTTGATTTCCGAAGTGCAGATCAAATCGATGTTTATTTCCGCGGCGGCCAAAGCCTCAAACAAAGTGGCAGCAACTCCGGAATGGGTCTTCATCCCAACTCCGACAACGGACAGTTTTGCGATGTGCTCATGGATGGCTACCTGCCCTCCCCCTATCTCGGCCAAGAGTGGCTCAATGGCTTTTAATGCCCGGTGCGAATCCCCCAATGGCACGGTAAATGTTAGGTTGGCGACGCCATGCCGGCCGACATTTTGCACGATCATATCCACCATCACATTGGCATCTGCCAAGGCGCGGAAAACGCGAGCTGCCGAACCCGGCTTGTCGACAATATTACTGACGATGACCTTGGCTTGATCCTTGTCCACGGCGACGCCACGCACGACGACCTTTTCCATGTATGAGACTTCTTCTTTCACGATAGTTCCTTGGTTATAATTGAATGAGGATCGAACTTCGAAAACGACGTTGTGTTTTTTGGCAAACTCCACCGAGCGCGACATCATGACCTTTGAGCCTGAAGAGGCTAATTCGAGCATCTCGTCATAGGAGATTTCGTCGAGTTTGCAGGCGTCCTTAACAACTCGAGGATCAGCCGTGTAAACCCCATCTACGTCGGAGTATACTTCACACTTGTCCGCCTTGAGAGCGGCTGACAGCGCAATCGCGGTCAAATCAGAAGCACCTCGGCCAAATGTGGTCACTTGTCCATCGTCATTGATACCTTGAAATCCGGCCACGATCACGATTTTACCTTCCTTGAGATCCTTTTCAACCTGTTGGGGATTGATCGTCTTGATTTTGGCTTTGGTGTGCACCTTGTCGGTGAAAATTCCGGCCTGAGCACCAGTATAGCTCACCGCATTCAAACCCAAACCATTCAGCGCCATGGCCATTAAAGCGCAGGTTTCCTGTTCGCCAGTGGCCAACAACTGATCGAGTTCACGTTCACTCGGATTTGCACTCACGGCCTTGGCGCGCGCAATCAATTCATTGGTCACACCTGCACGGGC
>DFDG01000174.1:8189-15003 GCA_002367815.1 Opitutaceae bacterium UBA3033 | reverse complement strand
CATTGGTCACACCTGCACGGGCTGAGACAACCACGACAAGCTCATTGCCTTGATCGCAAGTGGATTTAATGCGTTCCGCGACTTTAAGAATTCGTTCAACGTCACCCACTGAGGTGCCGCCATATTTTTGCACGATGCGTGGCATGGGTTGTAAGGATTAGGCAATAAAATCGCTGATTCGCATTAGTAAGGGTTGATCAACGACTCGGGCCAGTCGGGATAGCTGCTTGATCGTGCTACGCATCGCCAATTCGTGACTCTCATGCGTGGTCAACACCAGTGAGGCGGTGCCCGTTGCCTCGGATGGGTTTTGAATCACACTGGCAATACTTACGTGATGACGCGCCATCACCGAAGCGATTTGGGCAAGCACCCCCGGTTCATCCCGCACCGTGAGGCGCAAATAATATCGGCCTCGAATTTTCTCCAAGGGAGATAACTTTACCCCACTGTCCGTGGGCAATGGCACCTCGGAGATTAAATGCATGCCCCGACAATTACTCAGCATGGCCACCGCATCGACAATATCACTGATGACTGCACTCGCCGTCGCATCCTGCCCTGCACCCTTGCCGACATATAAAGTTGTGCCCACCACATCGCCGGTCACTGAGATCGCATTGTAAACCCCGCTCACATTGGCGATAACATTGCCTTCGGGCAACAAGGTCGGGTGAACCCGAACAGAAAGTTCATCGGTAGCGAAATCGCGCGAGATAATGGCGAGCAACTTGATGCCGTAACCCAAAGCCGTGGCATTTTTAAAATCCGCCGGTGTGATCCGATCAATGCCCTCCACGATCATGTGTTTGGGATTCACCCAGATGCCATGTGCCAGCCAGGCCAATACTGCCGCCTTGTGCGCGGCGTCCCAACCTTGCACATCCAAAGCCTCATCCGCTTCCGCGAATCCCAGTTGCTTGGCCTCGGCTAAAACCACGGAGTATGACTCATCGCGTTCCTCCATTTCGGTGAGGATATAATTACAGGTGCCGTTGAGGATACCGTAGATTTGCGGAAACCGATTGGCGACCAAGCCTTCCCGCAATGCTTTGATGATGGGGATTCCACCAGCGACACTGGCTTCGAAAAAGAAATGTCCCCCGTGTTTGCGCGCGGTGGCAAAAATCTCCGCGCCGTAAGCACTGATCAAGGCTTTGTTGGCCGAGACGACCACCTTGCCTGCGCGCAATGCCGCCAGCGTTACCTGACGGGCCAAATCGGTGCCGCCCATCAACTCACAAACAATATCAATCTTCGGATCAGTCGCTACCGACAATGCATCGTCGGTCAATTTCCTGAGCGGAATCCTAATCTTTCTTTTGCGTCGAATATTTTTTACTGCGACCCGACGAACTTCCAACCGCACGTCAAGACGGGTTTCAAGGTCAGCTCGGGCTCGCGTCAGATGCTTCCAGACCCCCTGCCCAACTGTGCCGAATCCGCACAGGCCAATATTGATCACGTTTTGTTTGCTCATGCTTCAGGTGCATCCGGTTTCTTTTTCACAAATCGATTTTCCGTGCCGTTCAGCAGTCTGCGACAATTTTCCCGATGACGAAAAACCACAAAGGCAGCCACAAATATGGCCATGGCCAACGCGAAATAAGAACGCTCCATCAGCCAAACGGAAATGGGCAGGGTTAATGATGCGATAATCGAGGCCAATGAAACATAACGGGAAATTAGAAAAACGAGTACCCATACGACCGCACCAATCAATGCAGCCATGGGCATCACCACAACCAGTCCACCCGCACCAGTCGCCACACCTTTCCCTCCCTTGAATTTCGTAAAACAGGAAAAACTGTGACCGAACATGGCACCGATCAATCCGGATGCTCCGAGTTGGAGCCAAGTCGCGCCGGCAATTGCGCCCGCCATATTGAGTCCCCACTGACCAAATTCATAGTTAATGTTAACGCCAAAATACATCATCAGCACCCAGGAGCTGGCGACGGCGCCTTTCAAAGTATCGAGTACGAAAACGAGATTGCCCGGTCCCTTGCCGAGCACGCGACGCACATTGGTCGCACCGGGACTCTTGCTCCCGACTTCGAAAATATTCACCCCTTTGGCCCGCGCGACAAGGTAACCAAAAGGCAATGCGCCTAATAGGTAACCAATCACACCGGTTGTAAGGATAAAAACAATCATGGCCGACTCAGAGCTGGATAAATTTTGCCAGTTTGATCGCCTGATGCGACTTTAATTCCGTGCGGGCCGACGGGCTGGGCTCGCTGTCCAAATTGATAACCATTATGGCCGTTTGTCCGAGTTCTTTGCGGCTAAGAGACATGTTGGCGATATTGACCCCGTCCTTGCCCAACAATGTGCCGACATATCCAATCATGCCGGGTTCGTCATGATTCTCGATCAACAGCAGTTTGCCGTCAGCCTCGACCTCAACCTCACGATTGTAGATTTCAACAATGCGTGGTTTACCGGTCTTGCCCATTAAAGTGCCCTTGGCCCCGCAAACCGAACCATCCGCTGCGAGGGATTCCACTGAAATCAATTCGGTGTAGTCGATCTCATCGGTGGATTTCAGCACCTGCACTTTGACGCCGAGACGCTTTAAAGCGACCGGAGCATTCACATGATTGACCGAATCTCCGCTGATCTTGCGTAGAAAACCAAGCTGGATGGCCCGTGTGACAGAATTCGCATCGAGATCAACAATCCGGCCCCAATAGGTGATATTGAGTGTATCAATCTGCGACGGCCCAATTTGTTGAACCAACGATCCGAGTTTCTCGCCCAAGTTAAGGTAAGGTCCCAACACCTTGAGGGTCGCTGCGTCGAGCGAAGGCATGTTAACCGCATTACGAATCACTCCGCCCTTCAACACGTCGACAATTTGCTCGGCAATTTCGATGCCCACACTCTCCTGCGCTTCTGCCGTGGAGGCTCCGAGATGGGGTGTCAGACTGATATTGGGCAATTGTCGCAATTCACTGTCCGTCGCCAGTGGTTCGTTTTCATAGACATCCAGACCCGCGGCCGCGACTTGCCCGGATTTCAAACCTTCGATCAAGGCTGCTTCCTTGATGATACCGCCACGCGCACAGTTAAAGAGGCGCACCCCTTTCTTACATTTCGCCAAGGCAGCTTCATCTATCATGTGATGAGTCGAATCCGTGAGTGGCATGTGAACCGTGATGTAGTCACTCTCTGCGAGCAATTGGTCGAGACTGACTCCTTCGACCTGCATTGCCTTGGCCCGACTGGGAGCCAGATAAGGATCATAGGCAATTACTCGCATCCCGAAAGCCTGGGCACGTTTCGCCACCTCCGCGCCGATACGGCCCAAACCGACCACCCCGAGAGTTTTGCGAAACAGCTCTATCCCAGACAGATTTTTACGTTCCCATTTACCCGCTTTCATGGAAGCGGCGGCCTGTGGCACTGGTCGCGCGCCACAAAGAATATGAGTAAAGGTCAGTTCGGCCGTGGCAATGGTGTTGCCCGAGGGGGTGTTCATTACAATCACCCCTCGTTCGGTGGCAGCTTCTACATCGACGTTATCTACGCCCACTCCAGCCCGGCCAACGACCTTTAACAACGGAGCAGCAGCAATAACCTCGGCCGTGATTTGCGTCTCACTCCGAACCACGATCGCGTGCACATCAGCGACCAAGGCAAGGACTTGCTCATGGGTAGAGCCATAAGCCTCAATGACCTCCAGACCTGGCTGTTGGCGCAGGTATTCAACCCCTTTGGGTGAGACTTTATCGGCTACGAGGACTTTCATTTGGAAAAAAGGAGTCGAATGAAAAATCATTGCCTCCAAAACGCAAAGGAAAATCCCGTATACACCGCCTCGACAGAGAGCTATGACACGAATACAATTTAACCCGTTATGACTCTGCGCTCGCCCAAGGGTTTGTGTCGCATTTATCTGAGTCATGGATACCGCCAACGAACGTCTTGAGAGCCAAATGCGTTTCCTGATCGAAGCGGATAAATTGAAGGAGGTTTTTCGCCAAACCATCCTCACTCAGAGTCGACGGCCCGAAAATGACGCGGAGCATTCGTGGCACTTCGCCCTCATGATCATCACCTTGGCGGAGCATTCGATTCACCAACCGCTCGATGTGCTGCGAGTTTTGAAAATGGTGTTGATCCACGATCTGGTCGAAATCGATGCCGGAGATACTTTTGCTTACGATTCCAAAAACATGGTCGATCAGCTTGAGCGTGAGTCAGTCGCGGCCGATCGAATTTTCGGACTGCTTCCTCCTGATCAAACGGCAGAGTTCCGCGCCCTATGGGATGAGTTTGAAGCCATGGATACGCCCGAATCGAAATTCGCCGCCGCCTGCGACCGCTTTCACCCCATGTTGTTGAATTGCCTGACGGAAGGGCATGCGTGGCAGAAACACGGCGTGACCCATGATCGCGTGGTCGCGCGCAACCAACATATCGTCAAGGGCTCACCACGGCTCTGGACCTACGCCCTGAACATGATTGATGAAGCGGTGAAGAAAGGTCACCTCCCACCCGCTGTTCATTAGGATTAGCTCAGATCCCGTATTGAACCAAATTCCGGATCAAAAAGACGGCGATAGGTGTGCACGATAGTGCCATCAGTCAGACCACAAAGGTAATCGCAAATCTGCCGGGCTTTGTCCTGTTTGGTGCGGGCGGCATCAATCAATCGACCAGCTTGAGGCGGCAGGATATTTATAACCCGAGTGCCCTTATCAACGTAGTTACTCCAGATCGATGCCCACAAATCGAACAGCACGCGACGCGCTTTGTGTTCCATTTGCTGCAATTGCGGGCTCTCGAAAATGAGGTCGTTGGCCATCGTCTTGAAAAACATTGCTTCCCTTAATGCGGTGGGTGCCACCACGAGTTCGTAACGATAGCGATTCGTTTGGGCCGACATGAAATTCTCCCTTTCCCGCAAGCGGCAGGCTTGAATAAAACCTCCGATGCGGGCGCCGAAAATCCCCTCGAGCCGATCGCTCCGCATGGCCTGATACAAACGATCAAGGTGCTGTTGCTCCTCGACTCCAATCGTCTGCTCGTGCGCCCAGTCTTCAATTCGATCGACCGTAAGAAATCCTGCTTTCACTCCATCCACGATATCATTGAGCGAATAGGCCGCATCGTCGGCCCAGTCCATGATCTGACATTCGATGCTCTTGAATTCGTTCAATACCTCACCCTGATGCAATGCTTTCGGTATGGCCGTGCCGCCGAAAACAAAATCCCGGCATTTCAGCTGGCGGTCGTAAATAAAGTGATTCGAAGGGGCCTTTGGATATTCCTTGAAGAGTTTCTTGTATTTCAGCACGCCATCGAGCAAGGCCCGCGTAGGTCGCATACCCCGCACCCCGGACTCATTCTGAAAGATGGTCGCAGTGAGCAAATGGAGGGTCTGCGCATTGCCTTCGAATCCGCCCCATTTGATCATCAGTTCTTGGAGTGTGCGTTCCCCGGAATGACCAAACGGAGGATGCCCTAGATCATGCGCAAGGCAGCTGGCCTCCACCAAATCACTATCGATAAAAAAATCTGGCTTCAATGGTTCGCCTCGGGTGCGAAGATAATGGCAGATGGAACGCCCAATCTGGGAAACTTCAATGGAGTGCGTCAACCGGGTACGATAGAAGTCATATTCCCCTGACAGAAAAACCTGGGTTTTGGACTGAAGCTTGCGGAAAGCATGCGCATGAATGATACAGTCGCGATCGGTCTGGAACGGACTACGATAATCCGGTTTGCGACTGCCGCCAAACGACTCGGCATCAAATGCACTGTAAAACCGGTTTTCCATGGGATTGATTTCGACAGCAATAGGATGATGGTCAGGATGCAAACCCTAACCAATCGCATGTTTATTTCATCCTTTGAGACCGAGCGGGGTTCGTGCGCCATCAGTTGGCATGAATCCGGGATAACCCGGTTCCATCTTTTGGCGAATCCGGTTATTGAAAAGGACGTTCATCCAACTGCTCCAAGTGGAGCAGTGAAAAGCATTATTTCCCGAGTTCAGTCACATCTTGAGGGTGACCTGCAGGATTTCAGTGCAGTCGAGTAGGACTACGCTCTCGTGACTGAATTTCATCGGGAAGTATTTGAACAGACCCTCGCGATCAAAGCCGGCAGTACCTGCAGCTACGGCGATATCGCACGAAAAATGGGCCAATCCCCAGCAGTGATTCGCGCCGTGGGAGCGGCTCTTGGGATCAATCCCTGGCCCCTACTGATTCCCTGTCATCGCGTGGTGGCAAGTGATGGCAAGATGACAGGATTTTCGGGGAGCGGAGGTATCAAAACCAAACTACGCCTCCTCGCCCTCGAAGGGGCTCAACTATTCGCAGAATAAAACCGGGCCATTAACTTTGCTTAGACCTCGAGTTATACGGGGTTAGAGATTGTTTCGTGGTGCGATGTCGACAGACTCTTTTTCTATGCCTGACAGAACCATGCGTGCCATTGCCAAACTAAGCCCAGAACCAGGGCTGCAGATGATCGATGTGCCGGTGCCGACACCCGGTATCAACGATGTGCTCATCAAAATCAAACAGACATCGATCTGTGGCACTGACGTTCATATCTACAATTGGGATTCATGGGCTCAGAAAACCATAAAACCGCCGATGGTTATCGGGCATGAGTTTGTGGGCACGATTGCAGAAGTCGGGGCCAATGTTGTCGGTTATAAAAAAGGTGACTTGGTTGATGGTGAGGGCCACATTGTGTGTGGAGTATGCCGCAACTGTCTCGCGGGACGCAGGCATCTATGCAAAGACACGAAAGGAGTTGGCGTAAATCGTGACGGTGCCTTTGCGGAATATCT
>DFDG01000174.1:0-8037 GCA_002367815.1 Opitutaceae bacterium UBA3033 | reverse complement strand
CGGTGCCTTTGCGGAATATCTATGCATTCCGGCCAGTAATGCGGTTCATGTGGATCCGGAAATACCGCTGGACGTGCTATCCTGTTTCGATCCCCTCGGCAATGCGGTCCATACTACTTTGCAATTCGATCTGGTCGGTGAAGATGTGCTCATCACCGGTGCTGGTCCCATCGGCTGCATGGCGGTGGCAATCGCGAAACACGTCGGAGCGAGAAAGATTGTGGTCACCGATGTAAATCCTGATCGCTTGGCCCTTGCGTCCAGAATGGGCGCAACACGAACGGTCGATGTAACCAAAGAGAAACTGTCCGAGGTGCAAAAAAGCATCGGCATGAGGGAAGGATTTGATGTCGGCCTTGAAATGTCCGGTAACCCGCAAGCACTTAACGACATGATCGACAACATGGCCCATGGTGGCCGGATCGCATTGTTGGGTATCATGCCTTCCACCGCGGCGGTGGACTGGAACAAGGTGGTTTTCAATATGCTGACGATCAAAGGTATCTATGGTCGGGAAATGTATGAGACGTGGTATAAAATGACCTCGATGATCCAAAGTGGACTCGATATTTCACCCGTCATTACCCATCGTTTCCATTATACGGAATTTCAGACCGCCTTTGATTTGATGCGCTCAGGTAAAAGCGGAAAAATCGTGCTCAAGTGGGACTAATCATGACTACGGAATTTAACGCCTATTTGGAAAAAACTCTCGCCGACATCGAGGCAGCCGGGCTTTTCAAGCGCGAACGCATCATCACCACACACCAGACTGCCCACATCCAGGTGGCCGGCGGCCAGAAAGTGCTAAACATGTGCGCCAACAATTATCTCGGACTGGCGGATAACGCAGAGTTGATAACCGCCGCCAAGGACTCGCTTGATCGATGGGGCTATGGGCTGGCTTCGGTGAGATTCATATGTGGCACCCAGCAACTGCACAAAGATCTGGAAACGAGCCTGTCGCAGTTTCTCGGCACTGAAGACACGATCCTTTATACCTCTTGTTTCGACGCCAATGGGGGACTTTTTGAAACCCTACTCGGCCCCGAAGACGCCGTCATTTCCGATGAACTCAACCATGCCTCCATCATTGATGGCATTCGCCTGTGCAAGGCGCAGAGATACCGCTACAAAAACAGTAATCTTGATGACCTCGAAAAACAACTGAAGGAAGCCGATGCCAAGAAGGCGCGCTTCAAGCTAATTGCCACCGATGGGGTATTTTCCATGGATGGATTCATCGCCAATTTGAAGGGGATATGTGATCTCGCTGATCGATATGGAGCCCTTGTGATGGTGGATGACAGTCATGCCGTCGGATTCATGGGCAAAACCGGTCGTGGCACACATGAGCACTGTGGGGTAATGGACCGGGTTGATATCATAACCGGCACTCTGGGCAAAGCCTTGGGCGGTGCGAGTGGTGGTTACACCAGTGGCCGGAAAGCGATCATCGACCTGCTACGCCAGCGCTCCCGGCCTTACCTGTTTTCAAATACAGTCGCGCCAAGTATTGCCGCCGCCTCGATCAAATGTTTGGAAATGTTGAGCCGCTCGACCGCATTGCGCGACAAACTGGAAGACAATACCCGGTTCTTCCGCGCAGGTCTGACCAAAGTCGGCCTCACCATCAAACCCGGCACCCACCCCATCGTGCCAGTCATGCTAGGCGATGCGGCCCTCTCACAACAATTTGCGTCCCGCATGCTTGAAAAAGGTGTTTATGTAATCGGATTCTTTTATCCGGTCGTGCCACAAAGCATGGCCAGAATTCGAACCCAAGTCTCGGCCGCCCACACCATGGAGGATCTCGCCTTTGCGATTGAGAAATTTGCAGAGGTAAAGCAGGAATTGGGACTTTGATGCACGCTACTCCACTACAGTTAAAACAGCTGATATCCGCCGCTCGTAAAGCGGCTGCTCAAGCGTATGCCCCGTATTCCAAGTTTAAGGTGGGGGCGGCAATTCTCACGCAGACAGGTAAAATTTTCACTGGTTGCAATGTGGAGAACGCTTCCTACGGCCTGTGCAACTGTGCCGAACGCACCGCCATATTCAACGCCGTGGCTAGTGGTGAGAAGAAGTTAAAGATCGAATGTGTGGCCGTATTCACAGCAACCGAAAAGGCCACTGCGCCATGCGGGGCTTGCCGTCAGGTCATCTTTGAATTTGGACCGAAAGCCCGAGTGATATCCACTTGCCGCACGGTGGATCGAATTGATCGCCCGATCATGGAACTGCTTCCCAGCGCTTTTGGCCCAAAAGATCTGCTATAAACTGTCAGCGAATTTCCGCAGGACCACCCAATGTTCCGGTCCGGCCCATTCCAGAAAATCGTTATGGCCGGCAAGTTTGATCCAAAAATTCTGTTTGGGTCCGGTCGCGGTTTGATAAAGTGATTCCCCATGATGAAAGGGCACCACCCGGTCATCACCGCCATGCATCACCAATAGTGGACACTTAACCCGGGGCAGCTTGAGTATATTTTCAAATTTATCAAATGGGACCAACCGCCAACGGGTCATAACACGATAGGCGCTGGTGAAGGTGGATTGCAGCACCAAACCCGCAAGTGGTGCGCGAGTCGCCAATTCCACTGCAGGCCCGCCGCCCAAGGAGCGCCCGTAGGCAATGATACTGTCACCTGACACACCCAGTTGATTTTTCAGGTAATCCAATGCGGCCATATTGGCCATATAAATGCCAGCCTCGGATACCTGTCCCGGGCTGATGCCATAGCCGGGATATTCCACGGCAAAAACCGCGTAACCCTGATCATGCAACTCGTGTAACCAAGGTTCAATATCACCCAGATTCTCGGCGTTGCCGTGAAAGAACCAAATCGTGTATTTGGCCGTGGCATTGGGCAAATACAGGGCAACCAGTTCTTCGCCACCCTCACGCGGAATACGAATGGATCCTTTCGGTTCATGAAACGGACCATGCGTGGGATGAAACAACAGACGGTCTGAGAAAAAATAGGCCCAACCCGTCAATAACACATAGGACACGATTGAGAGAGCCCAGAGTGCCAGCCAAAATTTCATGTCGTAATATCCTATCCTTGCAGAGAATCACGCACTGCCGTGACCACATCGTTGATTGGCACTTCACGCTCTGATCGATCGGTCATGTCACGGATCTTTACCACGCCTTTGGCAATCTCTTCGCTTCCGTAAATCAGTGCCAGTCGCGCGCCGGCTTCACTGGCCGCCTTGAATTGTTTACCAAAGGCCACATCCTTGAGCGGATATTCGACGCCGAAACCTGCAGCGCGCAGACCCTGAATCGCAGCAAAGGCCGGGCCTCTCTCCTGCTCACCACCAATTACACAATAAACGTCTATAGTCTGAACCAACGCAGGCATCAGCCCGCGTTGCTCGAGCAAAAGGCCAAAGGTCATGTCGCCCGTGGCAAACCCCACGGCAGGTAATGCGGGTCCACCTAACTTTTCGACCAGATCGTCGTATCTGCCTCCTCCCGCAATTGCCCGTAATTCACCTTTGCGATCAAACGCTTCAAAAACAAAACCCGTATAATAGGCCAAGCCTCTCACCACGCCCAGATCGACTTCAATATATCGGGACAAACCCATCGCTTCCAATCCGCCCAGTAATTTTCGCCAGTCAGCCAAACGGCTCGCGATGCGGCCATCGGCCTGGGCACTGAGCGTTGCTTCCAGCATGGCCAAAGATTTGATCTGTAGGAACGCCAGCACCTTATTCTTAACAATTGCGTCCAATTCACCGAATTGCTCGGTGTAACCCTTGAATGCATCGTCGCCATATTTTTCATAGCGATCAACGGCACCAAGCACGCCGCGAATGCGGGGCTCGTCCAAGCCCAAGGCCCCCAGATAATAGAACCACAAATTACGGTCACTCAGCCGAACATAGAAATCCTGCTCGGTTAGCCCAAAGGCACAAAGACATTGCACCAGCAGGGCAATGAGTTCGGTTTCCGCTTCAGGGCCTGCCTCTCCAAATATGTCCGCGTTCAGTTGAAAAAAAGAACGCCCCCGACCCTTTTGCATGCGCTCATAGCGATAAAATTCTGCGATGCTGAACCATTTAATCGGTCGTTTCAGTGCATTGGCTTTGGCCCCGACCATTCGACATACCGTCGGGGTCATTTCAGGCCGCAAAGCCACATCCCGTCCGCCCTTATCGGTAAAACTAAAAAGCTGGCCTTCAATCTCGTCACCCGACTTCGCCTTGTAGAGATCGAGGGGTTCCAACACCGGAGCATCATATTCTGAAAAACCAAAAGCGGTGACTGTCTGTCGCCAAAGACGAAAGATGAAATTACGACGCGCTAATTCGTCAGGATAGAAATCCCGGAAACCGGGCAATGACTGGAATGATGCCATGAGAGTGAAAAATTGCGGTTCAAACGGTAACCGCGCCACCCAAAATTTGGGTGCATAAAAAAGCCGGGATGAATCCCGGCTCGCATGTTTGACATGAAGGAGGCCTTAAACCGATGGTGGCGCCATATCTTGATCAGGTGTATCCACTACCGAAGCAGTGGTCAGAGAGGCCAAATCAATCTTCTTGAGCTGTTGCTTGAGAATCTTGCCGGATTTGAATTTCACCACAGCCCGTTGAGGAATAACTACCTCGGCTTCAGGTTTATTCGGGTTTCGTCCGATGCGTGATTTACGCACTTGCACCTCCAAAACACCAAAATTACGTAACTCAACATTACGACCCTGCGACAGAGCTTTCTGTATAATATCGAGTGTCAGCTGAACTGTATCGACCACTTGTTTTTGTGGAAAGCCAGTCTTCTTGTAAATATCGAGGACAATTTCTCGCTTCGTCAGATTATTGGACATAAGTTTTTCCTTTCGCTTAATTCAACCCTTGGATGACGTCCTAAGCTACTAGCATATCTATGATTGCGTCAATGAATATGACTCGCCTGCCGCGTAAAAAAACGTGAAAAAGTCTGACTGTAAAATATAATGCCCAATCCATCAGCTGTAAATTCCATGTTTGCGAGGATAGCGCATCGTTATGACGTTGCTAACCGATTACTCAGCATGGGGATAGATTTATGGTGGCGCAAACGATTGGTGAAATCTGTCCTACGAACTCGGCCAAAAGACATACTGGATCTTGCCACCGGCAGTGGCGATGTGGTCTTCGCACTGAGTTGCAAAGCATTGTCAACAAATACTATAGTTGGAATGGATTTTTGCCAACCTATGTTGGATGTTGCTAAAGCAAAATTGCAAAATGCAGGTTCCACAGGAAATCCTATCATCTCATTTCAACAGGGGGATGGGATGAATCTGCCCCTTCATGATCATAGTTTTGATGCAGTAACGATATCGTTCGGCCTGCGTAATATGGAGGATCGCCACAAATCTTTGTGCGAAATGAGGCGTGTCCTACGACCAGGCGGCAGAATATATGTGTTGGAGTTTTCTCAACCGAACCGTTGGTTTCGGCCGATCTATTTGTTTTACCTGAGGCATATTCTGCCGTTTATCGCGGGGATCATAACCCAGGATAAAGCGGCTTACGTATACCTAAACGAAAGCATAGAACTTTTCCCCGATCGTGCCGCACTGACTGATGAGATCGAAGCAGCAGGCTTCAAACATGTCACTTCGACGGGACTTACTTTTGGCGTCGTGGCTCTGCACGAAGCGAGCGTCTGATCAATTAAAAGATTTTCCGCAGCCACAAGTGCTCTGCGCGTTGGGATTGTTAATTTCAAAACCCTTCCCCTGCAACCCGTCGTCAAAATCGATACTACAGCCCTGCATATATGCCAAGCTGGATGGATCCATCACGATCTGCACCCCTGCACTCTCTATTTTTTGGTCATCAGCTTTTTCGACATCAAACGACATACCGTATTGAAATCCGGAGCATCCGCCTGACTCCACCAAGACTCGCAGCGGCTTGCCCACCGCATTGGACTCTGTTTGCATGGCGCGAATCCGATCGGCTGCACGGGTGGTCAAAGTGATCATGGCTGCAAACTAGGCCGAGACAGATAACTGTCAAATGCAGCTTATAATCAATGAAGCAGGAATCGCGCCGCTGCGTGAGTGAATACTTGCCAGTGCGTAATTTCACACCTTTGCTCGCGATGTGGTTTCCTTTAAAAAACTCAATAATGAGATCAGTTACGAATTGGTTCGTAAGCTGGCTGAAGGTGGCATGGGCCTGGTTTACGAAGCAGTCCAACTTGGTGCAGGTAATTTCAGAAAGGTCGTCGCGGTAAAGCTTATCCGCGAAGAATATTCAGCCATTCCCGAATTCCAAAAAAACTTTATCGGTGAGGCCCGACTCGTCGCGGATTTGATCCATACGAGCATTGTCCAGACCTACCACCTAGGGCATGTCGGCGGACAATATTTCATGGTCATGGAATATGTGCGGGGCGTGAATTTAGAGCAGTTTATTGAACGTCACATAGCCACCGGTCGGAGTATCCCGGTGGATTTGGCCGCATTCATTGTCTCAAGAGTCGCACGCGGACTTAGTTACGCACATCAAAAATGTGACAACGACGGACGCCACCTCAGCATTGTCCACCGCGACATTGGACCTAAAAATGTTCTATTGGCTTACGAAGGAGACGTAAAGCTGACCGACTTCGGAATCGCGAAAGCACTGGACCTGATGTATAACGAGGAAGGCAAAGTAATCGCCGGTAAAGACGAGTATTTGTCACCTGAGCAAGCCAGTTACGCGGTGACTGACGCCCGAGCAGATCTGTTCCCATTGGGAATCGTGCTAACCGAACTGCTGCTCGGCAGAAACATCTTTAGGGCCATGGATCATGCCGAATCCCGCAGAAATATCCAAACTTTACCCATCCCGCGATTTGCCGACCTGCGGCCTGAGATCGACGAACGGCTAGAGGCGATTATTCAAAAAGCGCTCCAGCGTGACCGCGATAAGCGCTACCAGAGCGCCCATGATATGTTAACGGATTTGGAAGTTTACCTCTATAGCGACCATTATGGTCCAACTATCGAGAAAATGGGTGTCTACTTGAAGGAACTATTCGCTTTCAACGATACCAATTCCCGCCCTCCTATCTATCGCTCCAACCCCTGAGCATGAACAATCTGATATGTTTTATCGCTCATGAGTGGGCCGGGATATAGCCACGATTTAAGGCAGCGGCAGACCCAGTCTCTCGTTCTTGCGCCACAGCTGCGTCAATCTCTCAAGATATTGCAGGTGGCAGCGACAGATTTACGTTTTGAGATTCAGGCGGAATTGCAGAGCAATCCAACTTTGGAGGAATTGCCCATGGATGGCGTCAGTCTCGATCAGGAAAAATCCGACGCCAACGATGGCGCCAGCGAGAACTCAGATGGCAATGAGCCATCAACCGATGAAATGGATTTCTCGAAAGAATTCGAAATCCTCGGTAAACTCGATGAGGACTGGCGCGATTACATGAGACATGCTGGTGGTGCTCAACCCCACACCAGCGAAGATGCAGAAAAGAGGCAGCATTTCATGGACTCACTGGTGAGCGTGCAATCGCTGCAGGAACATCTGATGCAGCAGGTTGAAGTTTCGGATGTATCTCCGGAAACCACCAAAGCTTTGGAGCACCTGATTGGCAGCATCGATGAACGGGGTTTTCTAACCCAAAGTCCATCCGATGCCGCGCTGCAAACTGGTCTTCCCTTATCTAACATACAGGAAGCAGTTCATGTGTTGCATGGCTTTGATCCACCAGGCATCGGCAGTGAATCGTTGGAGGAATGCCTGCTCACCCAGCTAAGTTTCCTGGATCGAGGCAATTCACTGGCGGCACGCATCGTGCGCGATCATTTTGCACTGTTGTCCCGACGCCGCATACCCGAACTGGCCAAGAAACTAAACGCCAACCCCGACGATATCCAACTGGCCATCGAGGAGATTGGAAAACTCGATCCCGCACCGGGCCGGCGCTTTAGCGAAGATACAAACCGTGTAGTCGAACCCGATGTCACGGTCTACAAGGACGAAGATGAATGGAAAATAGACCTTAACAGCGATTACATCCCCCGAC
>DFDG01000109.1:16657-25683 GCA_002367815.1 Opitutaceae bacterium UBA3033 | reverse complement strand
GATGCGACCAAACCAGACGGCACGCCGCGCAAGCTGATGGATGTTTCCAAATTGGCTCAACTTGGCTGGCAGGCAGGCACGGCGCTTAGCGAGGGGGTGATGAAAACTTATGCCACCTTTCAGTCAGAACAGAGATCCGGTTTGTTACGCACTTAAAATGCCACTTGCACCCATCGCCAGACTTTGCGGCGATAGACCCTTCATCATGCTACTTCCAGAAACTTACGACCATATCGAGAACATCAAAAAGCGCGCCGGGCACTTATGGAGGTTTCTTTGACTGCGAACAAAAGCTGAGGGAAATCGAGGCCATGGAAGCCCAAATGGCCGCTCCGGGGTTTTGGGATAACAACGAGAGAGCCCAACAGCACATTGCCAAACTCAACGGTTTGAAACGCACGGTGCTGCCGATTGTCGCCTTTAACAAGAAGGTCGCCGACCTGCCCGTCATGCTCGAACTCATTGAGATGGCGGATGAGAAGGAGGCGGAAGGATTTGAACAGGAACTCGTGGCGAGCACAGTGGCAATGCGCACCGAACTCGACGCCATTGAGATTGCATCGTTCCTCACGGAGCGTTTCGACGCCAACAATGCCTTTCTGACGATTCAGGCGGGGGCGGGCGGCACTGAGTCCAATGACTGGGCCGATATGCTTTTTCGCATGTATAATCGGTGGTCCGAACGCAGTGGTTATGAGGTGGAAGTGCAGGACGTCCAACCCGGCGAGCAGGCGGGTATCAGCAAGGCGACTTTTCACATCAAGGGTTTGAATGCCTATGGTTACGTGAAAGCTGAACGCGGCGTGCATCGCTTGGTACGCATCAGTCCATTCGATTCCAACAAGCGTCGGCACACCTCCTTTTGCGCCGTCGATGTCGTGGCGGAAGTGGATGAGGATATCGACATGGAGATACCCGAGACTGAGATTCGCACCGATGTTTATCGTTCCTCTGGCAAGGGTGGACAGGGCGTGAACACGACCGATTCGGCGGTGCGACTGACTCACATTCCCAGCAACATCGTGGTGGTCTGCCAAAACGAGCGTTCACAAATCAAAAACAAGGCCGCCGCCATGAAGGTGCTGAAGTCACGGCTTTACGAAAAAAGACTCGATGAGCAACGCAGTGAAATGGAGCGATTCTATGGGGAAAAAGGTGAGATCGGCTGGGGCAGCCAGATTCGCAGTTACGTGCTGCAACCTTACCAGATGATCAAGGATCTACGCACGGGGGTGAGCAGTGGCGATGTGCAGGCTGTGCTCGATGGTGATCTGGATCGTTTCATCAATGCCTGGTTGCGGGCTGGGAGTCCCCGGCATCGCAATAAAGACATCAAGATGGATGATGATTGAGCGGCCTCAGGTGATTTATTTAACCCAGCGGTTTGCAACCAACAGATGAAGGGATATTAAGGCACCTTTCGCTTATGGCCGATCTTTCCTACGAACAAATCAAAGCCACTTTGGCGGCTCAGCCTTTGTTCGAGGACAAAACATGGCAGCTTTCCCCGGAGGCGTGGCATCTGACCCCTGAGGATGTCGTGCAACTGGAAGAAATAGGTGCGGCCTGTCTCGAATTTCATCAGGCGCTGGAAAAACTCTACCTGCGGAGCATTGCGGGCAAAAATTTGCTGCGCAACAAGCCCCTCCAGGCACCTTGGGTGGTCGACTATCTGGATCGCGGTAAACCGGCGTCCCTGATCGAGCATGCCCGGGATGCGAAAAATACCGGAATGTTCCCCACGGTCTTGCGGCCTGATTTGTTGCTGACCGATGATGGTTTTGTGATGACCGAGCTTGATTCGGTGCCGGGCGGGATCGGGTTAACGGCTTTTCTCAACCGGCTCTACGCCAGCGAGGATCAGGTGCTCGGGGCGGATGATGCCATGATCAAATTATTTTATGCGTCACTCGCCGCATTGCGTCCCGGTATTCGCAATCCCCTGATCGCCTTGGTTGTGAGTGATGAGGCTGCCACTTATCGTCCTGAAATGCAGTGGTTGGCCGAGCAGTTGCAGATGCAGGGCAAGCGCGTCTTTTGTCTGCGCCCGGAGGATTTGTTTCCCTTGGAAAATTCACTATTCTTCGATGCCGAGGGCAACCCGGAGAAGATCGATATCATCTATCGCTTTTTTGAATTGTTTGATCTGCCGAATATTGCGACGCAGGAATATATTTTTGAATCATGGCGGCAGGGCGAAGTGGTCATGGCGCCACCCGTGAGGCCGTATCAGGAGGAAAAAATGTCATTGGCCCTGTTTCATCATCATCTGCTGGAGGAATTCTGGGCGGAAAACCTGACCAAGCGGACGCTAAAATTGCTGCGCCAATTAATCCCAAATTCTTGGGTGCTGGATGCAGCGCCATTGCCACCGGGCGCAGTGCTGGATGGGCCACAAGTGGGCGGACGTTCCCTCAATAATTGGCGAGACCTGATCGGGGCATCGCAAAAGGAACGTGACCTGATTATCAAAATCAGTGGCTACCATGAAACAGCTTGGGGTGCCCGCAGTGTCGTGCTGGGGAGTGACAGTTCGCGGGAAGAATGGCAGGAAAGCGTCGAACACGCGCTGGCGGCAGCGCCCACTAATTTACACGTCCTGCAGACTTACCGGAAACCCAAGCGCGTCATGCACCCGTTATATGAAACGCCCAAAGACGGCCAGCCAGCCGTTGCAGTCCCGAAGTCGGGGCGGTTGCGTTTGTGTCCATATTACTTCGTAAATGGAGGGACGGTAGCGCTGGGGGGTGCTCTTGCGACATTCTGCCCTCCCGACAAGAAGATTATCCATGGTATGCAAGATGCTGCCTTGCTCCCATGTAGGGTTTTATCCTTAAGTGGCCCCAGTGTCTAGTCACCCAGAGAATTCCCAATTACGTGCCCCATGTGTGCTTAAGCCACTTAGGGGTCTCTTTGCTCTGGTGGTTTTCGTTCTAGGGGCGGCAGTGGCACTGGCCCAATCTGATCTCGCAACATTGCGGGCTCAGGCGGAGGCGGGAGATCCGGTCGCTTTGAATGCTTTGGGTAACTTATACGCCAATGGCCAGGGGGTGACGCGCGACGATGCGGAAGCTTTGCGGCAATACACACTCTCGGCGGAGAGGTCCTACGCGCCGGCGAATTTTAATCTGGGCATGATGTATGAACTTGGTCGTGGGGTATCCACGGATATCACTAGGGCGTTTTCCTATTACCTGAAAGCAGCCCAACAAGGATTTGCGCCTGCTCAATATAACGTCGGCAACATGTATGCCGGCGGTCTCGGCGTGGGGCAGGATAATTTTGAGGCAGTGCTGTGGTTTACACAGGCAGCCGATCAAGGAGTTGCCGAGGCGCAATACAATCTGGGTCTCGCCTATGAGTTGGGTCGCGGGGTGAGTGCCGATGCAATCCAAGCCCAACGCTGGTATGGCTTGTCGGCTGAACAAGGTTATGCCCGGGCCAATTATAATCTGGCCGTAATGAAAGAGGAAGGTCGCGGTTCGGCCAAGGATGAGGCTGGTGCGGCCGAGTTTTATCTGGCCGCGGCCCAGTTGGGTTTCGGCCCGGCTCAGAACAACTACGGCATCATGCTGGCGGAGGGGAGGGGAGGGGAGGGCTCAAAGCCAATCCTATCGAGGCACTGGTCTGGCTGAGTGTCGCGGTCGAAAACGGCATCAATCCGCTTGGGCGCGACTTGGTCGCCAAGCAATTGTCCTCTTCTCAGTTGGCTCAAGCGAATGCCCGTTTGGAATCTATGCGCAATGGCGCACCAGGCACAGCCCAGTCAGGCCCGGGACCGGCCCAGGTTGCTGCAGGGACGGGTGCGGACGAACAACTGCGTAAACAACTTCAAGCGATGAAGGCAGAAAACGACCGTTTACTGGCCTTGCAACAGAAGGTTGATGAGGAACGGGCAAATCTATCGTCGCAATTGCAATCTGCTTTGGCGGAAAACTCCCAACTGGCCGCAAAAGTTGACACCATCAGTCGGTCGATAGCAGCCACGCAAAAAGACCCGAAATCGGATCCCAAGATTACTTATCTGATGGAGGAGAATACCCGCCTCAATAATGAAGTGACCCGTTCTACCAAGGAGCTAAGTTCGATTTTACGCCAATTACGTGTGGCCAATTCCAAATCGAATTCGGCACCGCAACCATCCGGTAGCAGTGCGGATTCCGACCAGAGTGAAGCACTGTCGAGTCTCCGGCAGGAAGTGGCCAGCTTACGGGATGATAATCAGCGGCTGACGACGGAAAGCAGGAAGCAAGTCGCGGGGAACATTTCACCGATAGAAATTCATAACCTCCGGGATCAAGTAGCCAGTGGCAGTCAGGCATTGGCTCAGCTGACCGAGGCCAAGCAACAGATCACCACATTGAGTCAGGAATTGGAAAACACCAAAGAGGCTCATAAAACTGCGCTGGCAGCCAAAACGGAATTAGAGGGCAAGCTGACGGCAGCGGGTCAGGCCCAAAACGGCGATAATGCCAAAGTTCAGCGTTTGAAAGGTTTGGTGACCGAGGCCCAGAGCAATCTGGTTTCAAGTCAGCGTGAAATGGAGGGACTGAAGGTGCAGCTCAATTCCACCCAAGCCGAATTCAGGGATGGATCAGCCGCTGCGCGCGCGAAAATCTCGGAGATAGAAACCGTCGCGCGCCAGTTGGAGGTAAATAATAAAAATTTCACCGGGCAGGTGGCTTCATTGCAGATCGCTTTGAGTGCAGCGGACATTCGACCTGTTTACATCGGTGATTCTTCCCGAATCCAAGCCCTGGAATCTGAACTGAATTCCAGTCGCCAGATCGCCAGGGAATTATCCCAACGGTTATCAAATTTGGAGAATGAGCAGGCGCGTCTCAGTTTGGAGAAGGATAATGCGCTTAATCAGGTTACCGAGTTGCAGCGAAACCTCGCGGCAAAAGGTAGCGATGCTGTACGCTCAGTTGATCTGGAATCCAAACTTAATGCCAGCAAGTCGGCAGAAAGGAGATTGGCGCAGCAATTGGCAGGCGCCCAATCGGAACGGAATCGCCTCGCACTGGAAAATGAAGAGGTAATTAGACAAATTGCACAGTTGCGGCAGAGTCTTGCCGCCAATGGTGGGGATACCGCACGGGCGGCTGATCTTGGGTCCAAACTTAATGCCAGTAAGTCAGCGGAGAGCCGGTTAGCCCAGCAACTGGCGGATACCGAATTGGATCGGCAGCGTTTTATTCGCGAACAGCAGGATACCAAGAATCAACGGGCCATATTACAACGGCAGTTGCAGGACTCTCAGGAAAATCAATCTGCGGCCGAGGCGACTTTGCAGCCCAAACTTGATGAGGCCAACACGCAGTTGTCTTCCTTGTTTGCCAAGCTGCAGAATCTGGACTCAGCCAATCGTGACCTTGAGCAAGCCAACAGCGACCTTAAGAACCAAATCACGAAACTGACGGCTGAAAATCAGCAACTTGCCACGACCAGCCGATCGAATGCGTCACAGTCATCACAGGCAACCGATCAGACGGCGCGATTGAATGCCGAGATTGATGAAGCGGCGCGTGTCATCGCAGAACGTGAAGCTACGATAAAGGAACTCACTGTTCAGATGTCATCGTTGCACTCTGATCTGGATAATTCCCGCAAAAGCGCCGCGGCTGCTTTGGCGGCACAGGCACAGGCAGCACAGGCCTTGCCTGACGCCCGGGCCACCCTGATGGAAATCCAATCCTTACAAGCGCAGGTCAGTGTATTGGAAAACCATCTGGGTCAGGAACGATCCCAATCGGCAGAGGCCATGGCCAAACTGTCGGATCAATTGAACCGGGCCAATGAGACCAGCAAGTCGCTTTCAGATGCCAATCGTTCGTTGATACTGGGTAAGAATTCCAACACGGAAACTTTGGAGTCAGATTTACAGGATGCTCAAACCCGGGCGGATGAATTGGCTGCGATCAACGCGAGCCTGGTGCAGGAGCGGGTGGAACAGCGGGCGCAGTTCGAGGCTATGGCGTTCAAGCTGTCGTCGACCGAAAAGCAGCTGTCTGATATGCAATCAAACGAGGCAGCCTCCAAGGCTGCTGCCAACAAGGCCCAAGACGAATTGCAGAAATTACAGGCGAAATTTGCGACATCAGACACGGCGCTTAATCGGCAAGGCGGAACCGTGGCGGAGTTAACCGGGATCAACGAGAATTTGACCAAGGGAAAGTTATTCCTGGAAACCCAATTGGCTGGGTCGCGCAACCAAGCACTTCAGGTGCAGAACGAACTTGATCAGATCAAGACGCAAAGGGATGGGCAGATCCGATTGGCCGCAACCGAGACCAACGCGGCCAAAATCCAGGCGGAAAAGTTGCAAACCAAATTGGACGAAGCGACCAACCAAATAGAGGAGCTGAAATCCGAAAATACCCATCTGAGTGCGGCTGATTCTGTAGCGGCAGACTTGCGGACCCAACTCACTACCGTCCAAGGCCAGTTGGCTGAAGTTGAACAGACCGCGCAATCGCAAGCCGTCAGTGAATCACAACTCCTCAATGAAAAGTCGGCCCTCTCCCAACGTCTGGAGCTTGCGACTAACCAGCTTGATTCACTGCGGTCGGAGAACTCCAGATTGGTGGAAACCAGCAAAGCATTGGTGGAGGCGAATAGTCGGATCGACGGACTTACTGCCGCATTGGCGCAGTTTAATATTATTCAAAAGGATCTGGTTGGGTCCAAGGCGGAGAATACTCGATTGAACCAGGTTTTACAGGCGCTGGATCGGGACAGAGCGTCGAGGATTACCAGTCTGGAGCAGGAGAATTCAGCCTTGTCGGCCCGCTTGCGTCAAGCGCAGGGGACCTTGGATCAGATCGCCTCAGCGGCTCGTTATGTAAATTCAAATGGGGTGACGAGCAATCCCGCACCAACCTCCACCCCTACGCGCACCACGATTCCACAAGTTGAGACGCCGCGTTTTCATATTGTAGTGGAGGGGGATTCCCTCTCCCGCATCAGCACGCGCTATTTCGGCACGGCCAATCGATGGCAGGAAATTTACGAAGCAAATCGCGAAGTATTGAGTGCGGAGAATGTATTGCGACCGGGCCAACGGCTCAACATTCCCTGAAACGTGGTGATCAGTGGCGACCGCGAAACTCATCGAGGTTGACCACGCTTCCGTTCACTCGGGCTTCCTCGGCGGCAAACCCCATGGTGTGACTTTCGACAGATCGCTGCAGGGAAGACCGCATTTCAGCCGGATCTGATTTGCGCCACTCCGCGTCCAAGGCGTCCATCAGTCCGAAATCCCCGCCACCGTGCCCGGCGAATTCACCTTCCTCCACCGGGGTGTCATGATACACGATGTTGCCATCATGATGATGAGTTAGGGCAATGTCGTGACCAGAGAGTTGCTTTACCGCTTCACCGGCGAGTAGCACGCCTTTGGTGCCACGGATTTCAAGGCTGCGGCCGGTATCAAACGCGGTCATGGTCAGGGTGGCCGTGACGTAGTTGGCAAAGCTCATGTTTACCGTTTGGCGATCCACGGCGGTGTTGTCGCAATGGTAGACGCAACGACCCCAGGGTGAAGTGCGGAGCCATTGCGTGACACTTGCATCGTCAGCTTCCACGCCGCCGTCGAACACCCATTGCAGCCAGTGGCGTTGATCGCTGAGGTAGCGATGCGCGTTGTAGTCACAACTATCTGCGACGGGGCAACCGTCGGTGCAGCGCATCGGTGCGCCCGCCGGGGCGTGGTTGGGATTGAAGTGCGAGAGTGAGCCAAAGCTGGAAACCTGCTGGCACTTGGAATCGACCAGCCAAGAAAGCATATCCAAGTCGTGACAACACTTGGCGATGATCATGGGCGAACTCTTTTCCACTACGCCCCAATGTCCCCGGACAAAGGAATGGGCCTGATGAAATGGAGCCACTCCTTCGGTTGCCGTAACCGTCGCGATTTCGCCCACAGAGCCGCTATCGAGGAGGGATTTGATCAAAGTATAAAACGGGGTGTAGCGTAGCACGTGGCAGATCAATACCCGGCGACCGAGTCGGATGGCCTCCCGTTCGAGTTGCATTACCTCGGCAAAATTTGTGGCGATGGGTTTTTCGAGCAACACATCATAGCCAAGGCGCATCGCTTCGATGCATGGTTGCACATGATAAGCGTCCTGCGTGCCGATCATCATGATGTCAGCGAGTTTTCCGGCTGCGAGTAACTCACGATCGCTGGCGAAGGTGCGTAGGGTGCCATTCGGCACGAGTGCCTGCATCATCTTCAAACGTTCCGGATTGGGATCGGCCGCAGCGATGACCTGATAACGGTCCGGCATCATTGCGGCGGTCTTGGTGTAAGTGCGCACGCGGCTTCCGCAACCGATCGCGGCAAATGTCAGGGATTTGTTTGGCATGGCCTAACAGCGTGCAAAACCAAGCCGCGCAGGGAAGCGCGGCTTGGTTTGAATGTATTTATGGTTCAGGCGCTGTGGCGTTGATCGGCGATGAGGTCTTGGAAGAAATATTCCATTATCTGACCCTCCAGATCACTGCGTGAAAGGATGCTCTGCATGCCGGTGACCCGGCCATCGCTCAGCACGAAAGCCCATCGAGCAGGGATACCCGGTTGCACCGCGAGGTAGACAATATGTCCGACTGGCAGAGGAAGATCGTCCTGCCAGACATCCAGGATGATCCGACTTCCGGATACAAACGGCCCCTCGCTCCCGGCAGTCCGGAAGCGTAAAACTTGCCGGGGTGCGTTCACGCCGCGGCTGACTTCTTCAAGGCAGCAGCCTTGTGGGCTTCGTTTTTCAGATGTTCGAAAAACGTATCGCGACGGTCACGGGCCACTTCCAAGTCCTTGGTGCCCAATGAACGACGGATGCGCTCTTTGGTGAAAGGAGTGGGGTGCACCGTGTAGTGCAGAAACCAAGTCCCGTGGTTATTCCACAGGTGGTGGTTGGGATTATCCGAACGAACGCGGATACCGGGGAGTTTTGTGATGATTGACATGATGCGTGATGATCTGTGGTTGCAGGTTCGCGCATCAGGGATTGAAAACAAAAAAC
>DFDG01000109.1:0-16514 GCA_002367815.1 Opitutaceae bacterium UBA3033 | reverse complement strand
AAAAAAACCGATCTAATTGGCATCAGATCGGTTTCGTCTTCGGGAGCGTTCTTGGTTCGCCCCCCTTGCGGGTGACGCACATCCGAGGTTTTCCTCGATCCACCGTGGCCGCTCCCGGCCCGGTTGGCGGAGTCAGCTTTTTAAGGCTGGCTCGTTCCTGATGCGGGGCCAACTTGCATCATATGACGCATATTCGTCCAGCATTATTTTTGTCATAAGCCAAATTTTTTCCGACAGAAGTTCGTGTTGGAGAAATACCCGATCAGTTCCGAAGATTATATCGGGGTTACCCGGATATGGACCGTGGCTTCCAAGATGGGTTTACGTAACCGCCAGCTGAGTCGCGTCGGAGTCGAGCTCTCCTGAATTACACAGTGAGCGAACTCCAGTTCTCCTTGTTCACAAGAGACTTCCACTTCAATGGCCTCTCCATTGGCGGAGATACGAAGATTGCCGTCCTTGGTATGCTCCCAATTCGCATAGGTGATCAGCGCGGTTTCGTAGTTATCCGGTTTTGAAAATTTGATTTGATCGGATACTGCGACTGAACCTTTCCCAGCCCGGTCATAGCGGAACGCGCGAATCAGGTTTTCCAAGTGGGGGACTTTGTAGGCACGATCCATTTCGAGAATCACTTGATCGCGCTCCTCCGTAAAAGTCGTATCAACAAGCACGGTATAGGCATCGCGACCATAACCGGTCCGGTGGTAGATTTTGTCAGGAAACTGCAGTTTGCCTCCAACGACTGGCACGGGATGCCCGAAAGAATTCAGCAGATCCCCCTCATAGCGATTCACACTGAAAGTGCGCTTATCATATACCTCGGCTCCCGGATCTGTGAGCAGTTCTTCTTTGCCAGACAGAACGGTAAACGTGCCGAGATCGTTGTGGTTGTGATTGGATCCGTTATGCCCGCCCTTGAAGGTTGCCGCTAGACGTGACGGGGAATTTTTCCAGGGACGACTGATCAGGAATTGCACATCTTCAAACCAATCGCGGATTTCATGGCCTTCATCCACGGCGTAAGCCTTATTTGGGTCGATCTGATGAAAGAGTAGCAGGTGAATGATTGGTGAAAATTGGAAGTGGATCGGATCAAAAGCGTTGATCGGTATTGCTGTTTTTCGAGTTTCGCGATCCGGATCGATGCGGTTATTCAGCCAATTCATCAACCACTGTGAGGGGAGCACATCGCGCTTGCAGTCGGCAAAAGTTGGGTAAGCTTGCTGTTGGATTTCCATCCGATGACCGAAGTGTGACGCTTTTTCGACGCGTGGTTTTTTCATCCAATCGATCTGACCACCGGTCGCCCCACGGACCAATTCCGCCGCCAGCACATAGTGGCTGTATCCGTAGACCCAGTAACCCACCCCCTCGATATAGAAACCGCTGTGTTCAAAACTGTCCTCTGAGTGTTTGAGGAGTTTTTCGACGGTGGCGATATACCACGCCCTTTCCTGTGGGTCTTCCTTCAGACGCAAGGCGCAGCTGAGGATTTGGGACAGGCAAACGCTGTTCCAGTTGTGATTGACGATGAACCACCAGAACCCGTCGCGTCCGGTTTTAACGCGTTCCTCAAACGGCTTGAATATCCGGGTTTCGATCTCATCGCGGATTAACTGGCTGGTTTCCGGTTTCAATCGACCCTCCAGCAGATGGAGGATGCTGGTAAGATTTCCTGCATAGTGAGTGGAGGCCAGATCGGTAAAGATGGTTTCTCGCTCGTAAAGTTCTTTACCCAATTGATGGAGCGGGAAAGTCCACATGTTGAGTGCGCAGAGTCGCTCGACGTCTTCTTCGATCCGGTCCAAATATTTACCATCGGATTCGAGACACTCGGCAATAGGGAGCAAAGTTAGTCTCGTCCGGACACGATGAGGCAGGGGGTCAAACTTGCTGCGGTCTTTTGTCTCCACGACATAGAGACAATCTTCATTGGTGATGTGAGCTTGCGGTTCACCTCGTCCTGCTATCTCGGCTTCATGCAGCAGTCGTTCTCCCACCTCGCTGTTGCGAAGGGCAACCCATGCTGCCCGGTCAGTCGCCGGCTTGCCTAAATGGAATGGCCCGTCGATGAGTGCGAGCAGCTCCTGGACACGTTTAGGATCGGGGGCGAAATTGTGATCGCCGGGTAGATTCAAGTTTTGGTCGCCGTGTCCCATGGGGTGTTGTTGGTTGGATTAACTGACTAGGGTGGTTGAGCAAGCGGAGTGTTTGGACAATCTGGCTACTTGCCAAGCGACTTGAACCTCCACTCGACGTTATACCGGCGTGCTGATCGTAGATTTTTCTGAAAAGCTGGCTGGCCGATCATGTCTCCAGTGGCCAATATCTGATTCCATGTTTGAAATCACCGGCAGCGTTAAAAAAATATTTGCGGAGCAGACCTTTGGCAGCGGATTCAACAAGCGCGAGTTTGTCATCACTGTGCCTGACGGTCGTTTTCCTCAGGACATCAAATTTGAGACTGTGAAGGATAAAGTCGGACTTGTTGCCGACCTCAAGGAGGGCGACGAGGTCAAAGTATCTTTCGATATCCGCGGTCGCGAGTGGAAGGATAACTACTATGTCAACCTGAACGCATGGAAGATTGAGGCAGTCAATGCTGGCGGGACCGCTCCTTTGTCAGAGGATGACGGCCCGCCGCTAACCGAACCCGAGCCCGGTGCTGGCAATATGGATCTGGACGAAGAATCGCCGTTTTAAATCTCTGAATGAGGACAAAGCCGCTACTGGGCCGACCGAATAACGGCAGAAAACAGTATTGGTTTACTTATCAGTCCAAACTCACACCTTTGGACTTAGCGGCGCGGAGGAGGGCGTCGGCCATATCGGAGGGGGTCTCGGCCACCTCGATGCCACATTCCTTGAAGACGGCGATCTTGGCTTCGGCGGTGTCTTCATGACCACCGACGACGGCGCCGGCGTGGCCCATGCGACGGCCGGCGGGAGCGGTGGCTCCGGCGATGAAACCAGCGACAGGCTTTTTGCAATTGGCCTTGATCCAGCGTGCGGCTTCGACTTCGGCGTTGCCTCCAATTTCACCGATCAAGATGATACCTTTAGTGTCGGGATCTTCGTTGAAGAGTTTGATCACATCGAGATGGCTGGTGCCGTTGACGGGATCGCCGCCGATACCCACCGAGGTGGATTGGCCGAGTCCCTTGGAAGTGATTTGAAAAACGGCTTCGTAGGTGAGGGTGCCGGATCGCGAGACGACACCGACGTGGCCCTGCTTGTGAATGTAGCCGGGCGCAATGCCGATGCGGCAGCCACCGGTGGAGTCAGGTCCAGAACCGGGAGTAACGACTCCGGGACAATTGGGGCCGATCAAGCGGGTTTTGGCTCCCGCCATTGCGCGTCTCACGCGAATCATGTCTTTGATCGGGATGCCCTCGGTGATGCAGACGGCCAGATCGAGGCCGGCATCAACGCATTCAAGGATGGCATCGGCCGCAAATGGAGGAGGCACGAATATAGCGGAGACCGTGGCGCCCGTAGCCGAGGCAGCTTCGGCCACGGTGTTGAAGATCGGGACCTTTTTGCTCGCGTGTTCAAAGACTTGGCCACCTTTGCCCGGGGTGACGCCGGCGACGACTTGGGTGCCGTAGTCAATGGAGAGTTGGGCATGTCTGCCGCCGAAGGCGCCGGTGATGCCTTGGACCATGATTTTGGTTTCGGAAGAGATAAGAATGCTCATGGAGATTTTGCTTTTGTAGAATTAAGATTATTACGGCGAGGTTTACGCCACGAGCTTGACGATTTTCTGGGCAGCGTCGGCCATGGTATCGACGGAGACGAGGGCGAGACCTGAGGCGGCGAGGGTCGCTTTGCCGGCGGCGACGTTATTGCCCTCGAGACGGACGACGAGGGGGAGCTTGAGGCCGACTTCCTTGACGGCTTCCACGATGCCCTCGGCGATCACGTTGCAATCCATGATGCCGCCGAAGATGTTGACGAAGATACCCTGCACATTGGCGTCACCGAGAATGATCTTGAAAGCGGCGACCACTTTTTCCTTGGTGGCACCACCGCCGACATCGAGGAAATTGGCGGGATTGCCGCCGTAATGTTTAATGATGTCCATCGTGGACATGGCGAGACCGGCGCCGTTGACGAGACAGGCGATGTTTCCATCGAGCGCGATGTAGGCGAGGTCGTATTTGGATGCTTCGATCTCCTTGGGGTCTTCCTCGTTCAGATCACGGAGGGCGACGATCTCGGGATGACGGAACAACGCGTTGGCGTCGAAGGAGACTTTGGCGTCGAGCGCGAGAACCTGATCATCCGGAGTGGTGATGAGGGGATTGACTTCAATCATGGCTGCGTCGGTTTCCCAATACATCCGGTAAAGATTGCGGATAAGTTTGGCCGCATTCTTGGCTTCGGTTGCATTGAGACCGAGACCGAAGATGAGTTCACGCACTTGGAAGTCGGCGAGGCCGTAAGCTGGATCGACGAAGACCTTGAAGATTTTTTCCGGAGTCTCGTGAGCCACCTTTTCAATTTCCATGCCACCCTCGGTTGATGCGACAATGACTGGTTTCGATGTGGTGCGATCCAGCAGGATCGCGAGGTAGTATTCCTTTTTGATCTCACTCGCGACGGTGAAGTAAATGGTTTGGACCTTGCGACCGGCCGGGCCGGTTTGAGCGGTCACGAGAGTTTGGTCGATCATCTCGCCGGCAATGGCCTTGGCGTCGGTCTTGGTTTTGCAGAATTTGACGCCGCCCTTGTAACCGTTGGTGAAGGTGCCTTTGCCCCGGCCACCCGCGTGGATCTGTGACTTCACCATGGTGGGGCCTTCCGGCAGTTGGGCGAGGGCGGAGTCGAACTCCGCCGCGGATTTTGCGGATGCGCCTTGCGGGACAGGAACGCCGAATTGTGCAAAGAGGGTTTTGGCCTGATACTCGTGAATGTTCATGGGTAGAAGAATTGATTAAGTCATAAACTGTGGGGCGAAGGCACTCAAAAAAACCGGTTTGGGCAAAGTCGTAAGCTGGGGCACAGGTAGGATTGCGTTCCGCTAATGAAAGGTACAATTTCGCTCCATGCATTCGCACGATGTTCTCCGCGAGGTTTTAAAGAAAACCAGCGCCAAGCAGATCGCCTCCGACATGGGGCTTTCACTTTCCTTGATCTATAAATGGGCCGAGCCACCGGCGGATGGCAGTGGGGCCAACAATCCACTGGACCGGGTGGGGCAACTGATTGCCTCAACGGGTGATTTGCGAATCGCGCAATGGGTTTGCGAGCAATGTGAGGGTTTCTTTATCCGCAACCCCAAATCGATCCAACACACCGGCCAACTCATACCCTTGACCAATGATATCGTGCAGGACTTTGCCGATATGTTGGCCACCATTGCCATATCTTCCTCGGACAACGTGATCACCAACAAGGAAGCCAAGAACATCCGGGACCGTTGGGAGCGACTGAAGAGCGTGACCGAGGGATTTGTCCGCGCGGCCGAAAGTGGCAATTTCGAAGGTATCGAGCCGGGTGACCCGGAAACTAGCTAATTCAGCGGACCAACCTATCAAGTTTTGAGTAGCTGTTGCGCCAGAAAAGCAGTTTGTTGGGAGGAGATGTTTTCCAACCCTGCTTGGGCGATTTTTAGCAGATCCTGTAGTTGATCATTCGAAAATGTGGCTGATTCGCCGGTGCCCTGCACTTCAACAAATTGCCCCTGCCCGGTCATGACGACATTGAAATCAACTTCGGCGTCTTTGTCCTCAATGTAATTCAAATCGAGCAGCGACTGACCTTTGAATACGCCCACGCTCACGGCGGCGACGGAATCATTGAGCGGGTTGGTGGCCAGCTTGCCTGCATCGAGTAATTTTTGCACCGCCAAGCGGGTGGCCAGATAGGCTCCAGTGATTGATGCTGTGCGGGTGCCTCCGTCGGCCTGTAATACGTCGCAATCGATCCAAAGAGTATTTTCTCCCAGTTTTTTCAGGTCCACCACCGCACGTAGTGAACGGCCGATCAACCGCTGGATTTCCACAGTGCGGCCATCGATTCTACCCTTCGAGATATCACGCGGTTTGCGATCCAAGGTGGAATAGGGGAGCATAGAATACTCTGCGGTCAGCCAGCCACCTTTAACGCCCTGCTGGCGCATCCATCCGGGAACTTTTGGTTCGATGGTCGCGGCGCATATGACGCGGGTAGCACCAAATGAAACCAACAAGGATCCTGTCGCATGCGGTGCGATACCCGCTTCAAAGCTTATGGGCCGGAGTTGGTCGGGCTGGCGACCATCGTGACGGGTGGAGGAATTAGACATGTTTTAAATTTCGTCGCCCCGTTCTTCCATATCGAACGGCTTGATGGACAACTTGGGTTCTGTAGATTCTTTCGACATGTAGGCGATCAAACGGTCGTTGAATTCCTTGGCTGGATCGTGACCGATTTTCTTCAACGCTTGGGTTAAGGCGGCGACTTCCACGAGACGAGCCATGTCGCGCCCAGGCCGCACATAAAGTTCTATGTGAGGCACTTTTTTGCCCAGAATTTCATAGTAATTCTCCTCCAGGCCAGTGCGTTCCTCAATCACCTCGGGGGTCCATTCCTGCAGGGAGATCACCAAATCGATGCGTTTCTCCAGACGGATAGATTTCACGCCAAACATTTCCGCGACGTTGATAATGCCGATACCGCGACACTCCATCCATCCTCGATTCAGAGCCATGCTTTTTGCCATGAGGTCGCGTTCATCGCGCAGCCGGACAACGGTGAGATCGTCCGCGACCAGCGAGTGACCCCGTTCGATCAAAGCTAGGGCGCACTCACTTTTCCCAACGCCGCTGGATCCACGCATCAATACGCCGATGCCCCGAATTTCCAAAGTGGTGGCGTGTTCCGTGGATGAAGGGGCGAATTCATTATCGATACAGAGAGTAGCCAAATTCACGTAATTCATCGTGATCATGGGCGTGCTAAAAAGGGGTAATGCCATTTCCGTGGCCACCTCCATGAGTGCAGGCGTGGGGTTGAAATTACGGGTCAGGATCAGGCAGGGGATGTGGCGTTTTACCAACTTGGCAATAATCTCCTTTTGCCCAGATTTGCTGAGTGTTTTGAGATAAGTCATCTCTGCCGCGCCAAGCACCTGAATCCGTTTATTGGCGAAATACTTGAGGAAACCGGTCAAGGCGAGCGAAGGCCGGTTGATCGAACCTTCTTTTATCATCCGGTGCATGCCTACCCCCTCGGCGGTGAGAAGCTCCATCTTTAGTTTTTCACGATAGCTGGCGTAAAAATGGGCCACCGTGATGCCGTGAACTTCCTTTTGCATATGCGTCAGAGATTGAAGTTTTCGCCGAGGTAAAATTCGCGGGCCTGATCGTCGTGGATGAGAAATTCCCCGGTTCCTTGCGTGAGCACTTTGCCCTGATGCATCAAATACGCCCGGTCAACGATGCGCAGGGTTTCGCGCACGTTGTGATCCGAGACCACCACACCAATACCACGCTGTTTGAGTTGCAGAATGATTTTTTGCACTTCGGCCACTGAGATTGGATCAATCGCGGCAAAGGGTTCATCCATCAGCAGAAACTTTGGCTTGGTGACCAGAGCGCGGGCGATTTCCAAGCGTCGGCGTTCACCACCGGAGAGGGTGAATGCTTTTTGCTTGGCCACATGATCCAGGCTCAGTTCGCCCAGATGGTGTTCGACCAAGGCCGCCCGTTCTTTGCGCGGAACCCCGGTCACTTCGGCAATAGCCAGAATATTTTCTTCAACCGTCAGTTTGCGAAAAACCGACGCTTCCTGCGGGAGATAGCCAATGCCGTGGCGGGCCCGTTCATGCATGCGTTGGCGGGTCACGTCGTGACCATCGAGCATTACCCGACCCTTGGTCGGAGGCACCAGACCGACAATCATGTAGAACGTAGTGGTTTTACCGGCGCCGTTTGGACCCAACAGGCCGACCACTTCGCCGGCGGAAAAAGTAAGATCAACCCCATCGACGACCGTGCGGGAGCCGAAGGTCTTTACCAGGCCAGTGGTCGAAATTTCAGATTGGGAGACAGTGGAAGACATTGGTCAAATCAAGGCTGGGCGGCGGGTGGGGTTTCGGGGGCTAAATTCTTTTTCTCCTCAAAGCCCAAATCTTTGATGGCCGGTAGCGTGATGCGGGCGCGATTCTCGTTATTGCCTTCGATGACGGCGCGGCGTTGTCCACGATACAGTAGGAGTCGCGGGCCGGTGGCGATGTAATGGTCATCAAAACTACGCACGACCGGTTCCTCGCTCAGCACGATGCGATCCTCGTTGGGAAACACTTCGGCGCGTCCACAGGTGGCCTCACGATCCCCCTGCACGATCCGCACCCGCCCAGTGGCGACCAGCGATTTAAAATACCCGTAAGAGCCGAGGGTCGCGGTGGGGTCGCCCTTGCGAACAGCGACAACTTTAAGGTGATCACAATACAGTTTCAGATTGTTTCCGGTAACGACCACCTGATCACTGAATGTAGCAATGGTCTCGGTATCGGTGCTGATGGTTTCAGCCAAGCCAGAGCATTCGATCACCGTTGGGGGCAGCTCATTGGTGGCACCCAGCACTGTCATGACTGCCGCCAACGCGATAAGGAAGGCTTGGAATATGGACGTTCGGCTCATTTTAGAATGCCTGGCAGCTGGGCGTTGAAAGTTATCCGGGCGTTGGCCGCAATGGAAACTTTTTTCTGACGATGATCATAAGTCCAATTCGTGCCTGTGATTTCGAGATCGTCGCGGATCACACGCACCGAGCCACTGCCATGCACCGTTTCGTCTTCCGGTTCGGCGGTGGCATTGGGGCTGAGCAGAACGGTCACCACATCCGCTTTTTCGTCACCGCTGAAAAGGGTTAGATTCAGATCCGCGAATTCAATATTGTTGGGTCTCACGATGGCTTGGGAACCCTGCAAAAGCATCGAGCGAAAGCCTTCCTTGGTAAAAGTGGGCAGTCGAAAATTACTCACTGGGGTTTGCGAAGTGAGCGAAGGACCTGCCATGGCTGAGCAAGCACTCAAAAGCACAAAAATGAAGGTAATTATTCTCACGATGACTTGCTGGGACTGCGATTGATGAGGATATGTTCGCAGATTTCTCGCACAGCGCCAAGTCCGGCTGGCCGGGTTGTAATGTATCGCGCCGCTTGCAGAGCGGCCGGCATGGCGTTGGCCACACTGACGCCGATACCTGCCCAGGCAATCGCTTCAGCATCAATATCATCATCGCCCATGTAAACACATTGGTTGGGTTGCAGGTGTAGCCGATCTGCGAGTTCCTTGAGGGCGGTGATCTTGTCGGTTCGTCCTTGGATGAGGTGGGGCACTTTGAGTTCGGTGGCCCGGTGAGTTGTGGCCTCGGATGGCCGCCCACTGATCCACGCCACGTCAACCCCGGCTTTGTTCAACCGGACAATCCCCATGCCGTCGAGGATCGAGAATGTTTTACTCTCCGTGCCATCGGACGAAATTTCGACGGTCCCATTAGTAAGGATGCCATCAACGTCCATGGCGAAAAGACGGATGCGTGACCAGTCGCTTGGGGGGATTTCGGCAGAGTGAGATATAGGGATTGTCACGGTCAGAAATATAGTTCGGGAATTATCCCAGCCAGGTGATCAATCGCTCGATCACCGTGTCTTTGTTTGGGCGGTAGGCCTGTTCGAGTTCTTGGGCGAATGGTACCGGGATGTCCAATGAACCAATACGTAGAGGGGCAGCTTTCATTTTGGAGAAGTTCTCCTCGGTGAGACGGGCCACTAATTCGGCGCCGAAACCGTGGGTGCGACGCCCTTCATGGAGCACTACCAGACGTCCTGTACGACCCAGTGAGACTTGAATAGATTCCAGTTTAAGCGGGGCCAAACCGCGCAGATCAAACAGGTCGAAAGTCATCTCATATTCTGCGGCCAGATAGTCGCAAACCTCCTCGGCGAGATGCGTCATTTCACCATAGGTGACAAAAGTAGCATAGTCACCGGAACGCAGTGCCTTGGGTTCCCAGACTTTGCGAAAATCAGGGTTCCATATCACCGGTTGTTTCTTGCCGCGATAGAGCCCTTTGTTTTCGAAGAGGATTACGGGATTGTTATCTTCGTAGGCGGCGAGCAAGGCATCAAAGGCATCCTGTGGGGAGCTGGGATAAATTGCCTTGAGGCCGGGGAAGGATAGAAACGCCGACTCCAATTCCTGAGAGTGGAATGATCCGAGTTGCACGGTGCCACAGGGGAACCGCAGCACGAGAGGGCAGGCGGCACCGGAGCGGAAAAAATAGGTGGCCGCGTTCTGGGTGATTTGGGTGGCGGCCTCGGTGGCGAAATCGGCGAACTGGAATTCCGCGATCGGTCGATGCCCATTGACCGCCATACCTATGGCATAGCCGGTGCATCCGCTCTCGGCTAACGGAGTATTGAATACCCGGGCGCGCCCAAATTCTTTCAATAATCCCTCGGTGACTTTGAACGCGCCACCATAGGTGCCAATGTCTTGACCGAGCACCAGTGACTCAGGCTGTTCAGTGAGAATTTTGCGGTGGGCTGCATTGATGGCTTGCGCGAAATTGAGTTGAACTGGTGCGGCCGGCTCGGCTTTCCAAGGTAAGGCTGGACCACCCGGTGCAAAAAGTTCCTCCACCATCCCGATGGGATTTGGTCTGGGAGTTGGCATCGAAACCTTGAGGGCATCTTCGAGAAAGGCATCCAATTCGATGTCCAGTTGATCCAGCTTCTCGCCATGACCAGCGTCGACCAGTTTGGTCCGCAGGCGGGGTAGTGGATCTTGGGCGAAGAACGATTCGCTTTCGCCCTTTGGCATGTAGTCGCAAGTATCATAGGCCGCGTGCCCCCTGAGTCGCAGGGTATTAACTTCGATGAGGATGGGGCGGGAGGTGGTGCGAACCTTCTCAATCGCTTTCGCCAGTATTTCGGTGTAGGTTTCCACCTCAGTCGCATCGGCCGCGAATCCTTCCATGCCATAACCCGCCGCGCGTTCCCAGAGATCTGCCCCGTTGTATTGTTCTTTCAGAGGGGTTGAGTAGGCGTAGCGATTATTTTCAATGATGAATACGACCGGCAGGGACAACAGGGAAGCTAGATTCATCGACTCATGCACGTCCCCCGTGCTGGAGGATCCATCGCCAAAAAACGCAAACCCCACTGCTTTGTGACCCAAACGACGTTGGGAATCCACTGCGCCCACCACATTGGAAAGCATGATGCCGAGATGGCTGATCATTGGTAGTGACCGGTTCTTGGGGTCGCCGTGATGGATGTTACCCTCGCGCGCCTTGGTCGGGCTTCCCGCGTTGGCAAAATACTGGTTGAGGAGGTCACAGAGGTGGTCGCTCCAGATCAAATGCCCGCCGAAACCCCTATGAGTGAAGGAAATAACATCGAGGGACTTGTCGGCGAGGAGGGCCAACGGGACGATCAGACCTTCGTTACCCATCCCACCGGTTACGGTGCCTTTGATGAGTCCTTGGCGAAAAAGATCGAGGATGCGAGTATCCGCCGAACGGGATAGATGCATCCAAGCATAAATCCGGAGTAGTGCGGTATCGCGATCTTGACCCAATTCATTCGGACGCAAGCTGCGGTCCGCGAGAATCGAAGGAGGTGTTGGGAATGCCATGGGTTGTGTAGAAAGTGGCGACCTGCGCAGACACGTGCAAGCGAGAGATTAAGCTCCGAGGAATTTGGCTCAGGCTGATAATTTTTACCGCAAATACGCGCACTATCACCAAAGTTGACGAAACCCCGGACTCAGTTTTTGGCGCTGCTCTGTGATTGGGTTCCAAGCTTCTTGCAGAGCCACCCGAGGGTGAATTGTTCAGCAGCTGATAAAATCTTGAGTTCGCGGTTAATGTTGGCTGCGACCGACGGAAAAATCCCCGTAATCAATGTTCTCCCTTTGTCGGTCAGTGATATGGTGATAAAACGCCGATCGCGCGGGTCGCGTTGCCTCAATACCCAACCTGCTTTTTCGAGATTATCCACGACCAAGGTGATATTACCTCCGCTTTTGAGAAGTTTTTTAGCCAGATGAGTCTGACACATGGAGCCACAGTGCAGAAGAGCTTCCAACGCGCTAAACTGTGTTAAGCTCAATCCCTTGGGTAAGGATGTCATAGATCTTACGGTGACGGTTTCCGCAGCCCGCATCAGCTTGAGATAGGCGTTTAGCGCGTCGATTTCCTGTTTTGGACCTTGGTATTGGGAGACCACGATACGAAATAAAATGATAACGAATAGTTTAATGTCAAAGTAATAGCAATTACGCCGCACCTGATCCATTGTTACAATTCTATTTACGCAGTTCCATTCTCCACCCGCCATGTTCCGGTGGGTCCGACAATCTGCCCAACCCAATTTGACATAAAGATGGTAGGCACAGGTAGGAGGCGCTACGGTTACCACCGGAGTTTCACGCAGACTTCGCTCCTTAGCCAATCTAGGACGAGATTCATCTGACGAGAACCGATCCCCTTGTCCTCGTGGTCCGGCAACACGGCGATGACCTCGAGTCACCGTTACTTTTTTGCCCGCGGCGAAGCCAACAATTTGCCCATCCACCTCACAAACCCAGCCGCGTTGCGTGGTCGCGAGCGCCGCGGTCAGCGATTCCAGGGTTATACCAATTAAGTTGAGAAATTCACGGGTGACGATGTTCTCTTTAACGGCTACGCGAAAGTCGAAAAGCGTGGATAAATCGGCGGCGCTGTGCGACGGAAAATCATATTCTGGTATCAGAAGTCCTTGACGGCTCGAATTCTGTGAAGATCAACCTTCACGAGCAAAAACCTATTGATGGGTTGGGTAAGTGAGGCCTAAACGGCGAACTCAAGCCATGCTATCCAACTTGTGGATCCGGTTGATATGGCGATCCCCCTCAAACTCTGTCTCCAACCACACCCGAACAATGTTCAAGGCTTCAGCTTCGGTAATAGTGCGTTCGCCAATGGAGAGACAATTGGCGTCATTATGTGAGCGGTTCCAAATGGCTACTTGCTCATTCCAGCAAACCCCGCAGCGAACACCTTTAACACGATTGGCGGCCATAGCCTCGCCGTTACCCGAGCCCCCCAACACAATGCCCCGTTCGGCTTCTCCGCTGGCTACTGCCCGTGCTACCGGAAAACAGAAATCAGGATAATCACAGCGATCGGTCGAATAGGTGCCATGATCGCGGACCGTATGGCCCTCGGCGAGAAGCATGGCCTTGATGACCTCTTTATAGGCGAAGCCGGCGTGATCGGATCCGATGGCAATGGAGAAAGTTTTCATGGGGATATGAACTGTTCGGAGTTTGCAGTGTCATTGAGTGTGGAACAGAATTGAGGCCGCAATCATAACTCCATGAAATCATCACTTTTCTTCACCCTTTTGCTTGGATTACTGGTGCTCGTCGGTTGTGCGTCTGTCGATACACGTATTAGTCGGAATCAGACGGCATTTGATGCCTGGCCCTCGGACGTTCAGGCCAAGGTCAGACAGGAAAAAGTTGATTTGGGGTTCACCCCTGAACAGGTGGAAATGGCATTGGGTGAGCCTAGCCGGATTTATTCGCGCAAGTCCGAAGAAGGAGAAGCGGAAATTTGGGCTTACTACGATCTCAAGCCTAAATTTTCAATTGGTCTGGGGGTCGGTTCGGGTGGTTACCGTGGTGCGATGGGTGGAGTATCCACCTCCAGTCAGTATGACCGATTGGAAGATGCCACCAAGATCGTGTTCGAGCAGGGCGAGGTGGTGGCCCTTGAATCGCGGATAAAAAATTGATCAAGCCCCGATCGCGCGGAGGAATGCCGAGGTGTCACTGAAGTTCGCAAAAGCGGCCGTGGGCTCGTGCGTTTCAAGTTCGGCTAAAGAAAAATTGCCGGTGGCGACTGCGATGGTGTGGGCGCCGATAACCTTACCGCAGGCGATATCGTGCGGAGTGTCCCCGATGATGTAGGTGTTCTCCGGAGCAAATTCAACCCCGTGAAGTTCCCGGGCCCGACGCTGGGCGTGTGGACCGAGATCATTACGACTCGGGCTGTCGTCCGCGAAGGCGCCGAACTCGAAGTAATGCCACACCTGATAGTGCGTGAGTTTGAACTGCGCCCCTCGGCGCATGTTGCCGGTTAGCAGTCCTTGCACGATGGCGGGGTGGTGATGCAGGGTTTCGAGCAGTTCAAGGATACCGGGGAGCACTTGGCCTTGCTGGCCATTTGCCAGTTCCACGGGTAACAGGGATAAATAGGATTCGAGGTAGGTCTGGATGTTCTCGGGAGTGACCGGGAGCTGGTTATGGCGGAGGACTTCACTGGTGATCCAGCTGTCCGTGCGTCCAGCCCAGTCGATTTTGCTCAAATCACAAGGTTGCTGGAACTGTTGATGGAAAGCGCGTTCCATGGCACGGACACCAGCGCCGTGCGAGACAATGATCGTCCCGTCAATATCCCAAAGAATCAATGTGCGTTTGGTCACGGGTTGAGAGTGGGTCCGTTCCGAGGGATGGGGCAAGATACATTGCAGTGCTTACCGGTGGATTTTATTCGCGGGTGTCGGCCTTAAGTGCATTTTTGATTCGATGAATTCCGCCCCGGTTATTTCCGTGCCTGATTATGGTGCCGTCCCTGCACTCAGGCCGACACTGTCGCTTACGCCTGAGCAGATCGAGTTTTACCAAGCGCATGGTTACCTCGCTATCGACGCGGTGATGCCGGGGTCGGAGATAGCCGAAGTGCGAAGAATCTACGACCGCCTGTTCAATGAAGATCGTGATCGGGCTGGCGCCGATACCTATGACCTCAGCGGGCAGAAAGGCATGGGCGGTAAAGAAGCGATTCCCCAGATTCTGCAACCCGCCAAGTATGCCCCGGATATCCTCGCCACCCAGATGGTCGCGAACTTGAAAGCCATGATGCAGCAGTTGCATGGTCCGGAAACCAAAATGGTGGGCGATCATGCGATCAACAAACCACCCCACAATGCGGCGGCTACGCCATGGCATCAGGACGAGGCGTATTGGAATCCGGCCAAGGAGTATTCGAGTTTGAGCGTATGGGTGCCCCTACAACCGGTGAACACTGAGAACGGCTGCATGCATTTCGTGCCGGACTCGCATAAACTAGAAATCGTGCCGCATCGACCGATTGGGGACAATCCGCTGACGCCTGGTCTGGAAGTTGAACCGGGCGCCTTTGATTTCAGCAACGCCGTGCCCTGTGAATTGCCTGCCGGTGGGGCCACTTTTCATAATGGACGCACGTTGCATTATACGCCGCCCAATAATTCCGACGATTTTCGTCGCGCTTACATCGCCATGGGTTCGGCTTATGAAAAACCACTGGCAATATCCCGTCAGTTTCCATGGCAGGAGCGTCAGCGGAAAGCTCGCGAAACCGCCAAGGCAACGAAGGCGGTGTAAACGTGAATATGTAGGGCGGGATCGCTGATCCTACTTTCGTTTACTATCACGTCCTCGTTGGCGGGAAAAGGCGATCCCGCCCTACATTTAACGGCGAAGGGCGGGCATTACAGAGCCGATCAAGATCAGCGCGGCCCCGATTGATTCCGTAGGGGAAAAATATTCGCGGAAAAGCACCACGCCACCAACCGCGACGCCGAGAGGCACCAGCATTTGCAGCAATGATCCTTCGCCTACGGACATGTCACGATAGGCTCGGGTCATCGTCAATTGGCCGAAGGCGGCAGTCAGGCTGGCTGCGATCAGGATCAACCAGGCCGTAACGGGAAATGCCTCGGTGTGCAAAATGGCCGGCACTCCGCAGATCATGAGACCGTAAACACATTGAGCGGCAAATATCGTGGAGGTATGTTCTTTGGCGTGCAGTTGACGAATCAGGATCACCACTATAGCGGAGGCAATTGCCGATACCATGGCGAGAAAGTCATATGGCCCCGGATGCAGGCCCGTGCTGATAACATGGGTAAGCAAAGCCAGACCAGTGAGGGTGGTGATGCAGCCAATGGCCAAGATGGTGGTAAATTTTTCACTTAGAATCCAAACCGCCATCAATGCTCCCCAAATCACGTAGGTGTTGCCGATGAACGTGGCCCGGCCAGCGCCCAAATGGACGATAGCGAGGTAGTAGGCCGTAGTGCCTACTGCTCCGATAATACCACGGGCGATCAACCGGGGATTGCGGAACAAATTCAGAGGTCTGAACTCCCGATGATATAGTGATGTGATCACTGCCAGTCCGGCTACAAATCGCATGCAGACCAGAAACCATACGTTGCCACTTCCATAATGACCAAAGGCGCGGATAAGCAGAATGTTGGCCGTAAACCCAGCCGTGGAAAGCAGCATCAATGAGATGGCGTGCCGTTGCTGGGAGCGGTTGAGGTCCGGATGGGAGTTGATCATGTTTTCGAGAAGACCGGTCCCGGAACGGAAAAACAGCGCCGGGTGAGGCGCGGTTGCTTTGGCTTGGAGACTGGATGAATCAATTTCCCCTCTACGCAACAACCAGCCGACTCACGTCTTTAGCGACGCATCAGAAAGCAAC
>DFDG01000202.1 GCA_002367815.1 Opitutaceae bacterium UBA3033 | reverse complement strand
AGAAACGTGGCGGCAACGCCCATGGCTTGGAGCTGGTCCACCTGATCCTTCATCAAAGCGATCAAAGGGGAAACCACTACTGTCAGTCCGGTGCCTCGGACAATGGCCGGAAGTTGAAAGCACAGCGATTTCCCGCCTCCGGTGGGCAGAAGGGCGAAAGTGTCGCGCCCGGCCATATGCGCCTCGATAATCTCGCGCTGGAGCGGGCGGAAAGCATCGTAACCAAAAGTGAGGCGGAGAGTATCGAGAATTTCAGGCATGAAACGGAGTTGGTCCTGACATTGGGTCGAATGCTTTTCCACACAATACAGAACATGCCGGAATCGCCACCGCAGACCATTCGCCGGTATGATCGCTGGGATTTGAGAGTGGACAGCGTGAAATGGACCTGCCACACCCACCCCATCAGGAGGGGTATACATACAGAGGCACATATGACCAATTATCTGCAAAAAACACTCACGGCGCGCGTCTATGATGTCGCCAAGGAAACGCCTTTGGAAAAGGCGGCGCATCTGTCGGCCCGGCTTAACAACACGCTATTGTTGAAGCGCGAGGACATGCAAAGCGTGTTCTCTTTCAAGCTGCGCGGAGCCTACAACAAAATGGCCAATCTTTCTCCCGAGGCTCTGGCGCGGGGTGTCGTCTGTGCCTCGGCGGGCAATCATGCTCAGGGTGTGGCCTTGGCCGCCAAACGACTGGGCGCGCGGGCGGTGATTGTCATGCCGGTGACCACGCCCCAATTGAAGGTGCAGGCCGTGAAGGCGCGTGGTGGCGAAGTGGTCATGTTCGGCGACTCTTTTGACGATGCCCAGTTGCACGCGCGTGAATTGGAAAAGAAAGAAAAGCTCACTTTCGTGCATCCCTTTGATGATCCGGATGTGATCGCCGGGCAGGGCACGATCGCGCTCGAACTGTTGCGTCAGCATCAGGGTCCCTTGCATGCAATCTTCGTGGCAATCGGGGGCGGTGGCTTGGCGGCCGGAATCGCGGCCTGTGTCAAAGCAGTGCGACCGGATGTCAAAGTGATTGGCGTGGAGCCCGTGGATTCCGATGCGATGAGTCAGTCCCTCAAGGCGGGGCGGCGCGTGAAGTTGGCCCATGCGGGTTTATTCGCCGATGGTGTGGCGGTGAAACAGGTCGGCGCGGAAACATTTCGACTGTGTCGCAAATATCTCGATGAGGTCGTGCTGGTGGATAACGACGATATCTGTGCCGCGACGAAAGATGTGTTCGAAGATACCAGGGCGATTCTCGAACCTGCGGGGGCGCTGGCCATCGCCGGAGCCAAGGCTTACGTTGAACGTAACCGCTTGAAGGGCGAGACCCTCATCGCCGTGGCTTGTGGCGCTAATCTCAATTTCGACCGGCTACGGTATATCGCCGAGCGGGCCGAGATTGGTGAGCACCGGGAAGCGGTTCTCGCGGTCACGATTCCGGAGGAGCCGGGCAGCTTGAAACGATTCTGCAAATTGGTGGGCCGTCGGAGTGTGACGGAATTCAACTACCGCATCGCCGACAAGGACGCGGCGCACATCTTCGTGGGTATCCGGACCGGGGGGCGAGGGGAGAGCAAAAAGATCGCCGCCAATTTTAGCCGCCACGGATTCAAATCACTCGATCTGACCAATGATGAAACCGCCAAAACCCACATCCGCCACATGGTCGGTGGGCGTTCGCCTTTGGCGGAGAATGAATTGCTTTTCCGCTTCGAGTTTCCCGAAAAACCGGGAGCACTGATGGCCTTTCTGACGGCGATGTCGCCCAACTGGAACATCAGTCTGTTTCACTATCGCAACCATGGGGCGGATTATGGCCGGGTGCTCGTGGGCTTGCAGGTGCCGGTTGAAGAGAAACCGGTTTTGCAGAAATTTCTGACCAAACTCGGCTACCGTTATTGGGACGAAACCGAGAGCCCGGCCTACAAACTTTTCCTGCGCTAAATTCGTTTCCAAAAGTGTCACCTATTAAGTGACACTACCTCTCAAATACCAATAGTTGAATGTCACTTAATAGGTGACATTCACCCGAAAGTCTTGAGATTAGGCCCGATCTCTGAGCGGGCCGTTTGTATCTCGGCTCGGCTGTTCGACCTATTCAGATGCGCAGGCCGAGGAACCTGGCCAATTGGAGCTCGGCGGACTTGGTGGCGTGACCCCGGCGCACTTGGCGTGACACCACGATCAGTTTGCTGGTCTTACGGTCAGCCTTCGGGTCGACATGTCCGACCAGTGCGGAACCAGACAAGGCTGGAAGCGCATAATAGCCGCGCACTCTTTTGGCGGGCGGGGTGTAAACTTCCCAGATGTAGTCGTAGTCCCAGACAGCCTGAGTAACCCGGCGATCGTAGATCAAGGGATCAAGCGGTGCGATCAGGAGTGTCGGAGATGGGAGAGCGGAGTTCGAAGATCGGTGTTTGGAGTTGGAAGCCCGGAGTTTGGGGGCCAAAGTTCGGAGATTGGTGGTTGGAGAGGGGAGATCGAAGAGGGAGACGTCTTCGATCAGACAGTGGAGCAGCGGACCGTCGGTAATCTGCACGGGTTGAACGAGATCTTCGACTGAAGCGAGCTCGGTGCGTTTGAGCATGACCAAGCGACGTTGACGTATTTTGAGCAAGGCCTCCCAGCGTTCGGTTTCCGATTTTTTCGGTTCCGGTAGCTTCAACACGGCGGTGGGCAGCACCCGTTCCGGCAAGTCATAGAGTCGGCGAATCCCCTGACGTTGGGCAATCATCAGACGCCCGTGAAAAAACAGTTTTTGCATCGTCGACTTGGGCAATGTGGCCATGCCCCAAACTCGCTTGGCTCGGCGATTATCGGTGATGGCGTCGGAACTTAGAGGTCCTGTTTCGCGAATGGCATCAAAAATTGGCGCAATCAGTTCCTGCTGGGCTTTAGTCAAGCGACCGGACCACGCGCTTTTGTGGCGGGTGCGGGCCCGCATGACAGCTTGCAGGTGCGGCCAGGCGTCATGGGTGAAAACAGCGAGGTTGCCCGTGGCGGGTTGATGATGCTCAAACGCGACGCGTGATTCTGCCGGCAGGGTTTGCTTAACGCCATGCACGTGGCGCATGAGGTCGCCCTCCTGATAATTGGCCACTCGGTTGCGCAATATGAGATCGTGCATCCGGCCGCAGACATTGATCGGGTCGATCTGCACGAAACCGTGGTGGTTGAGTGCCGTCGCAATATCCGGCGCAGGAGCATCAAGCAACAAGGCGCGACGCATGAACTGTCGGGCAACGGCGGCAGTGACTTTGAAGGCAGGGGGCAAGATAACCATTGAGGGTGATGACACGAAAAAAAACAAGACTGAGAGTGATAGAAAATACCCATTCGGGTTCGGTGATACTTTGGAATCGTCTCGCCAAAATTGAGGTCAGGAGCACGCTGTTTCATTCATGACCGAGACATCATCCAACCCCGAAAAGTTTGTCATTTGGGAGCAACGATGGCACCCCTTGCGTGAGGAATGGGTGCTCTACACGTCGCATCGTGGTGGCCGCCCCTGGATTGGGGATACGCATCAGACGGGTGCAGAGTTAATACCTGCCTATGACCCGGATTGTGCGCTGTGTCCGGGGAATAAACGCGTCCGAGGCGAGAATCCGTCCTACGCCGGCGTTTATGGTTTCACCAATGACCTGCCTTGTTTTTCGGTGGAAGGGGTGCTACCCACGGGTGGAGATGAGTTTTATCAAACGCGGGCGGCCAGTGGCACCGCCGAGGTGGTTTGTTACAGTCCGGATCACAGTAAGACCTTTGTTGATTTGTCCGATGAGGAATGTGCCGACGTGGTCGCGTTGTGGACTGATCGCTATCGCGAACTTGGGGCGCGAGACGATGTGGATCACGTATTAATTTTTGAAAACAAAGGCTCGCTGGTGGGCACCTCCAACCCGCATCCGCATTGCCAGATTTATGCGGGCAACATGATCTACGGTTTTACGGAGAGAGAAGTTACCAGCGCGCGCCGCCATCATGAACATGAGGGCGATTTTATTGGGCAGGAAATTTTACGGCGAGAATTGGCCGGGCCCCGCATCATCGCGGAGAACGCCGACTTTGTTGCGTGCGTGCCATGGTTCGCGCGGTATGCCTACGAGGTGTATATTTTGCCGCGGCGCCAGTTGGCTTCATTGGTGGAACTGAGTTTGAGCGAGCAGTCTGCGTTGGGACTGATGATCCGTGAAGTCACGACCCGCTACGACAATCTCTGGCAGATGCCGATGCCCTACGTGATGGCGATTCATCAGGCGCCGACCGATGGGCAGGACTACCGTTTTTATCCGTTTCATGTGGAATTCCACCCGCCGTTACGAAAACCGGATATTTTGAAATATCTGGCGGGTCCGGAGATCGGCGGCGGGTCGATGACCAATGAATCCAACCCGGATGAAAAGGCGGCCGAGCTCAAGGCCGTGTCACCAGTGCACTATAAAAAGACCTCTCCCGTGGATGACGTAAATTCTCACGGATAAAAGCGTGCTGTATCCATGTATATCCGTGTAATCCGTGGTTAACCCATGACTTCCGTCCAGCTAGAAAAAGCCCGTAAGCTGCTTTGCAGTTTACAGAATCATATTCGCGACACGCTGATCGCGGCGCGAGCCAAGAGCGCGCATACCTTTGCGAGGATCGCAGCGGTCACGGCGGCTGATACCATCTACGAAGTGGACAAGATTTCCGAGGAGGCGATTTTTGAGTGGTTTGAAAAGCATTGGCCCAAGGCATGGCCGGTTGAGTTGGTCATGGAAGGCATCGAAGATGGTGAGGTGGTTACTTTCCCCCGGGGCACGCCGGCGAAAAATACGGTATGCAAATGCATTCTCGATCCCATCGATGGCACACGGAACCTGATGTATGACAAACGCAGTGCCTGGATTCTGAGCGCGCTGGCCCCGCAACGGGGAAGTAAAAATCACTTGGGTGATATCAATGTCTCGGTGATGACCGAACTCTCAACGAGCAAGATGTGGCGTTCGGATCAGATCAGTGCAGTGCGTGGAGGCGGGGTAAAGGCGAGGGCGCTGGATTTACGGACCGGGCGTTGGCGTCAGCTCAAGGTGCGACCATCAAGAGCGGATAATTTTGAACACGGGTTTGCGTCCATCGCGCGATTTTTTCCGGAGGGAAAAAGCTTACTCGGACGGATCGAGGAGGATTTGTGGAAAGCATTGGGACTTCATGGCAAGAACGGCGGGCAATTGGTTTTTGATGACCAATACATCACCACCGGGGGTCAGATTTACGAATTGCTGATCGGGCACGATCGCATGTTGGGCGATATTCGCCCGCCGGTTTATGCGAAGCTTGGTTTGGGTAATGCGTCGTTGTGCTGTCATCCCTATGACATCTGCACGGCGATGTTGCTGCAGGAAGCGGGTGGAATTGTGGAAACACCGGACGGCAAACCGTTGCGCTCGCCGCTTGATACCACGACGGCGGTTTCCTGGATGGGATATGCCAACCCGACCTTGGCGCGCAAGGTGCGGCCAATTTTAAAACGCCTCTTAAAGGAACATTGCTAATATGACCAAGGTGACGGGCGAGGCTCCGGGACGGTTGGATTTCTTGGGCGGGGTGGCCGATTACAGTGGCTCACTCGTGCTGGAAATGCCGTTGAGCCTGACGACCAAGGTAACAATCACGGAAACGAAATTGTTGGAGTTGGTTTTTCGCAGCGAGGGGCAGGCAGAGTGCACCTTGCCCTTGGGCACCGATCCTCAGGATGCGCCGAAATGGGTGCGCTATCCCTACGGCTGCCTGTGGTTGTTTTCTGCGGCGCAAGGTTGGCAGCCCAAGGGCGGTTTGATTTTTCAGATTGAGTCCAAAGTGCCCGAGTCGATGGGCGTGAGTAGCAGCGCGGCGTTGGAAGTCGCGACGCTGCGTGCGCTAGAAAAACTTTCCGGAAAAATATTCATTGGCACCAAATTGGCGCAACTGGCGCAACGCGCGGAAAACGAAATTGTGGGCGCCCCTTGTGGATTGATGGATCAACTCGCCTCGGCTTATGGGGTGAGAGGCGCATTGTTGCCGATTCTTTGTCGTCCCGACAAATTGGGCGAATCGATGAAATTACCCTCCAATGTTGTGGCGGTAGGTTGGCCGAGTGGAGTGAAACATGCAGTGTCGGATTCGCCTTATATGACAGCACGAACGGGTGCGTTCATGGGGAAAAAATTGATCGAGCAGGGCACGGGTCGTCGTTTGAAACATGCCACAGAACTAGCCCCGGCCGAATTGAAATCACTACCCGATTCGATTCTGCCCGAGGCCATCACGGGTCGCGTATTCAAGCGCCGTCATATTGGAGTGGATGATCCGCATTCCAAAATTGAAGACACCCGGAAATATCACACCCGTGCGGCGGTGAGTTTTCCGATTGAGGAAAATCATCGGACAGAAGCTGCCGTGGCCCTTTTAAGAGGCATGACTGGGCGAAACCGGCAGACATCACTCATCGTATTGGGCGAATTGCTTTATCAATCCCATGCCGGCTATTCTTCGATTGGTTTGGGTTGTCCGGAAACCGACGAAATGGTGTCGGAGGTGCGCAAGTTGGGTGCGGCGAAAGGATTATATGGAGCCCGCGTGAGTGGAGGCGGCAGTGGGGGCACGGTTGTGGTGCTTTTGCGGCGCAGTGCTTTGCCCGTCCTGAAGCAGCTTGCGCGAAAACTAAAACGCCCGACAAACTTTATTCTATAAATAACATGAACATCATCGGCATTGATATTGGCGGGACGAAATGTGCGCTCAGTGTGCCGGAGGGGGAAGATGAGGTGCGCGAGGTGGTGCGTTTTGAGACGACTGATGTGCAGGGCACATTGACGCGAATATTCGCTGAAGTGGAAAAACATAAACCGGGATCGGAAGTGGTTTTCGGAGTGTCGTGTGGCGGACCTTTGAACGCGAAAACCGGGATAATTCTTTCACCACCCAATCTACCGGGCTGGGACCGGATTGCGATTTGCGTGGAGTTGACCAAGCGCTTCGGGGGTCGGGCTTTTCTGATGAACGATGCGAATGCCTGTGCCTTAGCCGAGTGGCAGTTTGGCGCAGGGCGCGGCTGCCAAAGTATGATGTTTTTAACCATGGGCACGGGCATGGGCGCGGGCTTGATTTTGGATGGACGACTTTACGAAGGTATCACCGGCAATGCGGGTGAAGTGGGGCATCTGCGGCTCGCGCCGGATGGCCCCATCGGCTTTGGCAAGTCCGGTTCGTTCGAAGGATTCTGCTCGGGCGGCGGTATTGCGCAGATTGCACGACAACGGGTGCGCGAGCATGCTGGTGTTAGTACTTTGAAAGCCGTGGTCGTGGATCAATTGACGGCGCGCTTGGTGGGTGAGGCGGCGAATTCGGGCGATGAGTTGGCTCTGAAAATTTGGGGTGAAGTGGGGGAGAAACTGGGGGAGGCCATGTCGCTCTTTATCGATTTGCTTAATCCCGAGCGCATTGTGATCGGGAGTATCTATCAACGTTGCGAGCGATTCATTGCGCCGGGCATGAATGCTGTGATCGCCCGGGAAGCTTTGCCGGACAGCGCGCGAGACTGCCGGGTAGTGCCGGCGGAGTTGGGTGATGAGATCGGTGGATACGCGGCGGTGGCGATTGCGCGGTATCACGGGCAGAAACACTGATCCCCGATCCGTCGCCGAAATATTTTTGACCGTTAATGGGCACTAATTTGGAACAACCGAACCGATATTTGTAGAACCTACCTTTTATGAAAACCTCTACTGCACGTGGTTTATTTTTTGATGAAACTGACTTGGTCCGAATTCGGACCAATACGACGGACCCGCGCTTCGCTGAGTTCTGGCAAACCCAACTCTCGGCCGATCTGGAAACGGACACGCATTTTCTTGCGCATGAGTTGAGCCTGACCAATCACGTGGTGCACCTGTTGCGCGCGCAAAGAATTCTGGAACGTGCGTCCTTCATCTATTTGGTCAATCGCAATGTGGAGCAACTCGCGCTCGCAAAACTCGCGATGCGCCGGATGCTTGATTATCCGGAATGGGATTGTTTCACCGAGGGGGGGCGGCAGATTCTGGGTATGCAGCGTGCTACGGAGGGCACGGTGGCTTTGTTGCAGGCGTTGGAATGTTTGGGTGATGCGGTTTCCGCCAAGGAACGGGAGGAGGTTGAACAAGCGGTGCTGATCAAGGGGATTCCGGCGTGTTATCTGCCGGTTTATGGGATGAAGTATCCCGATCGCGTGCAGGGTTGGGAATGGAACCCACGCAGTGAATGTGATGAGTTTCGGCACATCAATCTCAAGCGTTGGCCGTTGATCCTCAATTCGACAAATCTCAAGATCATCCCCACGGCGTGCCTGGGAATTGGGGCGTGTTATTTTCGCGGACGTATCCCGCAGGCGGATGCTTGGCTCGAACTGGCCCGCTCCAGCGCCAAAGCTTTTTCGACGATGTATGGCAGTGATGGCTCCTACGATGAAGGTGTCAGTTACTGGGGTTACACGACACTATATCTCGCGCTATTTGCCGAGGTGTTGTGGCGCACGCAGGGCATCGATGATCGCCGATTGATCAACTATTCCGGCACGGTCCGTTATGCCTTGGGGAACACGATGCCCACGATCGACAGCGGGCTCAAGCCGATGGATTTCCAGCACGTCAAGGGCTACAACATGCCCAAGGTAAAGCCGGAGTTCGATATAGTGAACCATGGCGATTCCAACGGTGCGGTGGATGTATCGGTTGCGGCATGGGTGGCGCGAACCCATTGTGATGTGCTCTCGCAATTCGTGGCGCGGGAGATCGGCGAAGTGAATCATCTCTATGGTCTAATCTGGTATGATGCCCAACTCCCGTCGGCTCCGCCGGAACCAGCGTTACTTGATCGTCGCCAGTCCAACGACATCATCATTTCGCGCACGGGATGGACGGCGATGGACAACGTGCTGGCGCTCCGCAGTGGCGGTCCGGGCAACCATGAACACGCGGACCGCAACAGTATCATTTTCAAAGCCTATGGCGAACGTCTGCTGCACGACCCGTTTCGCGCGGCCTACATGGTGCAAAATCCGCGTTGGTTGCTGCGACAGACGGAGGCGCACACGGCTGTGCTCATCGACGGTAGAGGGCACCAATACCATGATGGCAGTGAAGGCACAAATGCTTCATGGGCTTTTGCACACGTGATCGATTATCAAATTGGCCCGGGGTGGATGACCGTAACCAGCGATGCGAGCGATGCCTATCAACTGGTTAATGCCGACGTCTCACGCGTGCTGCGCACGGTAATTTTTATGAAGCCTGACGTGGTTGTCATTTACGATGTCGTGGAGGCGAGCAAGGCGGTTGCGGTTGAAGCTCGTTTTCAAGTCAACTTTGAGGATGCGGCGGGCCAAGTAAGTGCAACCGGAGCCCGGTTTGAAATCACGCGGCCGAATGCGACACTCCTGGCGCGGGTGACCGGCAAGGGCGAAATTAAAGTCGATACTGGTAGGCTCGCGTTGGATGCAAAAGATGGCGAACAGCCCTTTGGCCGGGTGACAAGTTCGTCTGCGACCAATCACGAAATCTTAACGGTCTGCACGGCCGCGCCGAAAGGCACAGCCCACGGCCAATTGCAGATTGCACGGCAAGGCGACAATTGGATCATCGCAGGTGAACATCACGGCCTGAAGATGCAGATCGCCATTAGGCCTGCCACCAAAGGTGCGCCGACCATAAATATTGACGGCTGAGATTGCCGCGGGTCGTCAAACCCGTCATTTCTGTTTTTATGAACCCCATTAAACTTCCTGCATCCTACTACCAGCAATTCGATGCGGACTATTCGCGCGATGTGCCGGGCGAAGGCTACGGCGGTTGGAAAAAATCGGCGGTTGAATTGGCCCCGGATCACACGGCCCTAGTCGTGATGCATGCGTGGGATTGTGGCACCTTGGAGCAATGGCCGGGTTGGCGGAAGGCGGTGGAATATTATCCGCGTTCGCTGAAAATTGTGGAGGAAGTATTTCCCGCCCTATTGGCGGCCGTGCGGGCCACGCCGATCCCGGTGTTTCACGTGGTAGGGTGGATGGATTATTACCAGGATTATCCGGGTTACCCAAAAGTCGAAAAACTGGCGGGTCCATCACCGGAGTTTCAACAAGTGCAGTCTGATCCGGTTTATGATCGGATGCAGAGTTTTCGAGCGGATCGGGTTTTTGTCGGCGCGCACAATCGGCCTGATGTGGAAGAGGGACGGCATTTCATCAAGTTCCCCGAGCAGGCTCGCCCCGTCGGCGATGAAGGCATCGCGAAGGATGGACACCAACTCGCGGCCTTGTGCCGCGAGCATCAAGTGAACCACTTGGTTTATATCGGCTTCGCGATCAACTGGTGTCTGTTGATGTCACCAGCCGGCATGGTCGATATGTCGCGGTACGGCATGATGTGTTCGACGATCCGCGAGGCGGTGACTGCAGTGGAAAACGCCGAGACGGCCCGCGAAGAGCGCGAAAAACAACAGGCGCTTTGGCGTGTGGCCATCAATTCGGGCTTTGTATTCGGGGTGGATGATTTCAAGAACGCGATGGGATCACTGGCGAAGAATTGAAGACGGGTCAGAGGAATTGTTTGGGTTATGGATGGTTACGCTTGTCCCAAGGCATCTGATCGTGGGAGAAACATGACGCCATGAAATTTCGTGTGACCGATGAGGATGTGCTAAAATATCGCGAACGGGGTTATCATATCATTCCGCAAGTAATCCCGGCGACATTGTTGAAGGATCTTCGGCGGGTGGCGACCAAAGCGCGGGAATTAGCCTACCGCGATCATGGTCCGCAAACGCAACGGCTCGGTTTCTTCAAAGATTATGCGGATGAATTGGACCTCCAGCCCTTCCGTGAATTTACCGTGATCGATGGCTTGAACGAAGCCGTGCAGCAGTTGACTTCACCGCATCATATCGTGAAACCGGCGGAAGAGTCGGGATTATTATTTTCCCCCAAGGAAAGGCCGTGGTCGACCGAGTGGCATCGCGATTGGCGCGATCACGTGCTCGATGCAGAATTTCAGGAGCACGTGGGTGATGCCCGGTGGCAGGAGATTTTGGATGATTCGGATTTCTTCAACCAGGTGAATTGTCCTTTGTTTGAGGACACCTCGACCTGGTATCTGCCTGGCAGCCATCGGCGGTTGCACAATACGGAGACAGAAATGGCGGTTTACCGCTCGACCAATCAGGAAGAACTGATGGATGAAGATAAAAAGAGGACCGACGAGGAGTTGGAGCTGTTTTGTCTGCGTTACTGTCAGGCCATGCCCGGGGCGGTGCAGCTCGTGCTCAACCCCGGTGATTTCCTCCTCTACCGCAATACCGGCTGGCATATCGGGAACTATGTGCCCTATCGCGACCGAATGACCATGCACACGCATGCGATGACACCGGCCTTCAATGAGTTTGCGAAAAAATACCATCATTTGTTGGAGCCACGAGAGGCATCACTCGAGCGGCACGCCAAACTCGGGAGCTAAGGTGCGAGCTAGCGAGGTTTCAAATTAAGCGTCTCATCCCACGCCAACATTTCCAGACCGACCACATATCCGCTGTGCATTCGCTCCATGTAGATTTGGTCCCAGACGGGCACGCTGGTTTGGATTTCCGTGGGTAGTCCCTGGATGATCTCGGCGTAGGCGTGCTCGGTCAGGCGATAGCCGGAAGTGGGTAAAACTTGAAAGGTAGGATGTGGACGAATGAAGCCTTCCTCCACCATGGTGCGGTCAAACAGATCGGCCATGTCGTTAAGCTGTTCCAGTTTTCTGGTCCATGGGGGTGGCGAGACTCACGGCCTCGTCGACGAGCAGCTTCACCGGTGCGCCCAGCCGGGGTAGCTGCGGCAAGTAGGCCAAGGTCCATTTGTCGTAGGCGTAATATTTCGCTCCAACATGAACGCCAGTTGCACGCCCCAGCGGATGGCTTTGCCAAATTCGATGGCGGCGTAGTGCTCATTGTGGCGGAGGATCGCGCGTTGCAGGGCGTAGGTGCCCATGCCGGAAAAATAGCGACATCAATGGGCGATGCGACGTAGCCGCACTGGTTCGGGGTAGTAGTCGTTGAGGGTATGACGGATCGCGGAAAAGCGATCCGAATCATTGCGCCAGATTTGGCCGTTGATCACGTGAATGACATCCTCCTCGGGAATTCCCAGCCATTCGGCATGGGTCTGCGGCGGATGGGCAATGCCAATGGTCTGATCGAGGAAACCTTCGAGGCTCTGGAGGGAGAGCGCCTTGGAGTCCGAGTAGCCGGTGTGCAGCGATTGCCCTTGGAAATTATCGGGCAGATCGGCTTCGACTGTCCTCAGGATTTCCTGGCCACACGCATTAAACAAGGCCTCCGGGATGAGCGCGTCGACCCGCAGGCCCCAGTGGTGGTCGCTCGAATAGTCGTCATCCAATTGCAGCACTTCAGAGCCGTAACCAAATACACCGAAGGCAATCTGAGCGGTTTCGACAGGAAATTTATGCTGGAGAATCGGCGCCAAGACTTCCTCGAAAAACTCGTGACTGATTTCGATGATGGACTTGGCCATGGGTGACATTGATCAAGAAAGTCTGATCAATTGTCCCGCACGCAGTTTCAGCACCTTACGCCCGCTCGTGATTGTGGCGGTGCCTTCGCCTTTGTTTTGTGCAATGATCGAGGTGGATGTGGCGATGACTTCGATTTCGCCGGTGACCTCTAAATTGGCTAGGGCCTGGTGCAGCTTGGATTGGCCGGGCTGGAGGGTTAGTTGAAAGGTAACCGTGCGACCGGTGATTTGGGTTGTGCCTTCAAATATTGGCACGGATTTCATTGCCGCCCGATTGGTCTGTAGCTTGGCACGGATTTCGGCAGGCCCGAAATTCGCGACGGCGAGATGACCTCCACCGATCAAGCCCACACAGTCTTTTGAGCCGGAGAGTTCAACCAAAGTGGTCGCCGCGGTTTTCTTCGCGGATTGTCCCGGAGTAATCAAAGCCGCGAGTTCGGCGATGACTTTTCCACTGGGGACTTTCCGCGACTTTTCCTGACGGCATAGCGTCAAATCATCGGCGGTCGCCCACCAGGTGGGAAAGTGATGCCGGTTGTGGTAGACCGTTGCACCTGAACTGCGGAACACGATGCCGAGACGTCCATCCACGTTGACCCAAGTCGGGTGATCAAAGGTGCGGACAATATCGCTATGCGGATTGTCGCTCACGAAACTTTCGAAACTGCTCGGGCCTTCCGGGGTGGTGAATACACGAAAGCCATTGCAGTTGTTTTTCATGGCACTGAAATTCTCGTTAATGATGCGGAGGAAACCCAAGGATACATCGCTGACCACGATTGAATCACGGGCGGTCCAGCGCTCGAAAGACAGGCTCGTACCGTCGGGCAATCCGGCATAAAGGACCGCCTGACGCACCGAGCCTTGGGCACGATCCATGACCATCGCGGCGGCAAAGCCTTCCCGAGCGGTATCCACTTGAACAGAAATTTCCTCGTGACTGTCCGGTCGGTTTTTCACCGTCATGCTGCCCAACCAGGAATGGGAGGCCGGTGCCACGGTTTGGATGCCATCACGGGTGAGCGGCAGGGCCATCTGGCAATTTCTCCAGGAGAACGAAGTTTGACCTTTGGGGTGGCGTTGAAACACGAAACCGGAGTGGGGAAATACTTTTACGCCACGCAATTTACGCTCAAGTGCAGGCGCGGAGGTGGGTTGCGGACCATCGCCTTGCAGCCGGTGTAGAAGGTAGGTCCAGGTTGGGTTGGCGATGACGCATTCGCGGATCACCATGGGGTCCTGCACATCGTGGCAGACGGCCGCGACCGCCGGGTCGATCATGCGTCCCCCATGGCTGGATTGGCGTTCTTCGAGGGTGGTGAGGGCCCAGCGTTCCAAGCAGGCGGCATCAGGATCGCGCAGCATGACGGAAGCGGCGGCGTGAGTCATGGTGCCGGGGTCGGTAAAGAGATAGGGCCAATCCATCCCTTGCACGGGATGGAGTGAACCGGTGCGATCAGTCGTCAGTTTCAATGACGCATAAATATTGGTCCGGTTAAAGTAGGCCTGCGGAGGCAACGGCTGGCCATAGGCACCGAGAATGACGCCGAGCACACCGGTGAAATGCACGGAGGCTCCGGTATAGTTGGGATGTACCATGCCGTGATTTTCCGCCATGAAGTCGGGCAGGGAGGTGAAGGTCTTTCCGGTCCAATCGGCCACAGTTTTGTCGTCGGCAAAGAGGCGTTGGTTCTTGGCATCCTGTGGGGCGGTGGCGGTGGAAAACATCCAGCGTCGGGCGGTTGCCGACCACGTGGCGGCATCTGGCGAATGGGCCAGAACGCAGGCCACCGAGGCCAGTCCGCAGGAAGTCCAACCATTTTCCTCCATCTGGGTATCCAAATATACGCCGTTCTTGGGCTCCATGGTGCCGAAGCGTTCCGCATAGTCCGCATGCATGGCGGCAAGCATGCCCCAGGTTTCCGCATCGACATCCTTGCCCAGCAAACGGGCTACGATGGCGAGCCCGGCCACCGTGGTGCCACATTGGCTTTCGCGAAAGAAACCCAATCCACGTTCGCCCCATTTCGTACCAAAGTTTTCCGACCGGCCGAGACCTTTGGCTGGGCGGACACAATCTGCCGGTCCAGAGTCGTGGGTGAAACAAAGATAACGCAGGGCTTTGCGTGCGATGGTCTTCAATTCCCGACGGGAGCAACCTCCGACCTTGGGATCGTAGTCGGGCGAACTAGCCGCGGCAGCGAAGGCGATGGCACCGGCGAGGGTCTCGATGCCATACCAATGGCAGCCGCCGATAAAATGCCCGCAGTCGGGCCGATCAGGCCAATCTGCGTAGAGACTCCGACCGATCGGAATCCAATTCTCGATGATTTTCAAATACCGCCGGCTCAGGGCAGTTTCAGGTCGCAGCTGGAGGCGACGTTGCGTGATCGGGGCGGGGCCAAGTTGCGCAGTCATGGGTGTTTTTGGGTCACAACGAAAGTAACACTTATCCGATCTAGGGTAGCGTCCGGATTCCGTCAAACTGTTGTGCGCCGGTCCCCTGTCCGGCCATGCTGTCGCCGGCGTGGGCGGATATGATCACGCACGCGCCAGATGCGGATGGTTGATCGACCTTACCAGCGTTGAGAGAAAGACAGGGCAACCAGTAGAGATGAGTCGTATTTGGTTTCGGACAGTTTCCGGCCCCGGGAGTCTTCCAGCTGGAGTTCGCCGCCCACCAAGGCACCAGCGTATAGGTCCACGTGTCCCCCGGATTTGAATTCACGGGATAGCCGCGCAAACAACGGGATGGCCGTATTTTCTCCGTAACCTCCCGGGGCTACGCCGACATTGTCCAAGGCAAAGCGATTGCTGCGATAGCCACCGCCGAAACCCAACTCCCAATCTTTAAGGCCCGTATAGACGAACTCAAATCCAGCCGGTCCGCTGGGGCCGGGTCGGAAGGGATTCGACAGGCGCCAGTCTTCGTTGATCTGCCAGTATACAAAAATGAACGGGAATCCCTTGGTTTCCTCCAAACCCGAAAAGGCTCCGCCGCCAATGCCGAGTGAGAGAGTTTTGCTGACCATCTTGGTGTATCCCACGATTCCGCCCCATAAGAGACTGTCACTGCTGGATGCGTCTTTCTCCCCGGAATATCGAACCATGGGCATCACGAATAGGGAAGCGGTGCGGTCCAGGGTGTGGCGATATTGCAGGTTGAAGTCCCATTGTTGAATATCGTCCCAAGGTGCGAAGCCTCCAGTCCCGGGAATGCCGGAGAATTTATAGTTATCCTGACTGTAGCCGATACTACCTCCAATGGAATTTCCCGCGTCGAGGCCATATTGCAGGTTTACTTTTAGGCCAATCTGGTTCAGTGCAACTGCACCACCGGCATCAAGTCCGGCATTCGATTGAAGCACCGTGAGCAGCTCGGCGTTATAGACCGTGGTTCCTCCAGGTAGCGGCGGCCCCATTTGGGCATGAGTAGAGGAAATGAGACCAGTGCTGAGGGTAAGGATGAGAAAATGTCGGATGAAGTTCATGAACGATACTGCAAGCAGTGGTCGAATTGCGGTTTGTCAAACCCCTCGCGCCGATAGTCTTGGCCTTTCAGAGATCTACTGATTTCCAGTTCACTGTGAGGCCCCCAGTCCATATGGCTGACAGCCTTTTACCGGCGTGACTTCTGCGTCTTCGGAGGGAGGTCGTAGGCCGCCTGCTTGCAGGCGCCTCAGCTAGATTGGCACATGCATTTGATCGGTGATCCTAGGGTAAAGACTGCTGAACATGATAATGCGTTTTGTGCCCTTGGCATCGATCACACGGTGCAGCGTGGGCACTCCCATAGAAGTCTCCCATGGGGGAGGTGTTCACCTCCATGTCAGGCCGGCATCGTCGCTACGTTTGTGGACGATGGCTCCGCGAACGTGTCCTTAGGGATATACGGTGAGAATGGTCCGGTTGTCCTCAAGTAGAACCGTGGTCGGATGCCCGGGATATTGTCCGGCTTCTCGATCAACGATGGTCTGTCGCTCGGTCTCCCGCGAAAAGTCGATGAGCGGAATGGTATAGTCAGGAGACATGACGGACCGAAAGTACGTAGGAAGTCTTCTGACTTGGGCTTTGCCTGACAGCGTTTACTGAGAAGCCTCGGCTAGGACGACATCGTCGCCGACATGTTCGCCTTCGCTTTGGGGCAAAGGTGGCACGTAAAAATAAGTGGGATCATCACGTTGGCGGCGCATGAGGGGCAGAATCATTTTCCAAGTGGCCCAGAGACCGTGCGTTGCGGGCGGAAGATCAGCTTTAATGGCTTCTCGCAGTTTTGGCAGATTGTAGAACGGCACGGCGGGAAACATGTGGTGCTCGATGTGATATTGCATGTTCCAGTAGCAAAAACCTACGAGCCAACCGGCGGTAAAAGTGCGGGTGTTGAGGCGGTAGTCGTTGACGTTGGGCGAGAGGACGATGTGTTGCGCCGCGCCACAAAGGGCCTCGAACCAGCCGGCATATTGACTGCCAAAAGTTATGATGAGGATGAGAAACCAATTGCCTGTGGCGACGGAGACGGCGGCGAGGGCGAGGTGGCCGAACAGAACTATGCGGGCCCAATTGCGGTGTTCGCGACGGAGATTGAGGTTGGATTCAGGAACGACCTTGGTGAGCCAATCAGCGGGGAGAAATCCGTCCCGGTTGGTGCGACCAGCGGCGGCGGCAAACCAGAAAAGGACCAGGTTGAAAACTCGGACTGGCTGGATCGTGAGCTGCCCGATGATAAACTTGATGCCGTGCCAATCAAGACCCTGGGGGAGCACGACTTCACCGTCGTGTTCAGTGTGCACTGTCGCTTGGTGATGGAGGATGTGGCTCGCACGGTAGCCGATATGGTCGAACAATCCGATGAAGGCGTAGGTGCGGAGAAATAGAGTATTGAGCCATTGACTCGCGAAAGGGGTCTTGTGGCACAATTCGTGACAGGCGATGCCTCCGATGAATTTTCCGAATGTGCCGTGGACGAAGAGAGCAAGGAGCACGAGCGGCAAAGCCGTTGGCCAATTGGTGGCGTTGAGATTGACAAAGGCGAAATACGCCAATGTGGCCGTCGTGGCATAGAGGAGGATGGATGGGATGACGTGCGCGAGACCTTTGGCGTCACTTTTGCGTATGAACTCTCGCATCACCTCGCGGTCAACTTTGCATCGATACCAACTGATTTTGATTTTTTCGGCCATGGGGTAGGAGCAGATTGTTAACCACGAAACTCACGAAATACACTAAATAGAAAACAGCTGCGGTGAATTAGTCGGCAGGCTGGTGCGAGCCTGCCTGTCGCAGGATATTATTCCTTCTTTCCTGAGTTCCACATTGAAGCGGTTTTGTCTTTGGTTTGAGTTTAACCCGTCTCGCGATAACAGATGGGGCTGCCTTGCAGGTCGGTAAAGTCATTCAGGAATCCCGCATCCTGCCATTTGACTCCTTCACGCACCCGGGAGTTTTCCGTGCGCAGGTGAATCGCGAAACTCACTCGCGGCGTTGTGCTGAGGTTGGGTCCACTGCCATGCACGGTGAGATTGTGGTGGAAACTGACGCCTCCCGGAGGCAACACGGCGGGCACTTCCTGCCAAGCGTCACGATCACTTTTTTCCTGAATACGTTTTTTCAAGGCATCGAGATTGCTGCTGAAAAAATCCCCGGAATTCAACAGACCCCAATGGTGGGAACCCGGCACAAAGCGCATTGGTCCCGAATCGGCGGTGACATCGCTGATGGCGACCCAGGCGGTGAACAGATTTCCCTCCAGCGATGGTTCCCAGTATTCCATATCCTGATGCCAGCCGACACTGACCTGGCCTTCCGGAAGGGGAGGTTTGATCAGCAATTGCGTGGCGAAAACCTGCACCATTTTGGCGGAGGTCAGGGCGGCGGCCCAGCGGCCGATTGCGGGATGACTCACCAGTTCGAGAATCGTTCGATCCGAGCGATGCGAATTGTCGATTTTTACGAGGGTGGTGGGCGGCTGGGTGCGTTTGGGTTGCTGACCGATGGGGGGAATGCCCGTTTCATATTTCCCGGCGTAAACGGCCGCGATACTAGCGCGAACCCGGGCCAACAACTCCGCAGGAATCAAGGGTGGCGCGAGAAAAAAGCCGTCGCGATCATACTGCGCTGCGGCGGCGCGTTGCTCCGACTCTGATATGGGTGAGGTCGTCATATGGATATCAGGCTACCTGCATGAGGCGTGTCCCGGTTTATTCGTGGGCATTCATTGTGCAATATTGCGTGCACCAAGCAGTGCGGCTCAGGTCGCGGTGGTGGCTTTGCCAGCCCGTATGATATAGGCGAGGGCACCGAAGCCGAACAGGCCGTTGATGACCGTATCAACGTAGTCCATCGTGCCCGGTTCTCCGAGCAAGGTGCGGATGTCCATGTAGAAACACAGCAGCGACGATACGCAGATGAACGCCAGGACCGCAGTGCGCCCGAGGGAGGCCTCGGCTTTGCGGGCTACGGCGCACATGACGCCTTCGGCAAAAAAGAGGATGCCCAGGAACTGCAGCATGACGTTGCTCAATTCCGTGGTGGCAGCGCCGAAGCCGTAGACATTGGCGGCGCCCTGTGGGGCGAGGAAATACCAGAGGCCGTAGCCAAAGTTCGCGATCATGGCGAACGTGAGAAACGTGCGGATGTTCATGGATGAGAGGGGTGGTTGAACGTGGGTCGGCAGTGTGCTGGCGACACCACCACGAGCATCAGTTATGTGCCTCCGGCACAAGGCGCAAAACAAGAGGTTGTTTCTCGGAAATGGGAGCTTAATGCCTAACGCTTATCGCTTACTGCTTTGCCTCCGGCAACGTCACGCTGTGCAGGCGTCAACCGGTGGCGAAGTGGAAAGTGCGGTCGATCCTCTGCCGGGTCAGCCTTTTCGGTTGTTACGAGCGCCGAGGGTGTTTGGCAGCCAACTATCGCGGGGGCCTCGTGGATGAGCTCATCGTTTTCAATGGCGGTTACCATGAAGAGGGCAAAGTCCACGCGGCGCGTTTTGTTGCTCGCGAGGATTGGGTCACCCACATGCCTGCTCCACACGGGAAGGCCCTGACTCCCTCCTTGTTCCAGATTACTTCCGCGGACGACCGTCCAAGGGCTTTTGCTCGCGAATATCCGATTGCAGGCTTCCACTTGATCAGCGAGTTCCACGAGGCGAAGCAGCCGGGCCAACCAGCTAACAACCGCGATCATCGCTTTGTCAGTTAGCGTGTAAACGTCTTGATTGTCCTGCGAAATATGCCAGCAGCAGGAGAAGATGAGGCGAGCGTCTGGACTGGCGTGTTCAAGCACGGTTTGGGCCGTTCCGGAAGGGTATTGGTGAACCCCCGAGGCACCAACACGGTTAGCACTGCATCGCAGCCCTCAACCGCCTTTTCGATGACTGCTCGGTCGTCGGTTGCACCGGGATATAGAGTGATACGGCCTTTGAATCGGTCGAGTTTGTGCACGCTCTTTGGCCGACAAACCCCAACCACTTCGTAGCCCAGATCCAGCGAATGCTGCACCATATATTGGCCCAATTTACCGGAAGCGCCCACGATACAAACCCTTTTCATGAGCTGCACTATTTGGATATCTTAACCAGAATCAATCCGGCAGGGTCAGGCTACGGAGGTGCCAGCGGCTGCCGTAGTAGAACGTGCGGCCGATCCACGGGCCCGTGGCCTCGAAGCCTTCGCCGTCGGGGAGCCGGTGCACGAGTTCCGTTTCGCAGGTGCCGGGTTTGAGGCGATAGAGCACCTGTTCGGTGCGGCCATAAACGGCGTCGGGTCCGGGAAAGATGCAAAACTGCGCCTGATCGGACATGATGCCGTAGTCCTCGGGCAGGCTCACCTCGGACACGACCTGCCGGGTCGGAATATCGAGCAGAGCAATCCGCGGGCGGATATGCCGGGCGCCCATGGTGTTGGCGGCAAAGCGGGAATGGCTGAGCTGGGCATATACGCGGCCGGGTCCCGCCGGGGACAGCGCCTGGATACTCGGCAGATCCTCCAAGCCGAAGGCGCCGATGTAAACGGGTGCATCCTCGGCGGGATCCCAGAGCACGAAGGCGCCGTGCTTCGCCTTGATCTGCGTGCCGGTGCCGCCCTCGGTGCTCAGGCCAACGAGCAGCAGTTGCAACTCGGGCAACCAAAGGAGGGAAAACGGCGAGCAGTCCTGCACGAGGTGGCGGTGGCTGCCATGCTCGCCGGTTTTTGGGTCAAGCCAGGCGAGCGTGCCGCCCCACAGCCCGTAGTCGGGCAGGGAGGCGATCCACATTTTCTCGGGGACGACGGTGCCGTCGACTTTGGTCAAAGGCGGCACAATCGCCATGCCGGCGGGACGAATGCCGATTTCATCGAGCCGGCCGATGTCGCGTGGGTTGGCGTCAGCCTCGGTGCCGAAGCGGTAGGGCTTGCGGGGATCGTAAAGTGAAATCCGTGAATGAGAATAGGAAGCAATAGCCATGGTGCCGTCACTGAAATTACCCATCGTGTAGGCCTCGCCGAGCGAGAGGCTACAGCGACCTAGATTGACCAGTTCGCCGGACTGCGGGTTGTAGCGCAGCAAATGCTCCGGTAGAAAACTGGAGCCGTAGATGCAGCCGTCGGGGCCGAGGTGCAGCATGAAGATGTTCGAGCCACCGCCCTGCCAGTCGAGGTTGAGCATGTGCGGGGCGACGTTGGGTGAAGTGCTGGTTAGACGCAGGGTCTTGAAGATGCCGGCTCCCTCGTCGCCGTCTTCCCAGGCTGCGATGAGACCGTCGGGCATGGGCAGGACCTCCTGGTAGGCGTGCTTGTAGGTAGCATGCATGCCGGGCATGGCGGGCGGCAGATAGGTGACCGGCTCAAGGTCAAGGCCGTTGACGCGGAATTTTCCCTCGTGCGTGTCGAGGTAAAGACGGCCGTCGAGTCCCTTGAAAAACTGGACGCTCTGCGCCTTGTCCTCGGGGTTGGTGACCCGCGGCCCCACGGCGCGGAACTCACCGGTCGCGGGGTTGACGGTGACGAGGTGGGGATGCACGACCTTGGTCAGCGCGGCGAGGCTGCCATCGGTGCCGGCGAGCGGGTAAAGGTATTTGTCCTCGGGATCGAGCGAGCCCAAGCGGCGAAACTCACCGGTGGCCGGATCGAAGCGGGTGAAAGTGCAACCGGGGTAGGCGCCGATCCAGATGCCGCCGTCGGGTGCCTCGGTGATACCGGTGGGAAAGATGGCCTGGTCACCGTCGATGACGCCAAGATCCTCGAGGCCACGTTCGGGGTGGGACGGATCATAGCGCAGGAGGTGCCCGTCGGTATGGGCGCCGATGTAGAGAATGCCGGTGGCCGGGCTTCGAAACGAACCGGTGGGATACTGCTGCTCCTTGGCCGGCGCGTTGAATTGGCGGCAATGGCCGGTTCTCAGATCGATATCGATGACGAACAGTCCGCCATTGTTCTGGCCCATCGAGGCAAGCAGCGAGGCGCTGCCGTCGGGGCCACGGCCGGGATGCAGGCGGACCCAATTGACGGCTTTGACGGGGATGCCGATTTCGCTAACGGTGATGTGAGATAATGATGAGGCCATGAATATTTGTTAACCACGAAAGACACTAAACACACGAAAGAGAGAATGGATCAGAGTTCATTAGCGGTTGAAGAATTTTGAGAAAGAGAAGAATGATGATGGGTTGGGATTGTTGAGCTTGGTGATTAAAGCTTTTCGCTTATTACTTTTTATTCCTGCAGGGTGAGGGCGCGGAGGCGCCAGCCGGTGGAGAAGTAGAGTTGGTGGTCAATGATCGGGCCGACGGCATCGATGGCATCAGGGGTGGAGTGGGTGATCCAGACGGGATCTTCGTTGAACAGCGGTGGCTCATCCGGTTGCCAAATACGCTCAACCTCGCAGGTGCCGGGTTTGATGCGAAATACGCAATAACCGGTCGCTCCATAAACGGTGCCTCCGGGACTGACGCGCAAAGAGAAGTGGCCGTGCCAGGCCATGGGGCCGAAGTCCTCGGGCAGCCATGATAGGGCGATCAGTTTTCGTTGGACCGGATCGAGCAGGGCGAGGCGCGGTCGAATCCGCGGTGCTCCGGCCGACATGATTTGATCACCGCGGCCGAGCAGGGTATAAACCAGACCGTTGTCTGCCGGAGCGAATGCGACCGGATCGGCGAGGTCTTCGATCCCAAGATCGCCAGACCAAATGAGCTCGTCCTTGGCAGGATCCCAGAGGGCGAAGGAGCCATCTAAATGAGTAACCGTGGCCCCGGTGCCGACTTCAATACTCAGACCGATGAGGATTTGTTTCAGCTCCGGAAGATAGAGCAATGCGGCAGGTGAAGTATCGGGAACCAGGTCGCGGTGTGTCTTTGATTTTCCGGATTTGGGGTCAATCCACACCAACGTGCCGCCGTGGAGCCCATAGTCCGGGGCGGAACCCATCCAGAGTTTGCCGTCCGGCGTGGCGATGAGTGCATTGGGCCGAAAGCTGACATTATCGAACCGGCCGAGGTCGCGGGGATTGTTGGCTGGTTCGGTACCGTAGTTAATTGGCCGGGTGGGATCGTAGACCGAGAGGTGTGAACCGGGGTAGGAAGCGAGGTAGAGTTTACCATCGAGATTGGCCATCGAGTAGGCTTGACCGCCGGCTACGGTATGCATGCCTAGGTCTTCGGTCTTGCTGCTAGCATTAGGTGCGCCCTCCGTCGCCGAGGCTATGGCGGGCGACTTTTCCAGGCCGAGTCTGGCCCGGAAAAGTCGGTTGGGCAGATAACTGGAGCCGTATAAGTGTCCATCGGGACCTTCGCCAATGACGTGCAGATTATTACCTCCGCCCACCCAATCGAGCATGAGGTCGCGCGGCGCGATGTTGGGATCACGATTGGTGAGGCGAAGCAGGCGCGGGGTGCCGGTGCCATTAATGCCGATGTCCGGAAACTCCGCGGTCCAACCACCGGGCATTTCAAGCGGACCCTGATAGTTGTGTTGATAGGTGGCGTGAATTCCGGGGCGAGGAGGAGGAGGATTTTCAGCGGCGCTGGCATCCAGACCATGGAGCCGAACCGTGCCTTGATGGGATTCGAGGTAGAGCAGTTCGTCGGTGCCGCGATACAGTTTCAAAAACTGACTGGAATCAGTGGAATCGGTGATGGTAGGACCGATCTGGCGTCTTTCTTCCGTGGTGGGGTCGATGGCGAAAACGCGCGGTTGGTTGGCTTTGACCAAAGCGGCAAGGGTGCCGTCGGCGCCGGCCACGGGGTAGAGATATTTGTCGTCGGCAACGATACGCCCAAAGCTCTTGAATCCGCCGGTGAAGGGATCGAAGCGATTGAGGCGGGCGTCGGGATAGGCACCGATCCAGATCATGCCGTCGGGAGTCTCGGTGATCCCATTGCCAAAAGTGGAACTGTCATCAACGCGGCCCAGATCTTCGATACCACGCTCGGGGTGATTGGCGTCAAAGCGGTGCAGATGACCATCCCAAGCCGAGCAAACATAGAGGATGCCAGTGCTCAGCGAGCGAAATGATCCCGGAGAAAAAGTGGAACGTTTCGGTGCCTCGGTGTGGTATTGGGTGCAGTGGCCGGTTTCGAGATCGATATCGATCACAAAGAAGCCGCCATTGTTCTGGCTCATGGTGGCGAGCAACGAACCGCGGCCGTCGGCGGTTAGACCGGGATGGAGGCGGGTCCAACTAACAGCTTTAACCGGGATACCGAGGTCATGGACAGAAGAGGGCATGGTAAAGGGTCGATTACTGCTCGCGGGTTAGTGCCTGAAGAAAGGGAGAAAGCATCAGCACTAAACGAAGGCATCCGGGGAGCGGCAATGAGGTTTTCAAAAAATCAGGTCATAGAGGCCATACCGATCTTGCGAGTGAGGACCAAATCATGAAAGGGTGGGGCACGATGTCTTCCACCCTTCGCCCCCGTCCCATTCCCGGTCTTGGTGCTAATGCCATTGGTCCCGAAGAAGAAGAATTGGTGCTCGATGTGCTTCGCCGCAAAGAGCCTTTCCGTTATTACGGATTGGATCCCAACTCACCGCCACCGATGGCGGCGACTCTGGAGAAGGAATTCTGTGCATATATCGGCACGGATTACGCGCTCGCCGTAACGAGCGGCACCGCGGCGTTGGAAGTCGCTTATGCAGCCATCGGGATTGGACCGGGGGATGAAGTGATCGTGCCGGCTTGGAGTTGGATATCCTGTTTTACCGCCATCGTGCGAGTGGGTGCGCGGCCGGTGTTATGTGAAGTGGATGATACGTTGAATTTTGATCCCAAGGAGATCGCACGTCTGGTGACGCCCCGCACCAAGGCAGTTTCTGTAATTCATTATCAAGGGGTGGCCGCCGAGATGGATGTGATCCAAAAGGAAGCGCATAAACTCGGATTGTTTGTGGTCGAAGATTGCGCCCAATCACTGGGCACAAGTTACCGTGGCCGACAGATCGGCACCTGGAGCGATGTCGCTATTTTCAGTTTCCAATACAACAAAATCGCGACCTGCGGCGAAGGCGGGATGGTGGTGACTCGTGATCAGCGCATTTACGAACGTGCGGTGCGGTTTCACGATATCGGCAACTATCGACCCTTTCATGCTAATATTGTGAAAGCCCGGGAACCGGCCTTTGTGGGTGGACAGTTTCGCCTGAGTGAATTGTCGAGCGCGATGGCCCTTGCGCAATTGCGCAAGGTTGATGCCATGCGCAAGCACTGTCGCGCATTGCAAGCAAGGGTGTTGAGCAAAGTGACGGGACTACCCGGGATCAAGTTGCGCCGCATTCCCGATCTGGATGGTGATTTTGGTTTCGAAATCTATCTGATGATTGATGACGCCAGCAAGGTGGCGCTGTTTCAGGAAAAGCTGAATGCGCTCAATGTGAATTGCGGGGCGCGCACCGGCACTTATCCGCAATACAACCGCGATTATGTTAAGACGGGATTGGCGCATCATCCCGCGCTTTCACCATTCCGCGATTACAGAGAATGGCCGGCGCCGGGTTATCGGGCGGAAGATTTCCCGCGCACAGAGGATCTCACCAAGCGCTACGTGGCGCTACCGATTGGCTGGCTCTACACCAATGACGATGCCGACTATATCGGTGATTCAGTGGTCGCCGTGCATCGCGAAGTCTGCACTAATTAGAATCGATCCAATGTCAGCAAGGTTTGCTCGACCTTGAAATATTCGAGCACGACCGCGACAGCCTCATTCATCGGTATCCCTATGCGGGCGCATTCCAGACCGAGGAATTCCCAGTGCACGCGTTGCCAATGGCTGAGGCTCTTGTCGCCTTCTCCTTCAATGGCGGCATATGTCGCATCAACCTCGCGATATAGCCGGGTCTCAACTTGGGTGACCTCGATGATGGCGATATCGCGATTGCGACTGTCGCGCACCAAAGAGCGGACGCCCGCCTTGGGCAAAGATTCGGCATCGTGCCGGTAGGCGGCGAGCAGACCTGTCGTGGCCCGTTTGTTTCCCTTGAGAATATCAACGGCACACGAATCCATCGTCGCCGCATCCAGGCCGAATTGGATGATTGGCAGTTCGGGGCTCATGACTCCGAGATCAGCCGAATATAAAGTTGCTCAACCTTGGTGCGGGCCCACGGCGTGCGTCGTAGAAACTGCAGACTGGATTTGATGCTCGGGTCGAATTTAAAACAGCGGACATCGACATATTCGGCCAAACCCTGCCAACCATAGTGCTCCACGAGGACGGTCAGAATTTTTTCAAGGGTGATGCCGTGCAGCGGATCGGGAGATTGGTCCATGGCATTAAATTACCAACAATTGTTCCGGCGGTCGAGTCCTTGAAAGAAATCAACCATAGGCCCCAATGGCGTGAAGACCGAGGAGACGTTGGCGGCGAGGATTGGCCCGGGCGAGGATTTCCGCCGGCATGCGGTAGTTGATGAAAGGATAAAACCGCTGGGCGATGTAGCGTTTGGCATAGGGGGCTTGGATCACCCAGCGGATGCGTCCGTCGGACGTATTTGGACCGCCTTGGTGCCAGATTTGATCGTTCCAGAGCACGGCGCTGCCGGCTTTGCCACAAGCCTTGAATACTTGCTGTCCATTATAGGAGGGAACGCCATTGGCATCATAATCTCCCGGAGCCGGATGACGTCCGGAGCGATGGCTGCCGGGGATGAATTCCGTGGGTCCGAGTTCCTCATTCACGTCACACAGGTAGTAGTTGAGGTTGATATTCAGTGTGGGGGTGGGGATACGAGGGTCCCATGGCACATCGGCGGGTCGGGGGAAACGAACTTCG
>DFDG01000209.1 GCA_002367815.1 Opitutaceae bacterium UBA3033 | reverse complement strand
GGCCGGGGACAAGTCCATTTTCCATGCACTGCCCACGTCGGGCACATGTTTCTGGGCCACCACCCGACCACTGTAAGGCGACATATCGATCTGCTCATCGCGCAGATGCAGGGGGCTGCGCTGCTCCCGCCGGTCAAACATCAGCACGTTGTGACCCGAGATCGAGGCATTGTAATATTCCCATCTTGCTTCACCGAAAAAGTCCGCTGGAAAACCGGATGGGGCACCCAAATCCTTGATCAGTCTCTCCCCAAAGCCTTGCACGCAAAGCTGACCAATATCGTTATGATCGTGATTCTGCTCCCGGCCCGTTTTGGCAAACACGACACACGCGGTGCTGTCTGACGACCAATCAGTGCGACTGATCACGACCCCAGCGTGCGCCTTGAATACTTTGAAATTAGGCACTAGCCCATCCGGAGGCTGAGCAGCAACGGAAGGATCGTAAGCGACCAACTGATAGGGATCGGCAGACTCGGACTGATACTGTTCGTAATACCATTGCGCCACGCCATCGCGCGTGGCTGCAGCGACCGCCGCCATATACCCCGAAACCACTTCACGTTCTGGCAAACAATCGCCCAGGGCCAGGACCCGACCGGGTGGCACTGTGGTGTGCATCAACCAACGGCACATCTCGGGGAACGGTGACTGCGCGAGCCGATTCTCCTGCCCATTGGTCCAATAACGATGCGCGAGGAAAAAGTTAACCGGATACCGGTTGGCACTGGCATAATTCACGGATTCGTTGAATTCACCCTCGGGTCCGATAATGGAAAGCGCTGCTTCCATTTTCTCCATCGCGATATCGATCAAGCGCTGTGCGTCCGGGTGTTCGCCATCCAGTGCCATCCCCGCAATACCCAGCCCGCTGACAATTGCGGTCATGCGACTGATCTGATTTACCCACACAGGATTACCGGCCAAAGTCTTCAGGAAAGGTTGGATCCCCCGACGATCGAGTCCATCGATGATCCATTTCTTTTCGTTGGGGGTAAGGCCCGGCGCCAACCAATCAAATGCCACCGCCACATCCTGGGATAGCGATCCGGTGCGCAGGTCGGCAGTCACTCCGGTGTTGATGCTGCTTTGATCAATCCAATCGGGCCAAACCTCGGGATTATAAAGTGCTTCAAGTTGATCCATGGCGGATTTCTTGAATTCTTCCCGTCCGGTCAAAAGGTGGGCCAGGGCCAACCGCAGGAGCTGCTGTCCCACCGCCTCGCACACAAAAAAGTCCGGATTCTTTTTGAGCATCGAACTCTGATCACGACCATAAACGAAGTGATCCGGTAGGACGGGTCCATCCTTCACCGCTTTCTCGGCCGAAAACAATATCCGCGACCAGGCATCGCGCATCCATCCCAGCTTAATATCCCGACGCAAAACATCAACGGTGCGGAGTCCATTGGCGGATTGAGTGGCTAGGAATATCCGGGGATGGTTAATAACGGAACTCCAGTTATATGAATATAATTGGCATGTGGAAATAAAAACTTACGTCAGGGCAATACGTTGCCCAGTGGAAAGAGAAAGGATTTCGGGCCCAGACGCTGTCATTCGGGCGGAAATATCCCCAAAATGCCAATTCTCACCACTTTTGCTCCAAGACGCTTCAGCCGATCCAGCGCCTTGCACAACCATCAAGGTTAACAACCGGCAGCGATCACCCTGCAATGTTGTCTCGATATAGCTCTCCCGGCGTGCCTCCAGAAGCTCACCGACACGATCGCGGTCATAGGGCGCATGGTATTGTTGCTCACGACGTCCATAATTGATGGCCCCAAAGTCCAATCGGGTCACCAGTCCGGCCAATATCGCCTTCTGCCCGCGCACCACGAAATTGCCCTTTTCGTCCGGGGCGGCCCGATCGCAAGTGTGCCAGCGCAACGAAATATTCTGCGCTTTCGCGAGCACGGCCTCATCCAACACCAACACATATCCCGGGTAAAGGTGAAGCACCGTTCGGGTGACCTGTTGTCCGGTATGGTATGCCGGCGAAAGATCCATCTTCCATGCCGCTCCCACCCCCGGGATATAATTTTCGGCCACCACATGGCCACTCAAGGATTCCACCTCTTTGAATTGCCCCCGTTTGCTCTGCGGTGAACGCTGTTCCTCGCCATCAAACATCAGCACATTGTGCCCTCGAATCGAGGCGTTGTAATATTCCCATCGGACCTGCTCAAAGAAGTCAGCCGGATAGCCGGAAGGAGAACCCGGATCGATGATCAATCGCTCGCCAAATCCATCCACACAAAGTTGACCCACATCATTGTGTTCATGGTTTTCCTCGCGCCCTGCCTTGGCGTGAACAACGCAAGCTATGCTTTGGGCAGACCAGTCCGAGCGACTGACAATCAGGCGCCCGTGGGCGGGGAAACTTTTGTAAGGCGGCACCTTTCCTTCCGGTGAAATTTCCGGGAGCAGGGCATCGTATGAAACCAACTGGTATGGATCATCCGAAGAGGCCTGATATTGGTGATAGAACCATTGCAATATACCATCCTGATTGGCGGACGCTACCGGGGCCACATAGCCCGTTGTAACCGGAGCATTGGGATGACAGTCCCCCACGCTCACCACGCGACCGGGAGGCAAGGTGGTATGCATGACCCACCGGCACATTTCCGGAAAGGGTGTCTCCGCCAAACGATTTTGTTTTCCACCCGACCAATAACGATGCGCTTGGAAAAAAGCCACTGGCAGCCGATTGGCCCCGGCATATCCCACCGATTCGTTGAAATCCCCTTCCGCACCGTAGCACGAAAGATACGACTCCATTTTCTCCACGGCCAAGTCGATCAAGCGCCGGGCGTCCGGATGTTCTCCATCCAAAGCCATCCCGGCGATACCCAGGCCACCCACGATGCAAGTCATCCAATTATTACGATCGTGCGCCCACCATGGATTCATCGCCAGGGATTCGAGATAGGGTTGAATCCCACGTCGGTCCAATCCCTCGATCACCCAGACTCGCTCGTCCGCCGTGAGCGATGATGCCAGCCAATCATAAGTCAAACCAACCGCCTGCGAAAGCATTCCGGTGCGCAAATCGGCTTTAAAATCAAAATGCGTATGCGCCTGATCAATCCAATCCGGCCAAACTTCCGGATCATAAAGTGCCTTGAGCTGCGCCATGGCCGAGACTTTGAACTCCGGTCTGCCGGTCAACAGGTGGGCCAACGAAGCGCGCAGGAGTCGCTGCCCGGCCGCCTCGCAAACCGTGAAATCAGGATTCTTCTGCGCGGCCATACCCGGAGGCCGGCCGGGGAAATCATCACTGGGTACAAACGGGGCACACCCCAAAGCCGCTTCGGCCGAAGCCAATATCCGCAGCCAGGTTTCCCTGGGCCAGCCGGATTGAATGCTGAGCTGCAAATCCTCGACCGTGCGTAGTCCACCAGTTGATTCGGAAGCGAGGAAAAGTCGCGGGTGTTCAGTCATTTCGAAACGCTGAACGCAGATTATCGGACCTGCAACGTGTCGCCCTCGAACGTCAGATTCAGCGATGGGATCTCCACCGCTTTGCGATCCCCTTCCTTTTTCACCTTCCCCGCGATCCACGCTTCATAGCCGGATTCCGTCGCGGCCGCGAGCACCGCGGCTTCATTCTCCGGCGCAACGTATGCCGCAAAGCCCACGCCCATGTTAAAAGTCGCATACATCTCGCGCTCCGTGATCGGGCCGGCTTCCTGTAAAAACTTAAACACCGCCAATGGTTCGTGCGGGTTGGTGATTTCGTAGACGAAATTTTCTTCGAGCCTCATCAATTTGCGCCAACCATGGCCCGTGACGTGCGACACGTAGTTGAGCTTCAAACCGCGGCGCTGACACTCGCGCACAAACTTTACGTAGATCACCGAAGGAGCGAGCAATGCCTCACCGTAGGTGCGTGGATCGCCGTGACCCACCGGGGTCGCGTAGCTTTCCGGCAGCTTGTCCGCAATCAACCGGCACAGTGAAAGACCGTTGGTTTGCACCCCGGAACTGGCGAGAAAAATAATTGAATCGCCTGCTTTCACTTCACCTGTGATGCGCAGCGATTTCGGAGCAATCCGGCCCACTGCCGAACCTGCAAGCACGATGGCTGCTGGATTAACAATACTCTTGAGGGTCGGCGTTTCTCCGCCGCCCCAAACCGCACCGGCTTGAGTGCAACCATCGGCCCAACCGTCAACCAAAGCCTGCATTCTTTTCGAGTCGGAAAACCAATCGGAATCACCCACCGCCGCATGCATCGCCACCGATGTCGGCAGTGCGCCGCAGGTCACCAGATCGTTCACGATCGTGGCGACCGTATCGATGGCGACTTCATGATAAAACGTTTTGCCCGATTGTTGGTAGACGGCATCGGCCACCAGGTTTTTGGTGCCCAGTCCTTCCTCGACGTGTGCGAGATAGTGATCGGCCGCTTCCATCAGGTAGCAGCTTTCGCCCCGAGTGTTGTCCGGCTCGGCGTAACCGTGGTCAGCCAGCAGATGGGCCGTCTTGCGAGCCGCCTGTTGGCAGGCGCGTTTAAACGCATCGAGTTGATCGTAACTCACTCCGGAAGATTCGTAACTCAGCGACATGATTCAGTAACTCCGGCCTTCGTTTTTCTCGTAGTAATTGATGTAAGCCTGATTCACCACGCGGTAGCCTCCCAAAGTCGGATAATTGCCGGTGAAATACCAATCTCCCGAATGATGCGGGAGGGCGGCATGCAAATGCTCAATGGTTTGATAAATGATTTCGATCTCACCTTTCCATCCGTTCTTCTTTGGCGCCACCCGTTCGACGATTTTGGCCGATATCTCTTCCGGGGTGAACGGTTCGTAAATCTTGCGCACATGATTGGTATCAATCTTGATACCGCGTTCGATTTCACCACGACAAAGTTGATAAACCTCTTCGAGCAGGTCGCCTTTGCCACGTTCCTTGAGCAGCTCAACTGCGGCTTCAAATGCGATGAACTTACCCAGCTCAGACATATCGATCCCATAACAGTCGGGATAGCGTATCTGGGGTGCGGTGGAAACGATGACAATCTTCCGGGGATGCAGTCGGCTGAGAATGCGCAGGATGGACTTTCGGAGTGTGGTGCCGCGCACGATCGAATCCTCCAAGCAGACCAGATTGTCACCCGGTTTGATCGATCCGTAAGTGATATCGTAAACATGGCTCGCGAGTTGATTGCGCAAATTTTCCTGCCCGATAAAGGTGCGTAATTTGATGTCCTTGCTGACCACCTTTTCACTGCGCGGCCAGTTGTTGAGGATCAAATCATCGAGCATCGCTTCGGTTAATTTCCCCGCGTTACTGGCCTCAAGGATCGCCGACTTTACTTCGAGGCGACGGCGTTCCCGCAGGGCTGACATCAAGCCGTAGTAAGCCACTTCGGCCGTATTAGGAATGAAGCCGAAAACGCTGTTAGCCCAATCGTGGTTGATAGATTTGATGACCTGATCGGCCAGATTGCCGCCGAGGGCTTTGCGCTCCCGATAGATATCGTAGTCATTGCCTCGGGAAAAATAGATACGCTCAAACGTGCACTCGGTTCGGGGCAGAGGTTCGGCAAACGCCGTGTCCGTGACCTGCCCGTGATGTTTGATCATCATGACATGGCCGGGGGTAACTTCCTTCACCTCCTCCAAATCCAGATCAAAACCTGTCATTAGAGGGGCCCGTTCAGAGGCGAAGGCGATCACTTCATCATTCTGAAAATAGAAGCAAGGACGTATGCCTGATGGGTCGCGCGCCACAAAGGCATCGCCGTTACCCGTCATACCGCAAATCGTATAGCCACCATCCCATTTGGCCGAGGCCTTTTTGAAGACCCGAGCCAAATCGAGATCCATGCTGATGTGGGTCGCGATCTCATCCCCGGGCATGCCGTCATCTCTTAGCTTCCGGTAAATGTCTTCGTGCTCTTGATCCAAATAGTAACCGATCTTTTCGAGCACGGCCTGCGTATCTGTTGCATAGATCGGGTGCTGCCCCATCGCCGTCAGGGAGGCATTGAGTTCGGTTGTATTGGTCAGGGTGAAATTACCGCAAAGCGCCAGATTACGTGTCGGCCAAGGACTGCGCCGGAAAAACGGATGACAGGAGGAAGCATTGTAATCGCCGCTAGTCCCATAACGCAGATGGCCCATCAACAATTCACCACCGAAATCGAAGTTCTTGCGCACGGTATCAGGAAATTCCGGGAAAATTGTGCCCGTGGAGACCTTATCATTATACTGTTTCAGCAGCGCTTTGAATATCCGATCCAACGCATTGGATTTAACACTGCGCTCACGAAACATGTAGGAATCGCCCGGTGGCATATTGAGTTTCACACAGGCCACTCCCGCGCCGTCCTGCCCACGGTTGTGCTGCTTTTCCATGAGGAGGAACAGCTTCGTAAAGCCCCACAGGGGTGAACCGTATTTTTCCTGGTAAAAGGAGAGTGGTTTTAAGAGCCGCACCAGGGCTACGCCGCATTCGTGGGTGATCCGTTCGCTCATAGGGGCACGCTCGGATTTACCGTGGCTTTCCGGTCAGAAAAGCGTCGTTGATGAGATCGGTTTGGATGGTTCCAGGTCCTCACGGGCGATAAAGATGCTCATTGCGTGGACACGTTGCAAATCGTCAATGGCTTTCTCTGTTTTATGACCAAAACATCGCACAAAACACTCAGTCCCCTTGACCACACGTTGGATGTTTGGAAAAACAAGCTCACGACCATGCTGACGCTTCGCGGCTCCCCCGCTCTATCTACCTTTCGCCTTCACAAACTTCTCCAAGACTTCACCGCGGCAGGCCTGCCGGTTCGGGCACTAAGCGCCGAATATGTCCATATATGTGAGTTGACCGGAGAATTGCCCCCGGCCCAGCAGACAGTGCTCGAGAAACTCCTCACCTACGGACCAAGTCGCATCGCGAAACAGGTTCAAGGATTGCAGCAAATTGTCGCCCCTCGCCCCGGCACCTTTTCCCCATGGTCTTCCAAGGCTACTGATATCGCCCATATCTGTGGGCTTGATGGGATTAAACGCATCGAACGGGTCATCGCCTTCACAATCGAATTCAACAATGTAGCCCTTAATCCGTCCGTCGGCAGCCAGCTTGCTGGCGCTACAGCTGGTAGCCGTTCCGATGCTGATACTCCCGAAGGCGCGAGCCAGCTCTCGGCCCACATCGATATCCTCCGGTCCAAACTCCACGACCGAATGACCCAGGTGGTTTTTTCGGATATCGAATCGTGCTCCGCCCTGTTTCACCATGGGGCACCGCGGCCGCTGACTACCATACCGGTCATAGCCGAAGGTCGCGCCGCGCTCGTCGCGGCCAACACAAAGCTAGGTCTGGCGTTGGCCGAAGATGAAATCGATTATCTGGTTGAGGCCTTTATCAAGATCGGTCGCAACCCCAACGACATCGAATTGATGATGTTCGCACAGGCCAATTCGGAGCACTGTCGCCACAAGATCTTCAATGCCACTTGGGATATCGACGGCCACAAGCAGGACCGGTCGCTGTTTCAGATGATCCGGAACACCCACGAACTGCACAGTGGGGGCATTCTCTCCGCCTACAGCGACAATTCCGCGGTCATCACCGGATCGCGCGGCGGACGGTTCTACGCCGATCCGCAAACCAAAGCCTACGCGGCCCACGACGAGGAGATTCACCTGCTTTGCAAGGTAGAGACTCATAATCATCCCACGGCGATCTCTCCCTTTGCCGGCGCCGCCACCGGTTCGGGTGGAGAAATTCGCGACGAAGGCGCCACGGGCCGTGGGGCCAAACCCAAGGCAGGTCTGGTTGGTTTCACGGTCTCCAATCTGCGCATTCCAGGGGCTGAACAACCTTGGGAAAGGAAATACGGCAAACCCGACCGCATCGTCTCGGCCCTCGATATCATGATCGAAGGGCCGCTCGGTGCAGCCGCTTTCAACAACGAATTCGGTCGCCCCGCCATCAACGGTTATTTCCGCACCTTCGAACAACAGGTGCCGTCCAACGGACCCGATTCCGACGCGAGGGAAATTCGCGGTTATCACAAACCGATCATGCTCGCGGGCGGGCTCGGCAACATCCGCGCCGATCATGTTCAAAAGGGTGACATTAACCCCGGCGATAAACTCGTCGTCCTCGGGGGTCCCGCCATGCTGATCGGCCTCGGTGGTGGCGCGGCCAGTTCGATGGCCAGCGGCTCAGGCAACGAAGATCTCGATTTCGCCAGCGTGCAACGTGACAACCCGGAGATGGAGCGCCGCTGCCAGGAAGTCATCGACCGCTGTTGGGCCATGGGCGACGCCAATCCCATCTCTTTCATTCACGATGTGGGTGCCGGCGGCGTTTCCAATGCCTTGCCCGAACTCGTCAACGACGGCGGCCGCGGCGGTCGATTCGATTTGCGCAAAATTCCCAATGACGAGCCCGGCATGTCGCCGCTCGAGATCTGGTGCAATGAATCGCAGGAACGCTACGTCCTCGCCATTCCGGCCGATCGTATCGCCACCTTTGCCGAACTTTGCAGCCGCGAACGCGCACCTTTCGCCATCGTCGGTGAAGCCACCGAAGTGAAGCAACTCAGCGTCGAGGATCCGCATTTCAAAAACCAGCCCATCGACATGCCGCTGGAAGTTCTCCTCGGCAAACCGCCGCGCATGCATCGCAACGAGAAGACAAAAAAGCGCCCGCAAAAGGAACTCGATCTCCGCGGTGTCCACTTGAAGGAAGCCTGCAAACGTGTCCTCTCCCACCCGACGGTTGCCGATAAAACTTTCCTTATCTCCATCGGCGATCGTTCCGTCGGCGGTCTGATCGTGCGCGACCAAATGGTCGGTCCTTGGCAAGTGCCCGTGGCGGATTGCGGAGTTACTGCCGCCGCTTTTGATGTGTTTACCGGTGAGGCTATGGCCATGGGCGAACGGACTCCGGTCGCGGTCAACAATGCCGCCGCTTCTGCCCGCCTCGCCGTCGGTGAAGCCCTGACCAATCTCGCCGCCGCGCAAATCGGCGACCTCGGTAAAGTAAATCTCTCCGCCAATTGGATGGCCGCCCCCGCTGTGCCCGGCGACGCCTCCGATCTATACGCCGCCGTTAGAGCCGTCGGCATGGAACTCTGCCCCGCTCTCGGCATCACGATTCCCGTAGGCAAAGACTCGATGAGCATGAGCACCGTATGGTCGGATCGCGGCACCGAAAAACGGGTCACTGCTCCCGTCTCCTTGATCGTTTCCGCCTTCGCGGCAGTGACGGACATCCGCCTCAGCCTTACGCCCCAGCTCCAATACGATTCCGAGGTAGGACGAGGCGTCCCCGCCGAGCCGCGCACACAAACGGCTCACCCGGAGGGTTCGCCCTACCAACCATCAATCGGCGCTACCGTCCTGCTCCTGATCGATCTCGGTCGCGGTAAAAATCGCTTGGGTGGATCCATTCTCGCGCAGGTAGTTTCGCAAATGGGCGAAGCCACCCCCGATGTGGACAATCCCACCGATCTTAAGAATTTCTGGAAAGCGATCCAGCAACTCGGCCGGATGAAGAAGCTACTCGCCTATCATGATCGCTCTGATGGTGGGCTGCTCGCCACCGTCGCCGAAATGGCTTTTGCCGGACACACCGGCGTCGATTTGGAAATCCCTCATCTACACGATCCGTTCAGCGCGCTCTTCAACGAAGAACTTGGCGCTGTCATTCAAGTGCGGGAATCCGATTTTGATGACGTCTATCTCGTCCTCCGTGAAAACGGTCTCAAGGCCTGCGTCTCACGCATCGGCACTCTCAACTCTACCCACGCATTCCGGGTCACCCAGAGCAACAAGGTCCTCATCGAGGAGAATCTCTTCGATCTGCGCGCGCTCTGGTCCGATGTCACCCGTCGCATTCAGGGCCTGCGCGACAATCCCGAATGTGCCGAGCAAGAGCATCAACTTAAGCTCGATCCCAACAATCCCGGCATCTCGCCAAAGATCACGTTTGACCATACTCAATTGAGTTTGGCCACGAAGACGCAGAACACACGGAATAAAGAATCTTCAGATTCTGGTCTTTGTGACCTCCGTGACTCCGTGGCGAATAATAATCCGAAAATCGCCATTTTGCGCGAACAGGGCGTCAACGGGCAGATTGAAATGGCAGCCGCATTCACTCGGGCTGGATTCGAGGCCATCGATGTCCACATGTCGGACATTCTCCAAGGACGTGTTTCACTCAAAGATTTCCGCGGTATAGCCGCATGCGGTGGCTTTAGCTACGGTGATGTGCTTGGGGCTGGCGAAGGCTGGGCCAAGAGCATCCTTTTTCACGACAAAGCGCGTGAAGAATTTACCGCGTTCTTTGCCCGTGAAGACACGTTTTCATTCGGTGTGTGCAACGGCTGCCAGATGTTGAGCAACCTGCACTCGATCATCCCCGGTGCCGATCACTGGCCGCACTTCGTCCAAAACAAATCCGAGCGCTACGAATCCCGTTTTGTTTCCCTGAAGGTCGAATCCAGTCCGAGTATTCTGTTCAAGGGTATGGAAGGTTCTGTCATTCCCGTGGTCGTCGCCCACGGTGAAGGTTTTACTGAATTCGCAAATGCCGACGCCGCCCAATCCTGCAACGACTCCGGCTTGGTCAGCGCGCGTTTCGTGGACAACAAGCAGGCGCAAGATCTCGCGATGGCGCTGTCCTCCGAAGCCTTGGCGAAGGTGGATCATGCTTCTCGAATCGGAACCGAACACTATCCGCTCAACCCCAACGGGTCACCATTCGGCATCACCGCTCTCACGACAAATGATGGTCGCGTCACCATCATGATGCCCCACCCCGAGCGCGTTCATAAAACTCAGGCGATGAGCTGGGCCCCATTCGACTGGGCCGAAGCTTCACCGTGGATGAAGCTGTTCCGCAACGCCCGTGATTGGGTGGGATAAATAACGCAATCGATGCCTGTAAGATTTGCCGTCACCGGGCTGGCCTATCTGTTATTTTTTGGAGGCGTGAGGCCGAATCACCGATTTATTGCAGGAGCCTGCGTGCAGGCGATCTCGCGGCTCACGCCAACAGTTTTCATCACGAATCGCCTGCACGCAGGCTCCTGC
>DFDG01000065.1:7077-7289 GCA_002367815.1 Opitutaceae bacterium UBA3033 | reverse complement strand
GAACATGTATTTCTCCACGGTGGAACCCATGTGCAATGCGGCGACCGACGCGTCGAACTTCCGAGTGGATCAACTTGGGTTGAAAGTTAACCCGGAATCTTGCTGAAGATTTTAACCACGTGCCGCGACGGCTTGCGGCCGACATCAGACAATACACGAAGCATGCGAAAAGAGGAAGTTGGACTGGAAGGTAGGGCGAACCGTCCTCGGTG
>DFDG01000065.1:0-6794 GCA_002367815.1 Opitutaceae bacterium UBA3033 | reverse complement strand
TAGGGCGAACCGTCCTCGGTGAGCCGTTTCGTCATGCTCACGGTAAACCGCGGCTCGTCAGGAACACCTCGCCCTACCTTTTAACCGGTTTGGCAGGATTATGACTGCTGGATGAAAATTCGGGTGGTGATTGGCCGGGCATTCGGTAGCAATGGGGCTCTCTATGGCAAAAGAACTTTCTGACATCGGACTCATCGGGCTCGCCGTGATGGGTCAAAATCTCGCCCTCAATATCGCCGACCACGGTTTCCAAATTTCGGTCTACAATCGCACGACCGAGAAGACCACCAAGTTTGTGGCGGAAAACCCCTCCACGCCCGGTGGTCTGGTCGGCACCGAGTCCTTGAAGGAATTCGTGGCCTCACTTGCCAAGCCGCGCAAGGCCGTGATTCTCGTGCAGGCTGGGCGCGCGACCGATGCCGTCATAGACGGGCTCGCCGAACTTTTCGAGCCCGGTGATATTATCATCGACGGGGGTAACGCCCTCTGGACCGACACGATTCGCCGCGAAAAGGCGTTGAAGGAAAAAAATCTCCGTTTCATCGGTTCCGGCGTATCGGGCGGTGAAGAAGGCGCGCGATTCGGTCCCTCTCTCATGCCGGGCGGCGACAAGGCGGCGTTCAATGAAATCAAGCCGATCTGGAATGCCATCGCGGCCAAGGTGGACCGGAAAACCGGCAAGCCCCTCATGGGTGCGACTGCCGGCAAGCCCATCAAGGGCGGCGTGCCCTGCACCACTTACGTCGGCGAAAACGGCGCCGGTCATTACGTCAAGATGGTGCACAACGGCATCGAGTATGGCGACATGCAGATGATCTGTGAGGCCTACGCGCTCATGCAGGGCATTCTCGGGCTCAAGCCCGCCGAGATGGGCGACATCTTCACCGCTTGGAACAAGGGCGCACTCGACAGTTTTCTGATCGAGATCACGGCCGACATTCTCAAGCAGCCCGACCCGACCAACAAAAAGAAGGCCTTTGTGGATATCGTGCTCGATACCGCCGGCCAGAAAGGCACAGGCAAATGGACTTCGACCAACGCCCTCGACATGGGTGTGCCCGCGCCGACGATTGCCGAGGCGGTCTTTGCCCGCTGTATCTCCGCTATCAAGGAAGAGCGGGTGGCGGCGTCCAAGATTCTCAAGGGCCCGAAGTTCAAATTCAAAGGCAAGAAGAAGGCGCTCATTAAGGCGATTCACGACGCGCTCTACTGTTCGAAGATTTGTTCTTATGCGCAGGGATTTCAGCTGATGCGCGAAGCCCAGAAGGAATATAACTGGAAACTCAATTTTGGGCAGATCGCCCAGATCTGGCGCGGCGGTTGTATCATCCGCGCGGCCTTCCTCCAAAAAATCACCGAGGCTTACGCCAAGGATCCGAAACTCGCGAATCTGTTGCTCGATCCGTATTTCAACCAGACCGTGCAAAAGGCCCAGTCCAACTGGCGCAAGGTCGTGGCACTCGCGGCTGAGTGTGGGGTGCCGGCTCCGACCTTCAGTTCGTCCCTCTCCTACTACGACAGCTACCGTTCGGCTCGCTTGCCGGCCAATCTGTTGCAGGCGCAACGTGATTACTTCGGCGCCCACACCTACGAGCGCACCGACAAACCGCGCGGCAAATTCTACCACGTCGATTGGCCGGAAAAGAACCGGCCCCAGATCGAGGCGTAAGCCGCCTTAACCCGGCCAACAAAAGCGCGGTCAATCACGACCGCGCTTTATAGTAATTTAGAAAACCAGTGGTTTAAAGAAACGCTCAGGTCGTGGCTTTGCGTGCGGCCAGTTCCAATTCAATCTGCTTCACCATGGATTCCTTGAGGGGATAGAAGGCCATCATGGCCACGCTCAGCAGGGCAAAGGTGGCCGGGGCAGCGGTGAACAAAATGCGAATGCCACCCAATGCCCGCGCGGTTTGTTCCACGTTGGCCACGTAACCGAAATACGCCAGACACCAACCGGCGACCGAGCCGCCCAGCGCGAGCCCCATCTTTTGTCCGAATTGAGCCGCGGAGAATACCAGGGCGGTGGTCCGGCGGTTGAACTTCCAGTCCCCGTAGTCCGCGGCGTCGGCATACATCGCCCAGACGATCGCAGGTGTCGGTCCGACAATAAACGTGCCGGTGATGTTGATCAGATACATCAGGGCAATCTGGTCCTTGGGCACGAAATAGAAGGCCAGCATGGAAAGGGCGTTAAGGGCACTGAGCACGATCATCAACTCGCGCTTGCCCCACCGCTTGGTGAAAAACGGTGTGGAGGCGACACCGAGAATCATGGCCAACATGCCCGAGGTCATAAACAGCGCGGTCTGGTCGAAAAAGAGGAAAACCCGGGTACCGTCGTCCCCGACAAAATACTTGAAGAAGTAAACCGTCACGCCGTTGCGCACGGCAACGTTGGTCAGCGTGAAGATAGCCACGAAGAACAGCACCACCCAAGCGCGGTTGCGGAGGAGAAAGCCGAGGTCCTGCTTGAGGTTGCTTTTCTCGTCGCCCGAGGCCTGCACGCGCTCGCGGGTGTTCCAGAAAGTGAAAAGGAACATGGAAATCGAGATGACGGCGAAGATCGCCATCGTCCACTGAAACCCGCGGACTTCGCTGCCGCCGCCGAGCAGGTTTTTCAACGGGGTGACCAACATGGCCACAAGAAGTCCGCCGCCGAAGGCACAGACAAATCGGTAGGTCGATAACGAGGTGCGTTCGACCGTTGAAGGGGACATCACACCCATCAGGGCCGAATAGGGAATGTTGATGGCGGTGTAGGCCAGCATCATGGCTGAGTAGGTCAGGTAGGCGTAGATGAGCTTACCGCTGTCCGAGAGCTCGGGGTTCATGAACATCAGGTAACCCAGCACGCCATAAGGCACGGCGATCCACAGCAGATAGGGCCGATATTTGCCCCAGCGGGTTTTGGTCCGATCGGCCAAAATGCCCATCAGCGGGTCGGTGATGGCATCAAAAATGCGCGTAACAATGAACATTGTGCCGACCGCACCGACCGCGAGACCAAACACATCGGTGTAATAATAAATCAGGAAGATATTAAAGGTCTGGAAAAAGAAATTCGAGGCGGTGTCACCTAGGCCGTAAGCGAATTTTTCCTTGAACGAGAGAGGTTCGGGCGTGGGGGTCATGGGGATGAGAGCAGGCGGGAAAGGCAGATGCTGACCGGAGGCGGGGTTGGGGTGGCCAAGCGGAACTTGGCGGGTGCAAAAGTCAATGACCGGGGCGGCCCAACCGGGCAACAGGACTTTCACTGACACCGTTCAATGAAGTGGGTCTACTTGGTCGTGGCCAGCCGCAGGGAGTAAAGAGAGGTGCGCGCGGCGATGAAGAGGGTGCGCCCGTCGGGTCCGCCGAAGGCCAGCGCGCTGGGGCGCTCCGGCACGGCAATCACGCCAAGGGAACGCCCCGTCGGGTCGTAGACGAAGACCTGGCCAGCGCACACATAGACATTGCCCGCGGCATCGACGGCGGTCCCGGCCTCGCCCTCTTCGGCGAAGAGTTGGGGATCGGTCAAGGTGCCGTCCGGTTGCACGGCAAAGCGCCAGGTTTTCTGGCTGAACTCATCGGAGGCATAGAAAGGCCGGCCGGGCACCGCCGGCGCCAGGGCGTAGGTCCGCGCCAGATCCACCGTGCCCAGACCCCAGCGATGGGCGGGTTGGCCAAGTAAGAGGTAGGATTCGTGCGCCGGGATAAAGGCGCTGCCATCAGGCGAAATAAAGTGCCAGGGTTCGGCGCGTGTGCTGACCTCCAACCAATTGTGGGCATCGCGCCAACGGCTCACGGGTAACCAAGCCGTGACTCCGGGTCGGTCGGCGGTGGTCTCAGGCACCAGCACGGCCAAAGAAAATTCATCGGCCCCGGGTGGCAGGGCGTAGACATTGCCGTGACCGGAGACGATCAGGAGTTGGCCGGATTGATCGAGAGCCAGGGCAACGGGCTGCAGAGCCGCAGCGGTGATCTTGGTAAGTTTTTTCACGGCGTCATCCCAGCGATAAACCGTCGACCAACGCGCATCCACAAAGAGGACGTTGCCCGCGGCATCCGTGATGAGGCCGTCGATGTTGTTGAAGCCACCGGCCAAACGTTGGGGTTGAGCGCTGGGCGCAAACATCGGTGGCAATGGCGATGCCGTCAGCGCCACTGGTTGGTTGGGCAAATGTAGCCACGCGATCTCGCGGGCCCGAACCTCCATGCCCGTGGTGGCATCAACCAGAGTGTTGTCGAAACTGAGCTTGCCCGGGCTGTAGACGTGGAGCCCGCGGAAATGGATGTCGTGCGAATCGGTCACCCGGATGCCGGTGTTGAATGGCGTGTCCATGTTGACCCGGTAGATGAAAAAATTACCGAAGGTCAGATTCGAACACTGGTCGATCTCGAGGGGCAGCGCGGATGGACTCTCGCCCCACTCCTCCTCGGTTTGCAGGGCGTAGATCTGCCAGTTGGATACGTTGCGGAATATTACCTCGGAGCGCACATGATGTTCGCTGGAGAGCGCATAGATTCGGCCCGATGTCGTGGTGTCAGTCACCGCCAAACCGGTCGAGGCAAAGGGACTGGGCGTCCACAGGCCCTTGAAGGTGCCGCCGCCACCCGCGGTGACCCAGAGACTGGGATATTGAGCGTCCCACCGGCGGCGGGGATCGGCATCGGCCGAACGCGTGTTGTAGTAGATCTCGAGATACTTGCCGTCCGGCCCGTAGGTGCCGTGACCGCCCAGAAAACGAACGTCGTTCACCAGCGAGTGCTCACCGGCCATCCATTTAAGTTCCAGGGCCCGATGGTTGATCCCGCCCGAGTCTAATCCGATGCCGGTGATGATATTGGTTCCGCCACGGCCAGACTCGACCAGCGGCTTGGGTGCGCCGCTGCCGGGAAACGGCGGGGCGAAGCGCGACCACCAGCTGGATCCTTCCTCGCTGGGGGCGGCGGTCGGACCGTTCACCCCTTGGAAGGCTGGCGTGTAATCGGTGATCAGAATTTGCGTGGTAATCGGATTTAGCCCGATCAGGACCGTGTCGGGCTGCAGCGTGATGGTATCACTCACGCGGTAGCGTCCACTGGGCAGATAAATTGTGCGGTGTTGCGCAATCGCCGCCCGCAGAACGGCCGTGTCATCGCTAACGCCATCACCCTTGGCCCCGAGGTCGCGCAGGTTAACCCACGTGTCCTGAGGCGGCAGCGCGGGAATGTCGGAGGGCACCGCAGTGGTCGGCGAGTCCAACGCCACGGCATCCATGATGGTTTTGATCTCACCCGCGGCGCCCGGTTGCGCGATCTGCAAACCGTGCGAGAATTCTTTGATCTGATATAGCGCACCGGGGCCGGCGATTACCCGGCCGCTTTCGCGGAACCGGGCGAAGACCGGCACATTCGCGCAAAAGGTGTTCTGTAGATTGATCTGGGTGCGCGCACTTTTTTCGTCACTGATCATCAGGGCCGGTCCGGAGATGGCTTCGAAGCGGCCATCTTTGATCCACAGTTCCTCGGCTCGTTTCTCGCGGACAAGAATAGCGGTGGGGACATCGCGAAACTGCGGGCGGATAAGCGTGAGCCCACCCTCCTCAGTTTCGATGGCGGCGGTGCGCTGACCCTCGAAGGTCGCATCCACCAACAGATAGGGCCAACTCGGCGAGGGCTTGTGCATGGTGATGCCGAATTCCCCGCCGAAGAAATGCAGGTCCTCGCCCTCGTTGCCGACTTCCTCGACCCCGGCGCGGCCCTCGCCGATGCGAAAATCCATGTGCGCCAGAAAGCCGTGCTGGGCGAAATGGGAACGCACGCCCACGGCCGCGGGATTGCCGGCCCCGATCTCGATATCGATGTTGCTCATCGCCGAGTAAAAGGTTCCCGGGTTGGCGTCCCGCACAGGGGCGTCGGGTGAGTCCGGCCGCTCGCTGACGAAGTGAACCATATAGTTTCCCTCTCCGACCTGATAGCCCGGGGTATTTGGCGCCAAGAATAATACGGGGCGATGCTGGCCATAGCCAATCAGGCGAATACCACTCCAGATCACGAGTTCTCGGGTGAGGCGGTAGCGGCCTTCCGGAATAAAGACGATGCCGCGGCGTGTGGTCTCTTGCGCGCGATCAATGGCTTGCTGCAGCGCGGCGGTGTCGTCAGTTATGCCGTCGCCGGCCACCGCGAAGTTATCACGGGTGACATAGACAGCCTGTGGGTCTGTCGGGCGCTGGGGGTAGAAGGACGCGGCTGGCATGGTGCTCACGATCGAACTGAAAGTCATGAGCAAGAGAAGGGGCTGACAGTTCACGGTGAAACAGGACCAACGAGGAAAGGAAAGTTGGCGGTCGCGGCCTTGTTGCCGGGGCCGTGGACCAGGATAAAAAGCCGATAGGCGCCAGGTCTGGCCGGCGCGGCAAAAGCGAACATGGTGGGATCGGCGTCAGCCGAAGGGGCCGGCAGGGGCAGGGCTTGGGGGCGGAGTTCAAAATCACCGCCCTCGCCCTTGTGGATGCTCTCAGGCAAAAGTTCCCAGTTGATCCGCAGGTCGGACGCCTTGCCCCGGGTAATCGCAAATTCCGCCGTCATTTCGGCGCCAGGCATCACGGCGATGCCTTTGTCGGCATGTTGGCCATTCAAGTGCAGCGGGGTAATCTGGGGGGCCAGCCCGGCCACCGGTTGGCCGGTCCATAGGGCCTGCAGCACTTCCACCCCTTCGGTCTCGGCGCCGTCCTCAGTGTAGAGATTGAACCAGGTGGGGGTCGTCTCCTGTTTTTGTCCCCAATAAAATGCGTAGCTGCCGAGACAATGAGCCCGGTCGGCTTGGATGATGG
>DFDG01000173.1 GCA_002367815.1 Opitutaceae bacterium UBA3033 | reverse complement strand
GCGTGTGGGTCAGGTCGATGACGTTTGAGAGCAACGCGATTTCTTCGTCACCCCAACGTTGGGGGAAGGGAAAGGGTTCATCAACGATGGGGGATGTGGTGGAGGAACACATGGGAAAAAGACGGGGTTACTTCAGGTCGAAAATGCGGGCGGCATTATCGTAGAGAATTTTTTGCTTGTCGGCGGGGGAAATTCGCGAGCCGAGCACCGCGCCGATCTTCACGCTCCGTTCCCGAATGGGTAGATCTGAACCGAAGATGACACGATCGGCGCCGAGGTGTTCGACCGCATATTCGATGATGCCTGATTCGGGGTAACCGCCGGATGTATCGACCGAAAGGTTGGGTAGATGCTTGGCCGCGATCACGCCGCGGTAACCGCAACCGACCAGATGCGCCATGATCACCTGCACATCGGGATTACGGTGTGCAAAGAGGGCGGTATGTTCGGGGTCGGTTTGCACCCCGTTCCCTTTGGCTCGGTCGTGGGTGTCCATGCTCCAGCTGTGCTGCAAGACCACGAGACCGAAGGTTCGCGCGGCTTTGGCCACGTGTTTCATACAGGGGTCCGCGGCGTTATTGGCACACTCGAGTTTGATGCCTCTGGTGCCATGGCGGGTAACGCAGCGCTCGACCTCCCGCATGACGGGGCGTTCGCCAAGAGTCGGGTTGAGGTAACAAAAGAAAGTGAAAAAATCGGGATGCTGCGCCACCAACCGGGCACTATCCTCATTAATTTTTGTGATCTGGGTGGCGTTCTGGCTGGGTCCCTGGTCCGCGACATCACCCAGAATGTTCATGCCGGTAATGCCCAGCTCGCGGCTGCTTTTGATGAGTAGCGTCACCGCATCCACGCCGCATCCCTCACGTTTCAAGATGGGGTGGGTGTGGATATCGAAGATGCGCATAGAAATAGGCGAAAGTGGGTGACCATTGATGGAGTCAACCAATCAAGTTTGGATTCCTCTGGAGCGGGGGCGAGTTTTTAGTAACTGGAAAGTTACTTTGGGCCTTGGTGACAGTGGTTAGGCTTGCCCTGAGATTGAGGGTGGATGCACTGATATCATGACGCATTTCGCTATGTCTCCCCAGCGATCAGTAACCGGACCCCAGTTGTTTTTCTCGGCCGATGACCTCCCGGTGATGCGCCAGACATTTGCCGAAGACGCTCGATTTGCGGAAATGCGGGAGGGCCTGCTAAAATTTGATCAGGTGGCCGAGCGGAAGTTTTTGGAATCGGAAGTGAATTATGAGGACCAATGCCATCAGCTCCGTCGGATCTGCGACACCATCCAGAATATGGCATTTCTCTATTTGATGACGGGAAATGAGGACGCCCGGAAACTCTCATTGCAGGCAGTGCGGGTGATGATGAAGTTTCACTTTTGGGACTTCTTTATTTCGGAAGGAAAAGTCATCGGGGTGCAGGGTGCCCCGCGGGTCGCGATCGCTTTTGCCGCGGCGATTGATTGGTTGGGTGAGTCGGTGGATGCGGAGGAACGTCAACGCTGGCTTCAGGCCTTAGCGGAGAAGGGATGTGAACCGTGCTATCTGAGTTTGCATCACATCAGGTATCCCCGCCAAGCCACGGCTTGGGGGATCAATCCGCACAGTATCATGTATGCGGAGCGTTCGGCCTTTCCCACGGACAGTGCCCGACGCCCTGAAATCACGCAGACCACCAATCTGCGCGCCGCACCGGCGAGCGGGTTGGCTATCGGAGCCGCGGCGATCGCGATCTATGCAGATGAAAAACCGGCGGCGATGGACCGTTGGTTGGAGATGGCGATCATCAGTATGCGGGCCTTTGAAAATGTTTATTTGCCTGATGGTTCCTACGGCGAGGGGGTGAATTACTGTAACTACACTTCAGAAAGTATTTTCATGGCGATCGTCGCCTTGCGGCAGATTGGCATAGATGATCTGCGCGAAGGCATCAATTGGCGCGGCAATGTTGATTTCATGCTGAACCTGGCGATGCCCACCGCGGAAAACCCGTATGAGGTGGTGAATATTGGCGACAGCGGCCGGCATCGCGGTCACGTGGTTTTCCAGCATCCGGATGGTCGGGCGGAGAGTCGTTCGGCCCTGGCTTTTTGGGTAGCGAAAGAGTATCGCGATGTTTCGGCGCAATGGTTTGGCGAGAACTTGGCGGCCGCGCACAACATCTGGTCGCTGGCCTTTTTTGACGGGACGGTGGAAGCGGTCGCGCCAGCGAATGCCCCTCAGACCTGGTATCCCGAACTTGACTGGGTGGTAGCCCGCACGGGATTCCGGGCCGAAGATTTTCAAGTCAGTTTACGCAGTGGCATCGGCTGGAATCATGAGCACGCGGACCGCAACAGCATCATCATCAAGAGTGATGGGGAGCAGTTGATCGTTGATCCCAGTCGGCCGCCTTATCCATTCACCGATCCCAATTGGATGATGCGCACGACGGCTGGACACAGTGCTATTCTCATTGATGGGCAGGGTCACTTCTATAACAACGGCGTGGAGGGGACTAATTCCACCCACGCGCAGGCGCGACTGGTAGGAAAAGGGGAGGGCGAGGGCTACAGTTACTTTATCAGTGATGCGACGCAGGCGTATCGATTGACCAATTTGGAAATCCAAAACGTGGTGCGGGCCGTCGTGGTATTTTTCGATCTTCGCGTCGTGGTCGTGGTTGATCGGGTCTCGAAGTGGAAACAGTCGTCGAAGGTCGAGGCCCGTTTCTTTGCGGATAATTGG
>DFDG01000033.1:7346-18944 GCA_002367815.1 Opitutaceae bacterium UBA3033 | reverse complement strand
AATACTAATCGCTGCGATTGATGGAGACGCATCCGATTTCAAAGCAACAAAATTCCTCGGCTACACGGCAACCAATGCTCACGCCGAATTTGTGGAAATTATTCACACTGATAAAGATACTTTTCTCGTTTTTGATCAGACGCCCTTTTACGCCGAAATGGGCGGTCAAGCAGGAGACGCGGGTACGGCCGAAATTGGCGGCAACCTTGTGCACATTGTGGACACGATGAAGGACAAGGCCGGTCGTTTCCTGCACAAAACAGGAAACAATGATCAACTGTCAAATCTGTCCGTTGGCAGCAAAGCCGTGCTCACGGTGGATGTTTTTCGTCGACGCGCAATTTCGCGTCACCACTCGGCAGCTCATCTGATCCACTGGGCTTTACGCAAGGTGCTCGGCACTCACGTGCGCCAGGCGGGAACATCCAAAACGCCGGATCGCATGCGCTTCGATTTCTCTCATTTCGAAGCGGTCGCCCCTGCGCAATTGCAAGAGATCGAACAGCTGATCAACGAGAAGGTAATCGACAACTCAAAGGTCGAATCCTACGAGACTGAATTTGAGCAGAAACCGGCTGACACCCTCGCCTTTTTTGGCGACAAATATGGCAACATCGTCCGCGTCGTCGATATCGGAGGCTACAGTCGCGAACTCTGCGGCGGCACCCATGTGAGCACGACTGGCGAAATCGGCCTCATCAAGATCGTGGCCGAAATGGCCATTGCGGCGGGCACGCGCCGTATTGAGGCCGTAGCCGGTCAGGCCGCCTATGAGTATATCACCGACCACGAAACTGCGTTAAAAACCATGGGGGCCAAACTCAACGCCGGACCCCAGGACATCGTGCAGAAACTCGATACCCTGCTCGCTCATCAAAAAGAGATTGAATCCAAGTTGAAGGCGTTCACGCAAAAGGCGTCCGCCGGGTTATCGGATGAACTGATTGCTACTGCCATCGAAAAAGACGGACTCAAGTTCATTACCGCAGTGGTAGAAGTGGAATCCCCCGAAGCCTTGAGGAATTTGGGATCCCAGACATTTTCCAAACTCGGTGAAGGCGTCGTGAGACTCGGCGCGATCTTTGGTGATAAGGCCACCGTTGTGGCCTTTTGCTCCAAGTCAGCGATTGAGGCCGGACATCAAGCTGGAAAAATCATTGCCTCTATTTCCACGGCAATTGGAGGCAAAGGTGGCGGTAAACCAGACTTCGCCATGGGTGGGGGCAAAGATATTACCCTACTGCAGTCGGCGTTGACTAAGGGTTGATCGACTCAATAGTGATGGAAACATCCGTTAATGAGGATTGCGGGGAACCGTGTTCTGCGCACTTTTCTGACTAATGCCTGTTCCCACCACGACGATATCGCCACTCGTCTGTATTCTGGCTTTCGACACTTCCAATCGCTTGGCTGTGCGAAAGCTCGGTACGAAGGCCGGTCTTGCATTTTCCGGCTCTGATTTGGACATGGCGAATGCTCGGCTGAACTCTGCATTTGAGCACCACACCGAACCTCTGGAACATTTTTCCATGAGTGCGGCGGGACGCAGTTATCTAGTGTTTTTTGCGCAGGTAACCGGCCAATGCATAGACCCTGAAATAGAATTTTTGGCAATCGAGCGCTTGGAGAAATCTGTCGATACCTTGGCTCCTTCCCTGGCCGCAATGGTCAAACAACTCGATGTGCATCTTATCAGAATACCTTACCTGCAAATTGGTGAAAACGAATTCATCTATAAATTCCGTCCCGAAAAAGAACGTAACGCTTCAATCTACGCCGAGGACCCGGTCTCAAGTGCACTTTATCAATCCAAACTTTGCGAACTGATCAAAACTCTGGCTCGCACTCATGAGCGGACTTCCAGTTCCCCGGTTTCGTTGAATTTTGGCCCGATCAGCTATCTTATCCCAAGTCACTTTGGCTTTTGTCTAGGAGTTAAAAATGCTATCGAACGGGCGTATGAAACGTTGGCGGCAAACCCCGACCGGCGCGTTTTCATGCTTTCGGAGCTTATCCACAACCCATTTGTGAATGCAGATCTGCTTCGCCGTGGTTTGCGCTACCTGCAGACTGACAAAGGGGTGCCATACACTATCAACGCTGAACCCGCGTCTGCGAGTAATGACCCGTTACCACTTCTTTGGGATACTTTAACGCCTGATGACATTGTTATTATCCCGGCATTTGGTGCGACGGATGAAGACAAACGCAAGTTGGTGCGCAAGGGTATCGCCGTATTCCAATACGATGCGACATGTATGCTGGTAGAAAAAGTGTGGAAGGCGGCGCATGCCTACGGACGAGATGGTTATACCGTAATTATTCACGGTAAAGTGGAACACGAGGAGACCAAAGCAACATTCTCCAATACCCGGCGCCACGCTCCGGCCATCATAGTGCGTGATTTGCAGGAAACCGAGGTTCTAGGTCGAATCATCACTTCCAAGGACTCGGCAGTGCGGACCAGTTTCTATGAAAAATTTGCCGGCAAACATACGCCCGGTTTTGATATCGATCGAGATCTGGAAAGAGTTGCGGTAGTGAATCAAACGACGCTGCTCGTAAATGAAACCAGGGCGATTATTGCACATTTGCGCGAAACTTATGCTCAAGCTTTCGGCGTAGAGGATACGGAGCGCGTTGGTGGGAGTGGTCGCACTGACACCTTATGTTATGCCACCCAGGTTAATCAGGATGCACTGGCGAAGGCCTTGGCTGAGCCACTGGATGCCGCATTTGTTATTGGTGGTAAAAACTCTTCAAATACTTATCAATTATACCGTCTTTGTGAAAAAGCACTGGGCGTCCGGTCGTTTTTCATTCAATCCGAGGCCAATATCACATCAGCCAATTTAGTGGATCATTTTGTTTTTCCATCGGCCCGGAAAGGTCGACCACTGGGGAAAATTGTTCAACGTCCACTTTGGGATGACATGACGTCACCCAAACGCGTCTTGATCACCGGTGGAGCATCCTGCCCCGATGGTATCATTCAGCAGGTGATCTTACGCCTGAATTCACAATTCCCAGCTAACAGCCTACGAAGTCTGGAAACGATTATTGCGGAACTGGAAGCGGCCAAATAAAGAACCCCAGCACCCCATCGCTGCCTGTGGTTGAATTTCAGCTGGGTACGGTTCGGCTAGAATTTGAAATTTAATCCCGCCCGAAATCCCTGCAATTTCGACAGATCAATGTCTGTGGTATAGTTGGAACCACTTTCGGTAATAGTCTGGGTGTATTCCCCGCTAGTCTGATAAAAAGCACCCATATAGAAACCAGCCGTTTCACTGATAAAATAAGTCAAAGTCGTATCCGCGTAATAACCGGTTAGATTATGTCCCTCCGACTCCTCCACTTTAGTTGTAATGGGGTCACTGGTATCGGCAGTCAGAGTCTGTGTGACTGAATATCGAGTGCCGGAATATACCATTGAGGGACCAGCGCTGAAACTAAGACGGAAATTATCGGTTATCGAATAAATGAAGGTGGGACCCATACGTAATGTCAGGTATGTGCCCTTTAGTTTCCAAAAGTTATTTACCTGTGTGTCGTTTGCTTTGTCAGAACTCACTCTGCTGTCGGGATTGCGACCCAGCAGAATCGAGGTATCAACTGCTACCCCGTTGGCATCAATTTCTGAAGAAGGAGACACATAGGGCACCGTAGCAGGCACCGTTTGTCCTCCCAAGCTATAGGTATCCGTAATCGTGGTGATGATGGCCTGCACATTATCATGGGCGTTTGATTCGATGCCATTCATGCCGAGACCCGCAAAAATTTTCCATTCCAGGCGTTCACCAATTTTACCCATATCCCGGGTTACCACTAATTCGGTTCCCAGGCTCAAACCAGGATCATTACGGCGAACTGTTGAATCGGTGACCTGGGCGCTATAAGTATGAAAGGCCATATTTGCCCCGTTATCAATAAGCTGTCGTGGATCAACGTAGGTCCATGTGTTAGTTTTGCCATCTGTTGCATCGGTTCGCTGATCACGATAAATGACCCCATCATGGTAATTTCGCACCGCATCCGTCGAAGTTTCATCATGGATGTCCTGTATGGATGAAACAACGCCCTGCCCCCCGAAAGACGCCTTGGAACCGGTTAAAGCCCTGACTCCGACACTTAAAGTAAACTTGGGCTGAACGAAATAATCATCCAAATCAAAAACTGGAATTTCATCCTCGGGATTAGACTGGGCGGCGCAGAATGTCGCCGAAACGAGGAAAAGCAGGAGGTAAAGTTGTTTCATAGATGAGTATGTGTCACCATTGGGACGATGTTTCTTGAAAAATGTTGCACAAGATTTAATGGGTGTGCGTCTGAGTCAATGGGAGATTGCTCCCCATTGCGGGCTTCGTTTGGATGAAATTTCCATTATTCGTTAAATTCATCCCGTTTGGCCTCAAGGTCTACGAGGTTAAAATTGGTGGGCACGAGGTCTAGTCCAGGTAATACCGAGGTTCCGGTTTTATCTTCCACTACATCACGAATAATCAGGTCCTCGATTTGAGCACTGCCGGGATCGAAAATGGAGTAAATAGCGCCTTCATTGGTCGAATTGATTTTATTCCAGCGCTCCAAACGCAGCAACCAGATGCTCGCATTGGACTGGGTATCGAGGTCGAAAAGCAGAACCTTTTTGCCCAGTTGGGCGAGACTGGCTGCTGTGTTAACGATCAGTGACGTCTTACCGACGCCACCCTTGTAGTTAATGAAGCTAATTTTACGAGCCATGCCGATGGTGGGTGCACTTGAGCGTGATTGCTCTTGGCTAATTTGTTTTCTTGTATGCATGTCGCGAGCCCGCGAGCCCAAAAGGCAATAAGCTGATTTTAACTTATTATTTGCGCCAAAAATTAGGCAATTTCTACCAATTCCCCCACAAAGCACCCCACAGATGCCAAAAGAACACCTACGTCAGCAGATTCTAAAACAGCTGCAAGCAGAGGTGGAGCTACAAACTGAAGCCGCCCTACTGGCTCGAGAGGAAGCAATCAGTGAGGAAAGTCGGGCAGAAAACAAATACGATACCCATAGTCAGGAGGCGGCCTACTTGGCAGAAGGTCAGGCAAGGTTGGCTGCAGAAGCGATGGACTCCATCAAGGTTTATCATTCCCTTTCCTTGGATGACTTGCCACCCGGATCACCGGTAAGCTTAGGCGCTTTGGTCGAAGTCAGTGCTCAAGGTCAAAGCACTTGGTATTTACTAGGTCCACGAGCAGGAGGCCTTGAACTCAATTTAGCTGATGGCACACCCGTTCTAGTAATCACGCCTCAGTCTCCTCTGGGTCGTCAATTACTAGGCAAAGCAGTAGGATCAAAGGTTCAACTTGCTGACCAAAAATCAGTGGACTGTCATATCACCCAGATTCTCTGACCGTTGACGCAGGAATAGAAAAACCACCCGCTATTCGGTAGCGGGTGGTTTGTTTTATTTCATTCAAGTTAAATATTATCGGCACGGCTATTTTGAAACGCACTTTTCTTCACAAGAGACGTCCGGGTTTAAATCTCCAATTTTTCACCGCAGCCAATGCCGCCTGTTCGAAAATAGGGTCAACGCTACGTATCGCGTGGAACGATATAACCCGATCTGATTCACTCACCATGAAACCAACCACAACTTCAGCGGTGAAACCCCGAATCTTTGCCTCATTTGGTTATAGAGGTGGAGTCTGGACCATGATTCGCGGACTGTTAACCAGCAGACGAAGGTCAATGACAAGGCTGGTTGGAGAACCATTTATATCACCATCGAGAGTCCCGATATAATCATTGCTGATCTTCGAGATCTCTACCGGTTGCGTAGGAGATACCTCGATGGGATCAATAAGAAAGTTCGATGACTTTTACGGAAAATATAAAGCCGGTGTTTAATATTGCTCCGTTTCCCTTTTCGGGATTTCCGTATCGCCCATTCGAATCATCGGTTAAATTTCTGGCATATCCCAATCCTGCTCAACAATTGGCATAGTGTCTATGAGTGTTTTTGTAGTTACATTGCGGGATTCGACCGATGTTTCATTAAGTCCGAACAAAAGTGCCGTATGGATGAGCATGGCGCAACTGATATTTTATTAGGTCAAAATAGCTGTTCTGATAAAGTCCTTAACCCATCCACTTGAATATCAAAGTCGAGTAAGGTGGCAAAGTAAGTTTCAAAGATTGTCCATGACCATCAGCCGATATCTGCTCGGTCCGTCTACTGCCATCGTTACCCAAACCGCTGCCTCCATAATATTCACTATTGGTATTAACCACTTCGCGCCAAAGTCCTGCCTCTGGCACCCCTACCCGATAGTTTTGACGCACCACCGGAGTGAAGTGCCCGATCACGGCCAACATCTCACGGTTGCTTTCATTCAAGCGCAGGTAAGCAACCACACTCGCCTCATTATCGTAACAGGCGAGCCACTGAAATCCCTTCGGATTCAAGTCATTGCACCCCAATGCAGACTCGCTGGTGTATAGCCGATTCAAATCCCCTACCAATCGTCGCACGCCTTCGTGATCAGGATAATTGCACAAATGCCAATCAAGGCTCTTGCCGTGATCCCACTCGTGCGACTGGGCAAACTCACTACCCATGAACAGTAACTTCTTGCCCGGCCATGCCCACATATGGGCATAGAGCGCACGTAGGTTGGCCGCCTTTTCGGGTATGTGCCAGGCCCCCATTTTGAACAACATCGAGGCCTTGCCATGCACGACTTCGTCGTGGGATAGCACCGTCACGAAATTTTCCGCATATTGGTAAAGCATGCCGAATGTGAGTTCGCTTTGGTGCCATTTGCGGTGCACCGACTCCTTGCTGAAATAACTCAACGTGTCATGCATCCAGCCCATGTTCCATTTGTAATCGAAACCCAAGCCACCTGATTTTACCGGTCGGCTGACGCCGGGAAACGAAGTGGATTCTTCGGCTATCATGATTACGCCAGGATAATACTGATGCACCAGTTCATTGGTGCCGCGTAGAAAATCGATCGCTTCAAGGTTCTCGCGACCACCAAATTGATTCGGTATCCACTCCCCCGCTTTGCGGGAATAATCCAAATAGAGCATCGAAGCGACTGCATCGACGCGAAGGCCATCAATGTGATATCGATCGAGCCAGGCTAGCGCATTTGCGGTCAGAAAATTCCGCACTTCGTTACGACCATAGTTAAAGATCAAAGTGCCCCAGTCCATGTGAGCGCCTTTGCGTGGGTCTGCATGTTCGTAGAGGTGCGTGCCGTCAAAACCCGCCAAGGCAAACGCATCACGGGGAAAATGTGCCGGCACCCAGTCGACGATCACCCCAATACCTTTTTGGTGCAAATGGTCGACGAACCAGGCGAAATCCCCAGGCGATCCAAACCGTTCTGTTGGAGCATAAAAACCCGTGACCTGATAACCCCACGAACCATCAAAAGGGTGCTCGGCCACAGGCATGACCTCGATATGGGTAAAGCCCAACTCCAAAGCATAATCGGCCAACTGCGGGGCCAGTTCCCGATACGTTAATATTCGGTCTCCCTCATCGGCGTTGCGACGCCATGAGGCCAGATGCACTTCGTAAACTGAAATAGGTTGATCAAGTTTCCCTGCCTTGCTATGGCGCCGCTTCAACCACGCCTCGTCATTCCATTGATACTTTCGGACATTGCAAACGATTGAAGCATTGCTTGGAGGAGACTCAAAGTGAGTGCCGTAGGGGTCTGTTTTGGTCTGCGTATTGCCTTTTTGGTCGCGAATCTGAAATTTGTAGAGTTCACCCTCCACCAAACCCGGCACAAACAGTTCCCAAACTCCTGAAGCGCCCAAGAACCGCATCGGATGATAACGTCCGTCCCATTTGTTAAAATTACCGACCAATGAAATTTGGGCCGCACTGGGGGCCCATACCGCAAAACTAACCCCTTCGCTGCCCTCAAAAGTTCTCAAATGAGCTCCCAATTTATCGTAAATCCGATGCTCGTTACCTTCATTAAAAAGATATAAATCCTGCTCTCCAATTGAGGGAAGGCATGCATAAGGATCGGAGATGTGGCGAACTGAGCCCTTTGATATGGTTAACAGTAACTCATAGCGAAAGATTTTCCGACGTCTCGGGATGAACACTTCGTAAAAACCTTCTGGATCAATTTGAGTCATTGTCCAACGGTCTCCTTTGCGCAGGTCCGCTACTTCGCAATGCTTCACGTCCTGCAGAAATGCACGAACCACCAAGCCTCTTTTCCCCTCTCGACTGCACGGATGCATGCCCAGAATCGAATGGGGGGATGAGTGCAACGCGGAAACCAGCGAGGAAAGTTCTATTTTGGAAATTATCATGTATTACTTGCTGGACTGGCATTTACCCGGGACGCCATCTGCCTAGCACCGTGATTGTTGAGGCCGAGGTCAATTTGAAGGTAGCAAATATCCCGCCAACGCAAAGTGCAATGTAGAGCAACGAACTATGTAAGTGAGCTTGCTTGAGGGTCAGCCGCCGCCTTTGCTGAAATTCTGTGATCCGTCGATTCCTGCCCATTATATTATCGGTTTTGCTTCTGCCCATCCATGCGCAGGTGAAAAATTCCGATGCTTCGGACATATCCGCGCTGACGACCACCTTTGATCCGATTAACAATGAAGTCACGTTTTCCGGCAATGCCCGTTTATCGGATGGGACTACATTATTGGAAGCAGATGAAATAAAATATGTATCAGCCACCGATATTGCGATTGCGACTGGTCACGTAAGTCTAACGCGTGGAGCAGAACGGGTTTTATCCGACAAGATAACCTATGATCGTCGCGAAAAGTCCTTTAGCATCGATCAGGTGCGTGCAGGTAAATTCCCCTATTTTGTTTCGGGTGAGAGTGCCTACGGAGACTTTTCCAAGTTAACCATCAGTAATGCGGTTTTGAGTGTGCGTGAACCCGACCCATACCAGCCTACTTTGGCGGCAAAGTCGCTAACCTATGTGACAGGCAAAGAACTGAATGCCGAAGAAGCCCACTTGGGTATTGGTAATAGCAAACTAATATCCATTCCTCGTTTTTCACAGAACATAAATCTGCCACTCGTATCCTATATTTCCGTGCTTGCCGGATATCGGTCATCACTTGGCGCGTTCGCGGAAGTCGGAATGCATGCGCCAATCGGAGCCGACCTCAAACTCGGTGGCACTTTGGGTTTATACAGTGACCGAGGGATAATGTTCGGTCCTTCAGGATACTATGCAGTGATGCACGATAATCACGAAATGGTTGGTGATTTTCGTTCCGGTTTCATCAATGACCATGGCGAAAAACTTACCGACTTGATTGGTCGAGCGATCCCGGAAAATCGAGGCTATGTCCAATGGTGGCATACGCAGGATTTGACCGATAATCTCCGGATCACGGCCCAATTGAATTATTGGCGCGATTCCGAAATTCTGCGCGATTTTAAACCGCGAGATTTTTTCAGAATCCAAGAGCCGGATAATTATTTCCAGGCAGTTTATTCCAAACATAACTACATCGTAACCGCTTTCACCCGGGTCCAGCCCAATGACTTTCATCTGGTCCAACAACGGCTTCCGGAAATTAGTTTCGATCTGCTTCCAGTCGCAATGGGTGGAGGATTTTACGAAAAATTTCACGTCAGTTATGCCGCTCTTAGGGAGGAACCTCTGGGCAATGCCAACCCGGTTATCAGGAGCGATCGTTTGGATGCTTATTATGCGATTAGTCATCCGATCACCCATGAAGATTGGTTTAGCTTTACCCCCATCGCCGGTGCACGACTCACCCACTACAGTCGCGCCACCGGAGGTAAAAGTGATTATACCCGAACCTTGGGCGAAGTTGGGTTTGATGCCGAGTTCCGCATGTCTGCCGTTTCCGAATACCGTAATGAGACATGGAAAATCAACGGTATCCGCCACCTGTTTAAACCGAAGCTCTCCTACCGCTATGTTGGCAATGCTGACAAAGGACGCCCTTACATTCCCGCCATTGATACCCGCACATTTAATTCCTACCTGACGCCTATCGGTCTGGGAGACCGGCGCAATGTTGACGATCTTGGTCCAATCAATGTATTGCGCTTTGGGTTGGATAACACCTGGCAAACCCGGGACGAGGAGTATGGTTCGCGAGATTTGTTGGTCTTAAATTTTGCCAATGATGTTCGATTTGATCGCGAGCCGGGACAGCGCACTAGCTCCGATTTACATAGCTTTCTCGCATTTATGCCTGCGCAGTGGTTGCAGCTGGATTTTTATCAACGACTGGCAACTCAAGAATTCACTCTGCAGGAATATAACACAAGTTTGAGCATTCGCGATGCCGACGTGTGGGCATTGCGATTTTCTAGTCATTTCTTACGCGATCAAATAGAGGAATACGTGGTTCAATATGATCAACGCATTAACGAAGCGTATGATGTATTACTCAAATTGCACTATGACACCCGCGCACGACGGTTTAATGAACAGGCCTACGGCTTACGTCAAAATCTTGGTAACACGTGGAGCATCGAATACCTGGTCACGGTTTACGACGGACCCCGCAGAGAAAGTGACTTCGGCTTCAATATCGCAGTCGAGGTTCTTGGTTTCTGAATTCCACTGTAATAAAGTTCCGTTAATTAGACGTGAGAATCCATCTGTTGGGTTTCTTTGGTTATTTCATCCGCTCGTATCAGTCCATGGGCACTCGATTTGCCGGTCATCCCCACCACCATCCGGTCCATGATAATATAAAAGATGGGGATGACGAAAAGGGTAAGGAATGTTGAGATGGTCAATCCGCCCACAATGACCAGACCCATTGGATTGCGCGTCTCGGCACCCGGACCTGATGCGAGCATGAGCGGAATTGCTCCGAAGATGGTGGAGATTGCCGTCATGAGAATTGGCCGAAAACGCAGCGTGGCAGCCTCAAACGCCGCCGTCGCTGCATCCCGGCCCTGGATGCGCAGTTGATTCGCAAATTCAACGATCAGGATACCATTTTTGGCCACCAATCCGATCAGCATGATCAAACCAAATCGTGAAAACAGGTTATCCGTCAGACCTGGTCCCCAGTAGCGGGAACAGAACAACACCGTCACTCCGCCGGATAGGGCCAGAGCCACGCCAGTGAAAATTGTAACGGGGTGAACCCACGACTCAAACTGTGCTGCCAAAATCAGGAAAGTGAAAAGCAAAGCCAGTCCAAATAGGATCAGAGCATCCGACGAACTGTCTACGAACTCCCGGGTTTCCCCACCCCAGGAATAGCCATAAGTGTCGGGCAACAAATCGCGAGCCAAGCGTTCCAGCTCGGCGACGCCGTCGCCTTGCGTGCGGCCCTCAGCCAACTGTGCGGTCAGGGTAATTGAGCGTTGTCGATCCTGATGGGAATACGACTCGGGCACGGTTTCCTCGGTGTAGTCCACCAGATTGCTCAACTGCACCAGTGCCCCGGTCGCCGACCGCGCATAGACCCGCCCCAAATCGGAGGGAGTCGCGCGATTGGCTTTGTCGACCTGCACGATTACATCATATTCGTCTGGCCCACGCCGAAACTTTGTCACCCTGCGTCCCCCGAAGAGCGATTCCAAGGTGGTAGCCACGTCCACCAAAGGCACCC
>DFDG01000033.1:6570-7167 GCA_002367815.1 Opitutaceae bacterium UBA3033 | reverse complement strand
GACGCTCTTCCGATCTACCTTTAAGTCGGCCGCCCGGGCCCGGTCCACCTTGACCCGCAATTGCGGATTGTTCGGTTGGGGATCGACCCTTACTTGCCCCAGCACTGGGTTGTCCTGCAGTGCCGTGGTAAAACTGATCGCTATCTTCTGCAGTTCGGAAAATTCCGGTCCCTGCAATTCCATTTGCACTCCACCTGAACTGCTGCGTCGCCCGCCCAGTGGTCTGATAGGTGCGGCAATGATCATCCCACCGGGATTCTGCCGGAAGCTCTTCCTCAAGGTTGCCAGGACTTCCTGGGTGCTGCGGATGCGATCCTCCCAGGGTTTCAGAGTGACAAACATGAATCCTGTACTGGCGCTACCCCCAAATCCAGTGATGCGAAACATCTTGTCAATTTCCGGGGTCGCGAGCAACTGGGCCTCTGCATCCGCGGCATAGGACGCGGCATAGTCTGGAGTGGATCCCAAGGGAAAATTCAAGATGACGCGGAAGATGCCTCGATCCTCCTGGGGGGTCAGTTCCCGTTGCAACTGTGTGTAGAGCCAGGGTCCCAGCAAAGTGAACAACCCGCAGATGCCTAGCACATAGTAACGATG
>DFDG01000033.1:494-6389 GCA_002367815.1 Opitutaceae bacterium UBA3033 | reverse complement strand
TAGCACATAGTAACGATGCACCAATGACCACCGCAGCATGGCCGCAAAACCGGAATTTATCCGGACAAAAAACGGCTCGGTGATCCGGTAGAGCCAGTTGTGGTGCAGATGGCCGTCCGAATCCCTCTTGTTGGCAAGAATACGCGAGCAAAGCATCGGGGTCAACGTAAGAGCGATGAAACTGGAAACCACGACCGCGATGGCAAGAGTTAGGCCAAATTCATAAAACAACCGCCCCGTGCGTCCGGATTGAAAGGCCACCGGCAAAAAGACGGCCACGAGAGTCAGGGTCGTTGATATGACGGCAAAGGCCATCTGCCGGGCCCCAAAAATCGCCGCATGAATCGGGATTTCCCCTTCCTCGATTCGGCGATAAATATTTTCCAACATCACAATGGCGTCATCCACGACCAGACCCACCGCCAGAACCAGACCCAACAAGGTGAGCAGATTGATGCTGAATCCCAACCATTGCATCACCGCAAAGGAACCGATGATGGAGACTGGAATGGCCACCAATGGAATCACCGTGGCACGCCAATCCCGCAGGAATACGAAGATCGTCAGCACCACGAGTGCACAGGCGATATAAAGGCTGCGGTAGACTTCCATGACCGATCGCTCGACAAAGTTGCTGGTGTCGTAGGCAATATCCAGATTGACCCCTTCGGGCAGATTTTTCCTGATCTCCGGCAGCAGCGCTTTGATTTCATTGGCCACTCCGAGCAGGTTGGCCTGCGCCTGTTTTTCCACCTGGATCCCGATCGTGGTCCGGCCGTTATAAAATGCTTGGATGCGATAATCATTGGATCCGAGTTCCACCCGGCCCACATCGGCAAATTTCACCTGGGTGTCGCCCCGGGTCGCCAACACCAGATTTTCAAAGTCCACCGCGTTGTTCATGCGGCCCTCCAATCTCATACCAAACTCACGGGTCATCGACTCGATCCGACCGCTGGGCACATCAATGTTTTGCTGCCGAAGGGCGCGCTCTACATCAGAAATTGTCAGGCTGTAGGCCGCCAGCCGGTCGGTGTCGACCCAGAGCCGCATGGCAAACTGTGGACCACGCAATCGCACCCGAGATACCCCCGGCACGATTTGCAAACGCTGGGCAACCGTTCGGCGGGCGATCTCAGTCATTTCAAGTCTTGTGAAACGATCCGAATTTATCGAAATGGTCAGCACCGGATCCGAATCGGCATCCGCCTTACTTACTTCCGGTGAATCCACTTCTTGGGGCAGTCGATCTGCCACGCGACCCACCTTGTCACGCACATCGTTGGCCGCTTCGTCGATATCCCGGCGGAGATCGAATTCCAACGAGATGTTGGATCCACCCGCCGATGAATCCGAACGCATCAAGGTGATCCCATCGATGGACGACAATTGTTCCTCAATGGGGTCGGTGATCTGGGTCTCGACCACCTCGGCCGCGGCCCCGGGATAATCCGCACTGACCGATACGACCGGTGACTCGATGTTGGGATATTCTCGCACCGGCAATCTCGTAAATGCCAACCCACCGACAATGAGGATTATCAGCGCCAGAACGATGCACACTACGGGGCGCTTGATAGATACGTCGGAAAGCAGCATGTGGTTGGCTCGGCTGGGTTAATATCAGGGCTCTTGATTAAAGGGGGCACGCAGGGGTTTGGGTTCGAGGGGTGCACCTGGATACAAAACCAATGCCCCTACACCGGAAGCCAAGACCTGGGTGCCATCGTTCAATTCCGCACCCACAGGGGCAACTTCGACGAATCCGCGGGTCCGTAACCCGGTCACCACGGGCACGTAACGCGCCACTTTAGCTCCGTCCTTGTCCACCACCACAATGATCTGAACCCCGCGCGCATCCGCCAGAATGGCCGCCTCAGGCACCGTCAGAATATTTTTCCGCACATCCAGCACGAGCTCAACATTGGCAAACATACCCGGTCGCAGGGCCTCATCCGGATCGGTCAGCACCGCTTTGACTTCGGAGGCGCGGATGTCGCGGGCAATGGACGAACTGACAAAATATACTTCACCGGCAATGGTCTTTTCAAATTGGTTGACACCACCACCTCTTGTCGCGGCCGTCACCTTCGTGCCCGGATGCACCTTGGCCAGATAACGCTCCGGCACGGCAAAGGTAATTTTCAACCGGCTCAAATCATCAATACGCGTAATCACCGTGGAAGTGCCTACATAATCTCCGGGCGAAATGGTGCGTGAGCCCACGATACCGGCGAACGGAGCCTTAACCGTCGTCTTGTCGAGGCGCAGTTTCAACACCTCTAATTCCGCCTTGGCTGCGGCGAACTCTGATCGAGCCCGATCATAGTCGGATTGCGGGATGGTGCGGGACTGACTCAGGTTTTCACTGCGCGTCACATTGAGATCCGCCAATTTGAATCGTGCCGCCACCTGCTCGAATTGGGCACGCAATTCGGCATCATCAATTTTAAGCAGTACATCACCCGCTGCCACATGCTGGCCTTCATAGAATTGGATGCTCTGGACGATGCCGCCCACTTCGGCTCGAATTTCGGCGGACTCATTGGGCTGCAATGAGCCCACCAGGTTAATGGTCTCGGATAAATCTCCGCGCTGGATGGGAATCACCTCCACCACTTGAGGAGCCACAGGTGCCCCACGTGCCGGAGCATTGGCGGTCGCCCGGTCTTTGCAACCAACCAGCGACAACATTCCTGACAGGACCGTAATAAAGACTAAGGAAGTACGCGGCATTTTTAGTGTGGGTTTTGGACCAGTGAACAATTTAATAGGTTGGCAATTACTGGCAGTATCATGACACCGAATCGTCGCAACTGGCTTGGATGCCTACGGTAACTTGGCGTCATCCAATGCAGCCAGCCCTACGCAATCTCCTTGGCGTAAGCCGTGGCATCAAGCATGTCCTCGACTTCGGCAGGATTGATTAATTTTAGTTTGATCAACCAGCCCGCGACATAGGGATCCTGATTCACAACTTCCGGCGTGGTATCCAAGGTTGAATTTATTGCCAACACGGTGCCAGCCACTGGCACATAGACATCCGATGCGGCCTTGACCGACTCTACGACCCCAAAGCTTGCACCTGCGTCCATTTGACTGCCCAGTGCAGGCAACTGCACATAAGTGATATCGCCCAATGAATTCTGGGCGTAGTCGGATATACCGATCGTGGCCGTGCCATCGGCCTCCAGTTTCAACCATTCATGCGATTTGGCGTAGCGAAGTTCAACAGGGACATTGCTCATGGGGATTTCCTTAATTCAACGAACGGTGGTTTGACGAGTTGCAAATTGATTTTCGTGCCCCGGATATCGACCGTGAGTGCCATATTGGCGGCATAGGTTTTGATCAACGCAGAACCAATTGCTTCATTCAATATCGGTGAAAGCGTGCCTGAGACCACTTTTCCGACGTTGGCACCATCCGGGCCTGTAACAACCGTGGCAGGTCGCACGATCCGCCGATCTCCCGTTTTGAAGAAAAGAATCTTATGCGAGGATCCTGCTGTTTTTTCCGCGATCAAAGCGTCACGACCAATAAAGTCCGCACCTTTCGCCAACTTGACCGTCCAACCCAAACCCGCAGTCAGAGGCGAAATATCAGCCGTGATTTCATGTCCATAGAGAGGATAACCCGCCTCCAACCGCAAACTGTCCCGGGCACCCAACCCCGCCAATTCCATCCCATGAGGTTCCCCGGCGGCCATAATCTTGTCGGCTAAAGCGGCAGCGTCTCCCGTGGCATGGTAAAGCTCAAATCCGTCTTCTCCCGTATAGCCCGTGCGACTGATGAGGCAATTCACGCCGCCTACAGTTCCTTCCACAAAATGATAATATTTTACCAGCTCAAGTTTGGCTCCGGTCAAGGATTGCACGATTACAGCGGCTTTGGGACCTTGCACCGCCAGTAGAGCATAATCCTCGCAGCGATCGGTAATAGTGACATCGAATCCATTGGCTGCTTCTCGGATCCAGTTTAGATCTTTTTCAATGTTTCCCGCATTGATGCACATGAAATAATCGTCCGGCGCACGCATATAAACCAACAGGTCATCAACCACCCCACCCGTGGGATAACACATGGCACTGTATAAAATCCGACCGGGGTGTAGTTTTGTAATATCATTAGTTACCAGATAATTAAGAAACTCTCTCGCTTGCGTCCCTCGCACATCAACCTCGCCCATATGACTGACATCAAACAACCCCGCCGCTGTTCGCACCACCTTGTGTTCATCGAGAATACTGCGGTATTGCACTGGCATTTCCCAACCTGCGAAATCAACCAAACGTGCGCGGTTCGCTACATGGAATTCACGCAGTGGAGTACGTCTTAGGTCGCTCATACATGGAATTACGCTCGTTATGCCTGAAGGTCGCAAGGCTGTATTGGGCCAGAAATGAAGCGATAAGATTATATTCGTAAATCGCCCAGTCTGCATAAACTGGTGGCATGTCATTGTTAATTTTCGCCATCGTTTTCACCCTTGGCATTTCGTTTTTCTGCTCACTCTTCGAAGCATTGGTTCTGAGCACTACGGTCGCCGATATCGAAACTCTTAAGAAACGTTGGCCGAGTCGGGGGATTTTACTGGAAAAATTAAAGCTCAGCCTTGATGAAACGATTTCCGCGATTCTGACTCTTAACACCGTAGCCAACACTTTGGGATCGGTCACCATTGGCGGACTGACCACTAGGTTATTTGGCGATGCCGTGCTGGGAATGCTCTCCGCAGCATTGACTCTAGCCATACTGATTTTCTCCGAGGTGCTGCCAAAAAACTTGGGCGTGGTGTATCGCAGACAACTGCAACCCCACGTCGTATTACCACTGTGGTGGATACGTCGTGCTTTGGCCCCTATTACCTATGTCTGTGGTTTAATGGTGAAATGGGCGATACCCGGCAAGGTTGATACCCACACTGATGATGAAGAAATTATCCTCTTGGCCGAGCGCGGAGCGCAGCAAGGAACTCTGACCAAAAGCGAATCTAGCATCATCGCTAACGCGCTCTCACTCGATGATGTTCGGGTGAGTGAAATCATGACCCCGCGTATCGTCATCACGACCTTGAGACGCAACATGAACGTGGGTGAAGTATTTCGTGAATACCCCAATTTGCCATTCGGGCGTATGCCGGTTTACGGTGAAAATCTCGACGATATTGTGGGTTTGGTGAGACGGCGCGAACTGCAGAATGCCAAAGCCCACGATCGCGATTACGAACTCGTGGAAAAGCTGATGCACGAAATTCATTTTATCCCTGATACCATTACTGCGGGCAATGCCTTGCAGGTGTTCCTTCGGACTCACCAACAATTATTGGTTGTTGTTGATGAGTTTGGTTCAACCGCTGGTGTGCTTACCATGGAGGACGTGATTGAGCACCTGCTTGGTCGCGAGATTTTTGAGAAGGATGATCTAGCGGTGGATATGCGAGAACTTGCCCGAGCCAAACAAAAGAGGCAATCGGGTGAAGTGCCTGAAGTTTTCCCACCAAAACCATCGCTTTCAAAACCCACCGGTTGACCATGTTCATTTTGGCCCATTGGACTAACAATCTCAGTCCATTTCTAATCCAGTTCGGCGAAAACTTCGGCATTCGCTATTACGGATTGGCCTATATGCTGGGCTTCATTGGCGCGGGTTGGTTGCTGCATCTTTACACGAAAGCCAACCGCTCAAAACTGGCCGACGAGCTAATCGTGGATTTCATGACTGCGATGATCATGGGGGTCATGCTAGGAGGCCGCCTGGGATATTTCCTACTCTATGAACCCGCTTCACTGCTCCAAGATCCGTTGTTGTTTTTCAAAGTTTGGAAAGGAGGTATGGCGAGTCATGGGGGATTTATTGGTGTGGCATTGGCCTTGGCCTGGTTTGCCCGTACCC
>DFDG01000033.1:0-344 GCA_002367815.1 Opitutaceae bacterium UBA3033 | reverse complement strand
CCCGCCGTATTCCATTTTTGCACCTGAGCGACCTAATTGCTTCGACGACGGCACTGGGTCTCATGCTGGGACGTCTGGCCAATTTTATTAACGGCGAGCTCTGGGGCAAACCAGCCAGTGTATGGTGGGCCGTGAATTTTCCGGCCAGTCCTTGGCCCATGGTGCCGCGCCATCCCTCGCAACTCTACGAAGCCGCCTTGGAAGGCCTGCTTTTGCTTGTTTTTGCCCAGTGGCGCTTTTGGCGCACCGACGTTATCGCAACGCACCCCGGACGCTTGGCGGGTGAGTTTCTCATTGTCTACGCAATCGTTCGGGCGTTCTGTGAAACTTTTCGCGAACCGGAT
>DFDG01000044.1 GCA_002367815.1 Opitutaceae bacterium UBA3033 | reverse complement strand
GCGGCATGGAAAGTGGGAGGGCGGACTGGGGCGCCTGGTTGGCTGGAGGAGCTGTCGCGGTTACGGACCGGGCTTGGGCAGCAACAATTGGGCATTAAGCCCGAAGTGCCGCTCGGAAAAATCGTCGGTTCCGTCCGCTTGGCGGAGCAGGCGTTGGACCATACCCATCTTAGCATCAAGGTTGTCGATCATGGATACAAATACCGCTTCCGGGGTTGCCGCATAAATCGCCGCACCCCAAGCAGGTTCTCCTTGATGACTCAGCACAATGTGTTCGAGTCTTTCCAAGCGGTCGTGGTCGAGTTTGGCTTTGAGACCGGCCTTGCGCACAAGTTGATATCCCAGGACTACGTGCCCCTGCAGGATGCCTTTGCGGCTGCGTTTGCTGGCGAGGCTGCCCTCGTATTCAATGGTCTTACCGGTGTCGTGCACCAGAATACCAGCCATGGCCAGATCGGCATCAACTTCCCTGTAGAGAGGCAACAATGCATGGGCTGCCCGGGCCATATGCACAGTGTGCTCCAGTAAGCCATGTCGGTAGGCGTGATGCATGGCTACGGCCGCGGGTGACCAGCGAAATGTTTCACCAATCTCCTCGAAAACTGCGCGGACGGTCATGCGCAGCTCATCATGCTTGATGCCGTCAATGAATGCATTGAATTCTGTCCAAAGACTTTCGGCGTTCTCCGGCGCGATTTCGACCAAATTATTAATAGCATCAGGCATGGCGGCGAGTTCATCCTCGTTAATGACGGCCACGCGAAGGGTGCGGGGAGAGAATCGATCCTGATAGAACTCAACCTTGCCTTCATAACGCACAACCCCGCCTTCGCCGGCTGATTTCAGTAACTCAAAGGCAGGACTGTCCCCAAATATGGTGCACGAGAATGAGCCCCCCCGATCGCCTAATTCGACACTGAGAAAGGAATTGCCATTGGAGGCAGACTTCGCGGTCAGCCGTTTGACGACCAGTAAGCTGATAAATGTGCGGCCGTGATCGGATTCGGAATATTTCTTTAACTCCGGAACCGACAGGATGGGTGAATCAGGCATGATTTTTTGGAGTTTGGGAATTATTTCCTGGAGCAAAAATGTTCTGGAAACAAGGGGTGGTGAAAATCTATTCGGATTCTAGTAATTGTATTCTGCGTTGCGCAAGTGTAGGCGATATATGTCGGAGTGGTTAACTCGCCGCCGTGTCATTGCAAATTTGGGTATGCCCGTAATCACATTGTGGACGTTCCACTTCTATGGGTAATAGCGTTTCTTGGCTTTTACCTGCACAATCCGTCTCTCGGGTAGGATAAAGGCCGTTAATAGCCCACCCATTGCGCAGGCAGTATCGAGGCAAATTGACCATTTTAATTTGTAGACTTCCTCGCGCGGAGTATGCCCATAAACCACATAAGGAGGGCCGGTCCAATGATTGGCCCATGGCAGGGCCTCGGGATCTTCACGACGTTTGCGAGGTTTCCCCTCACGATCTATTACCTGGATCTCAGTAACGATGTCCGCGGTTTGTTCCTGCCAGGGCTGACTGGGCAGAAATCCCCCGTGCACGAACACGGTGTTAAGCTCTTCGATTTCATGCGTGAGAGACATGCTCTCCAAATATTGCCAATCTTCTGATTGTAGTGACTCAAATGTTCCACGTTCTGAATCACGAACCTTGATTTGCTCTGGATTATGTTTGGCCGCCAGCAAGCGTCGCTCGTGGTTACCCAACAGAGAAATTGCTTTTCTTTCCCGCGCCAATTGGACGACTTTCCGGCTGTCGGGTCCGCGGTTGACCAGATCACCAAGCAGGATGAGACGATCTTCATCGGTCAACTTAATGAGTTGTAGAAGTTCGATGAATTCTTGGTGACATCCATGAATGTCGCCAATGGCGATGATGCGGCCGTTCATTAATTGTGGGAATTTGCTAGCGTCCCACTCGGGGCGAAGTAAACAAGAAAGACGATGGAAATGAACCTGCAACCTTTGGCTCCGACATGTTTTGTTACCGGGGATCCTTTCGTGGAAGGAGACCGGGTGGTTAGTCATTTAATTCGTTCGGTTACATTGGAAATTGCCCGATATGACGTTTTGGAGAATAATTTGAGTGATTTTGCCCCTGAAGGAGCAGCGGTTTGTAGTTGGATGCATCCATATAAACCCAAGGAAATGGTAGAAAATCCGGACCGCGCATTAAAACTTACTGCCGAGAACCTGTTTGTCGCATTAGCCGACCCAAGCAACGAGCCTACAGCAGAAAATGTCCGATTGATTCAATTTCTGGCGCTTTTGCTTGAGCGCAAACGATTGCTTAAGCCGAAAGGACGCAATGCCGAGGGTTCAATGAATATCTATGAACACGCCAAAACCAAGCAAGTCTACGAAGTGCCAGTGGGTGAATTGAGCCCGGAGTTTTTCCTGGCGGTGCAGGAGCAATTGAGCGTGCTCGTAGGTTCTCCCGACCATAATGTTAAGGTAGCAGCTGAAGGCATGGAGACAGATTCCACGGTGGAACCAGTCTCCATTTGATATGTCAAACATGCAGCAAAATATTATCCAATATATAACTCGTGGATTGAATGGCGGGTTTGGCACAGTATATGGTCTATAAGGGTATCAACTCATGAGTGATTCAGTTTCCATCGCTTCATCAACCATACTGTCCGACGTCATTATTCCCGCCAACGCGAAGGATGATGACTGGACCCTAATGAGGCTTCTTCGTCGTTGCCCGGTCGGGACATTGGAGGCGGCCAAACGCTATCGCATAACTCACGCAACCCAAGAGGTGCCTACGATAATTCTCGGGGTGATAACACGTTATGTGGATCACGAAAAGCGCGGGTTATTGGCCCAACCTTTGGAGTTCCTCAGATTGTCTGAGGATTTGGCCCTCGACTCTCTAAGTATGATAGAAATTTCCATGACGCTGGAAGATGTGCTGCAGATATTACTGCCGGATGAAAAACTGCGCACCTTGAGGACCATGGGTGATGTTATGCAATATGCTAACTCCCAGATTAGTCCGGTTCAGAATTCATCCTAGAGTTCAGGCACAGAGATGAAATCGGTGGGTCGCAGCCTTTTCAAGGGTGACCTATTCTGCAGCTTGCGGTTTGGAACGACTCGCAGCTTTCAAGAAAGCATCTCCCTATGTCAGGACAGTATGATTGCTTAAAGCCGAATGGGCAGACCTCGGTGGTTTAGGAATTCCTTGGTCTCAGCGATAGTGTAGGTGCGGTAGTGAAAAAGACTGGCTACAATAACCGCACTGGCGTTTCCATTTTTAAAGACGGCCTCAATATCCTCCAGTGAACCAGCTCCCCCGGATGCGATTACAGGAACTTCAACGGCGTCACTCACCGCGCGAGTCAGCTCGATGTCAAAGCCTGCCTTGGTGCCATCACGATCCATGCTCGTGAGCAGGATTTCCCCCGCACCTAGGCTCACAACTTGCTTGGCCCATTCCACTGCGTTTAACTCCGTGGGATTACGACCTCCGTGGGTATAAACCCGCCAGGATTTACCATCGGCTTCACGCTTGGCATCAATCGCGACAACGATGCATTGATTGCCAAATTTGCGCGCGGCTTCTCGCACGAATTCAGGATTTAGAATCGCGGCGGTGTTGAGTGAGACCTTGTCGGCACCCGCTCGAAGCATGGCATGAATATCTGCAATTGAACGCAGTCCACCACCGACGGTCAGTGGCATGAAACATTGTTCCGCGGTCGCATGAACCACATCATGCATGATACTTCGATTTTCACTTGATGCGGTGATGTCCAGAAACACGAGTTCGTCGGCCCCTTGGGCATCGTAGGCCTTGGCCATTTCAACCGGGTCGCCCACATTGTTTAGTTCTCCGGCTTCGGCTTTGCCAAATTGCACCCCACGGGTAACTTTCCCATGGTGAACGTCGAAACAGGGAATGATGCGACGGGTGAGCATGTTTTGTGAATGGAGAGAAAAGAAAAGCGCCGGCAGGACCTGATCCGGACGGCGCTTAAAGTAGAAACTGAGTGATTAAATTGCTCAGCTTTCGATTTTAGTGACGTCGGGATCAAAATTTACCGTCAAACGGTAAGTGTGTCCCGGACGCATGATGAGTGGATGATCGCGTACCAAGCTTTGGATATAATGTATTTTTCCAAAATTTGTCCGATAAGCCGGATCGTTGGTGACCACCTCGGTTTCTGCCCAAGCCGCTTGGAAATCATCTTTCGGCACGGTGCAGCGATGACCTTCGGGACCGAGGGCAAGCGAACCCCCGACGCGGTATTGCGAGTGAGGTGCCGCAATCGCCAGCACGTAGCGAAATTTATCAAGTGTGATCTGTTGTTTTACGGTGTAGACAAATTCGCAACTGATTTGATCGCCGGTGAAGTTCCACTGAACTTTAACGCTGCCGAGACCTTTGATGATTTCTTCATCTTTGGTGATCAACTCGGGCTGTTCATAGCGGAAGTAAAAACTATTCCTCAGACCTAATCCGGTGACGCAGTTTTTCCCGTAAAATGAGGGGATCATAACATGTTCACCAAATGTCAGCTCCGGCATCATCATTGGCAGGTAAACATTATTTGGCCAATCGAAGACACCCGGGCAGTGCGGAAAAGTCAGAGCATCACTGGTGAGTTGGCCACCGCAACTGATGAGTGGAATCTGGACATGCAATCCACTGGTGCCATCCCGATAGAGGAAGACGCCTTGTTCTTTGCGGCTACTTTTGTCGAAGATAACAAAACGTCCACTGGTGCGTGGAGGTTCAAGTTTGGCGGGACCAGCCGGCATGTGCACGGTCTTGGCCAATCTTGACCATTGGCAAAGGTAGCGGGCCGCGTCGAAATTGGCCATGCGAGTGGTGTGATGGTCGTAAGCGGTGCGTTCGTCATCACGCAAGTCGAGGAAACCGTGCTCTTGGTCAAGATAGGTCTCGTAAAAGAAGAGGAACAGCCGCCGCAGAATATCGAAATATTTGGCCTTCTGCTCATCGGGAATCCAACCATCACGCAGACCCTGGAGAATCAAACTGACGCAGTGCATTTGACCGTAGGCACCAGCCGCTCGGCCAAAGGCCCAACCAAGACCATCAGCCCGCACGAGGTCGGGCATCATCTTGATATATTTTTCCGCGTAGGTGCGCAGGGTCGGGAGTTTGCGATCTCTCACTCCGCTGTTGGCATGCAATTGTAAGGCCGAGCGGACAAAAACAAATGACATCAATCCGTAGAGATTGAAATTACCGCCAATTCCAGTGCTGGCATCATCAAAGAAACCCGTGGAACTGGTTTGGTTGATGCGCTCAACCATGCGTTCAATCAAACGTGAGGTCTCATCTTTTTTGGAAAGACCCAAACTGTAACGTGCGACTGCTTTCGCGATATTGAATGACTGCCAGTGATTGTCGTAATCGCTGCGGTGGAGAAGCTGTTTCTCGATACGTTCCTTGGTTTCGTCCACCAAGCGCTCCCAAACAGGATTGCGATCTTTGGAAGGTCCGAACGCGAGCAGGCCCAATGCCGCATAGGCGAGACCGTTCTCGGCGGCTGGTTCGGTGAACATTTGGGCCGTGATGCAGCGGGCGGCCAGATCGATGATATCGTGGCCGTCGATCGTGCTTTCTCCGGTGGTTCGGTAAAATTCACCCAGTGCAAATGCGATATGGCCGGGCTCGTCAGGGCGAGATTGCTCTCCTGCAACTGGTTGGACAGTGCCGTTGGGCTGGATGGATTCAATATTGTGGCTCAACATGGACCTGGCCATATCGAGACACTGCTCGGAGAAACTATGCATTCGTAAGTGGTTTGACTGGTTGCGGAGGTTTCCGCGGGTGAAGGAAAAGTGTGCGGTGTTCGCCGTATGAGCGGCAAGGACGAAGTTATTGAGTAATAAGTTTTAGGAAATCCGCGTTGGTTTTGGCTTTCGAGAGGCGGGCGATCATGGTCTCGGTGGCTTCTTCAACCCTTTGTTGCACGAGTGCACGGCGAAAGAAGTGGATGGCTTCGAGCTTTTTCTCGTCGATCAACAATTCCTCTCGACGCGTGCCTGAGGCGGCCACGTTTATTGCGGGCCACAAACGCATCTCGGCGCACTTACGGTCGAGCACGAGCTCCATATTACCGGTGCCTTTGAATTCTTGGAAGATGACATCATCCATCCGGCTGCCGGTTTCAACCAACACGGAGGCGATAATGGTCAAACTGCCAGCTTCCTCGGTTTTGCGGGCTGACGCGAAGAGCTGACGGGGTTTTTCGAGTGCGCGAACATCAAGACCGCCCGATCCAGTGCGGCCGGAATTGCGCAATGTATTGTGAGCCCGGGCAAGTCGGGTGATGGAATCGACAAATATCACTACATCGCGGCCCACTTCAACCAGGCGTTTGGCCCGCTCAATGCATTGGTCGGCAATTCGGATATGATTCTCAATCTGCTCATCGTTGGATGAGGCCCAGATCTCAGCCGGGACACTGCGTCGAAAGTCGGTGACTTCCTCCGGCCGCTCATCCACGAGCAAAATCATGACATGACATTCGGGATTGTTTTCCAGCACACCCAAGGCCATGTCGCGAAGCAGGGTGGTTTTTCCAGTGCGTGGCGGGGCAACAATGAGGCCACGGGTGCCTTTGCCTATGGGGCAAAATAAATCGACCGCCCTTGTGGTCATTCGACCATCCTTCATTTCCACTTTCAAATGTTGCTCGGGTGAAACCGTGGTCAGGGCCGTGAACTCCCACTTGCTGCGGCGTTCTTCCAACGGAATGCCGTCCACTGTTTCGACGAATTTCATCTTTGGATTGGGGAATCGCCCTTCGGCTGGATAGGCAGTTCCGCCGATTTCACTGCCGTCGCGCAACTTAAAACGACGAATCAGTTCCTTGGGCACAAAAGTGTTAGTCGGGCGGTATTTACCGCCCGTGGCCATGTCCAGCAGCTGGCCATTGCCACCACGCTGACTATCGATGTCGAGGATACCCTCGACATGAATGAGATTATCGACGGGAGGACGTTCCGAGGCAGGATTGGACGCCACTGGGGCGTTTTCCTGAGCCTCGGCGGCAACCGCTTCGGATTTGTCTGCAGATGCAGACGGGGATTTCTTTTCCATACAGAAACTTTTAAGACAAAAACACGACCCGCACTTGACGCTTGAAACTCGTAACGGGATAAGAACTGCGTTCGCGTTTCTTAACCCTTAAACCCATCACTAACTGTGACAGATCAAACGATTACTTCCGTTTCCCGAGAGAGTCGGTTATTCAAGCCTTCAGCCGAGTTCAAAGCCCAAGCAAATCTTGGGAGTGAAGCCGCTTATAAGAAGCTCTATAAGGAATCTGTCAACTCCCCAGAAAAATTCTGGTCAAGACAGGCCAAAGAACAGCTGGTGTGGCGTAAGCCCTTCAAGACCGTGTTGAAATGGAAGGCCCCGCATGCGGAATGGTTTGGTGGTGGCACGTTAAATGTGGCGGAAAATTGTCTGGACCGGCATTTGGGCACTGCGAGAGAGAACAAGGCCGCCATTATATTTGAAGGTGAACCGGGTGATGTCCGCACGATCACCTATAAACAACTGAATTTTCACGTATGCAGACTTTCACATGTCTTTGAAAATATGGGGGTAGGGAAAGGTGACCGAGTAGCTATCTACATGCCCATGGTGCCCGAGGCGGTTGTGGCCATGTTGGCCTGCGCCCGGGTTGGGGCCATCCACACCGTTGTATTTGGAGGTTTCAGTGCTGAATCGCTTAAAGACCGTATCAATGATTGCGGAGCAAAACTCGTCATTACGGCTGATGGTGGCTGGCGCCGAGGCAAGGTCGTGGAATTGAAGAAAACCGTCGATGAGGCGGTCGAAAACACGCCGACAGTTCAGACCGTGCTGGTTTTGCGACGCTGCAAAAATGCGATTACCATGAAAGAGGGCAGGGACATATGGTGGCATGAAGCCTGGGAAGGCGCTCCCAATACGCACAAAGCCAAAGCATTTCCCTCTGAGCATCCGCTATTCGTTCTCTATACCTCTGGTAGCACCGGTAAACCCAAAGGTGTTTTACACACCAGTGCAGGCTACTTGTTGGGGGCCAAACTGTCGTCGCATTACGTTTTCGATCTGAAAGAGAATGACCTGTATTTCTGTTCGGCCGACATCGGTTGGATCACCGGTCACAGTTACGTGGTCTACGGACTGTTATCCAACGGTTCCACGGTCTTCATGTATGAAGGTGCGCCCAACGAACCCGGCCCGGATCGCTTTTGGCAGATGATTGATCGTCACGGGGTGACGATATTTTACACGGCACCGACCGCTATTCGCGCATTCATGCGCTGGGGCGACAACTATGTTCTCAGGCACAATCTCAAAACTCTTCGACTGCTCGGATCCGTTGGGGAGCCGATAAATCCTGAGGCTTGGATGTGGTATCACAAATTGATCGGCAAAAAACGTTGCCCGATTGTTGACACGTGGTGGCAGACCGAAACGGGTTCGATTATGATCACCCCTTTACCCGGGGTGACAACTTGCAAACCGGGCTCAGCCACCCTGCCGTTCTTTGGCGTCGTGCCTAAAGTCGTGGACGAACATGGGGTCGAAGTGCCCAAGGGGAACGGGGGTAAACTTATTATCGCAAAACCGTGGCCATCCATGCTCCGGACATTGTGGGGCGACGATGAACGATTCGAGAAGACCTATTTTAGTGATTTTCCCGGAATCTATTACACCGGGGATGGTGCTCGGCAGGACAAGGATGGCTACTTCTGGATTATTGGTCGGCTCGATGATGTTTTGAATATCTCTGGCCATCGTCTGGGGACTGCCGAAGTTGAGAGCGCTCTGGTGTCTCATCCCAAAGTAGCGGAGGCCGCCGCAGTGGGACGCCCTGACGATCTTAAGGGTCAGGCGTTGGTGTGTTTCGTCACACTGAAGTCTCAGTATAAGGCTTCGGAAGAGCTCAAGCAGGAGTTGCGTGCTCATGTGGCCAAGGAAATTGGCGCCTTGGCCCGACCGGACTCCATTCGATTTGCCGCCGGTTTGCCCAAGACTCGATCCGGCAAAATCATGCGACGCATCCTGAAAGAAATTGCGGCAGGTGGTCTTGTTAAAGGTGATACGACCACGCTGGAGGATTTCAGTGTAGTGGCGACACTGCAGGCAGACGAGTAAGCTGCCCGGGAACGAATTGTAACGCCGGCCGCCGCAGTTTGCATTTGCTGCGGGGTCGGCGTTTGGGCTTCATTTGGTCAATGATGTGCCTGCGCCGAAACCGTGGTATGGTCGAGCGGTCCGTCCGTCCACTTTCATGGCGTGCTTTCACTCTCATCGAACTGCTGACGGTAATCACTATCATCGGTATATTGTCGGGCATTGTGATTGGAGTGGGGCTGCACGCCTCGGAATCGGGGAAAGTTGCCCGTGCCAAGGTGGAACTAGCGGCCATCTCCTCAGCGCTTGAGGGTTATAAGCGACAATATGGCGATTATCCGCGGACAAATATTTCGGCTGAATTGCTGCAGGCTTTGGTAGGCAAGTTGGGGCCAACTCGCATCACGCTGAACCCGCAAGGCCGCGTGTTACTTGATCTGGCTCTATTTAACACAGATGTCGCGGGTGATCCATTGACCAATCCAGCACTCAGCCTCGCCGATCCATGGGGGCATGCCTATAGCTATGCTTACAAAATTCCGGGAAGCACTTGGACAAATTCGTCCTTTGTTCTCTACTCAATCGGAACTGACGGGCAGGATGATGCTACCTTGGCCACCGGCGGCTATCCCAACCGAGATGCAGAGCACAACCTCGACAATATTTATGCGAATATCTGATCACTCCCGGAGGAAAATCACAGGTTTCACTTTGATAGAATTGCTCACCGTTATCGCGATCATCGGTATTCTCGCTTCGATCCTGATTCCGACGGTTTCCTCAGTTCGCGCCTCCGCCCACAAAGCGAAAACCAAAGTGCAATTCAGTCAATGGACCGCCGCCATTGAATCGTTCCGTAGTGAATACGGTTATTATCCGGCCTTCGATCCGTCTAATCTCGTCAATCCCACCGGGCAGAATACCGATCCCGCCAGCGTGCATTTTTTTCATGACATTTTGGCGGCGAATCGCCGCGAAGGCAGTGCGTTACCTGCGTTCAGTTCTTCCACCAGTGCGGTGCAGCCCGAAGCTCAAAACCGAAAACGCATCGTGTTTTATAGTTTTGGCGAAGGTGATTATACACCGGTGGATTCGATTGCGCCCAATTTAATTCAGGACGCATTCGGCAACACCGAGATCGCCGTGATCGTGGACCGCAACCTCGACGGTAAGATTGATGGTGCCGACATTGGAACGCTGCCAACAGTAAATGGCATGCGACCCACCACCGGATCCAACACGGCTGACTTTCCGACGACCGGATTGCGGGCTCGTGTGGTTTTTTATGCGCCAAAGCCGGGAGCGGATGCGACCAATCCCGAATTCATCTTTAGTTGGAAATGAGCCGATGTGCCACCAAGTTTGGAAGCGTCCACCGGGCTAATGCGGGGTTTACACTGATCGAGCTACTGGTGGTGATCGGCGTGATTGCGGCACTGGCGGCGATAGTCATCTCGGGGCTTACCGGCACAGACAAGACGACTTCGCTGCGATCAGCGCAGGCGACCGTCGTGAATGCGCTGGCGTTGGCCCGCTCCAAGGCCATGTCGAGCGGACGTGACGTTCTCTTCCTCGTTAACGACAATCAGGTCGAAGTCACTCGCTACCGCCGAATGCTGGCGGTTGTGGATAAGGCTGATAACACGCGCGTCTATTCCGTGGCTTACTTGCCGGTTGGTGCCTATGTCGTGCCTTACCAAGCGCACTTCAGTGCGGCGATGATTCAAGAAGGTGATTCATGGACGACAGTTGGAGGAGCCAGTCTGACTTCTTCGGCGCTGTCCAATGTCATATCATGTGCCGTGGAGGGCGGAAATACCGAAGCTTGGGAATCGTATCCGATCTATGCAGAAGGCACATCCAATCAGCAGGGAAGAATCGTGGTGGCGACCGGTCGGGAACGTTCCCCGGCAGATGCCGCCGCCAATGGATCGCCGATTGTGTTGGTTTCTCCCGATCAGGTTCGGGGCGTAAGTGTGTCGTTCTACGGCTTGGCGCGCTTGATCAACGACCGTATGGGGTTCTAAGCATGCGCTGCCGTCGCAAAGGTTTTTCACTGATCGAGGTTGTGATCGCGATTGCAATCGTGGCGGGCGGAGTGGTCGTAGTCTTGGCACTGCTGCCGACCATGGTGCGAAACTCTGAAAATGCGGCCGACATGCAAACGGCGCTTCGGCTCCCGGACGCGGTGCAGGCCGAACTGGCGCAGGAAATGGGCAGCGCTTTGGGTCCGTTTGCCAACTCCGTCGCTGTGAACGGTCTCGAATTGGTGGTCGAACAGGATGGCTCTAATGTCAGGCGACGCGATTTGACCGACAATCCCCTGCGTAGCCGTTATTTTCTGATCGAGGTGCATACGTTTGCTACAGGCGAGTTCGCTTATGTATCGGGTGATGCCGTTTTAGCCCTCCAAATAACGGTCTCTTGGCCGTATCGGGTGCTGGCAGCAGGCACGCTGTTGCCAGCTGGTGCAGCCACGGACCGCCAGTCGATCACGTTCAACCTGGCGCTGAATCCATGAATCTGCGCCGACAACGACATGCCGGTTTTACCCTGGTCGAACTGCTGGTGGCGATCACGGTGACAGTCGTGCTTGCGGGGTTGTTGATCGCGGTGACCTCAGGTGCGCTGAATATCTGGCAACGGGCGCAGTCTCGTCTCACAATGAATTCGCAGGTCAGGTTGGCGCTCGATTTGCTGGCCCGTGACCTGCAGGCCGCCGTCCATTCGTCAGATACCGGGACATCTTTTGCCGTGGACATTCTTTCTTCAGGTCAACTCGCGACCCACAGCTGGCGATTGAAGGATCCGCGGATCAAACCTGATGATACCACAAGTTTGCATGCCCTGGCCAACACCACGGTTCTGACCGAACAACGCATCGCCGATTCCCGGTTTGGGCAGTCGGGAGTGTGGTTGCGTTTCATCACGACCAATGTCGCAGCTGGCGGCAGCCTGCCCACGGCTGTGTCCTATCAAATCAATCGCCGGCCTGTATCCGGTGCAGTCACGGGCCCCAATCAGACCCCCGTCCGCTACTCGCTGTTTCGAAGCAAGGTAAACAGTGATGACACTTTCAAAAATGGTTACGACCTCACGGCAGCTGCCTATGCCTCATTGTCCGATGCCGCTTTGGGAGATGCCCTGTGCGACAATGTCGTCGACTTCGGCGTGTGGTGTTACGTGCGTGAAGGCAACGGCACCCTGACCCGGCTTTATCCGGACGCCGACAACGATCGTTCCTTTCATGGATCGGCCCAAGTCGGTGCCCCGAGTGCAGCCAGATACCCCGTTATCATCGATGTGATGTTGCGGGTGCTGAATGACTCAGGCGCGACAAAATTGGAACAAATCGAACTGGGTCGGGTTGACCGCCCACCAGAATATGGCACCGACAGTGCTTGGTGGTGGGGCGTGGTCGATGCCGAGTCACGGACATTCAACTTACGGGTGGAAGTTACGGGTGCGCCGCTGCCATGAAAACGGCGTTGTTGAATTCCCGCGGTTTCGCCCTGGTGCTGGTGCTGAGCCTGCTCGCAATCCTCGTGCTGCTGACCTACACGATAGCTGCGGTGACCAAAGTTTCCGGCGAGATCAGCACAGCCGCACTGTATCAAACGCAGGCGCGGCAGAACGCGCTGGTTGCGATGCGTTACGCCTTGGGAGAGCTCCAGAAATATGCTGGCGGTGACAATCGGGTTACTGGAATGGCCGGTGTCGTTGGCGTGGCTGGAGGCGACAAACTGCGGCAACTGACTGGTATTTGGGGTAACCCCGTCGGGCCGAGGTGGCTCGTATCTGGTGCTGCCAATGGCGGAATCCCGTCAATCAACGGGAACAGGGTGATTATGGTTGGTTCAAATACGGTTGGCTCCACCGCCGGTAGTGAAGATCAGGAGACGGTCGAGGCGGGCCTAATCGAGGTTAACCGTCTCCCATACATGATTGGCAATATGGCATATTGGGTGGGCGATGAAGGCGTGAAAGTGAGCACCGTCCTGCCAGACGCCGATACGCAAACCAGCGCGTTGAATGGGCAATTACTCAGACCGGATATGCGGCGTATCATACAAAAGCCGTCATTTGATCCGTCGGCGACCGAATTGGCAGGTGTCTTACTACTTGCTCAACTGCCGTTCACCCAAACGGCCAAAGGTGCCACAATCAGCAGTGCCTTCCATTTGGCTACGTTATGCAACCGGGCTCTGGCTTCGACAATCCCCACCGGGGTGATTTCAGCGCAGGGATATATCAAGGGGGCATTCAATATCAACACCACTTCAGTTTTGGTCTGGCGCGGACTGCTGGAATATCCAGACCGCAATAATCCCGCATACGGACTGAGTTCTACCTCCTCCTTAAGAAACGCTGAAAAAATCACCGCTCGAATCGCCACACGCGGTGTGCCCTTCACATCCGTGGCCGATTTCTTGGCTTCTGGCATAGTTCAAGATGCCTTTGCCAGCACGCCGAACAAGATAACATCCATGACGGCACAAGAGTTCATTACAGACGTGTCACCCATCCTTGCCGTCCGTTCCGACACCTTCCGCATCCGTGCCTATGGCGATGCGATGAATCCGGCCGATGCGGACGATGTAAACGTTACTCCTGATTCGGTGGCCTATTGTGAGACGATAGTGCAGAGAACCAACGAGGATGACTCGGGGGGTAACGGGAAAAAGTTCGTCATCACCTATTTCCGCTGGCTGGGGCCAGACGATATCTGATTTTGAAATTGGTGCCAAGGGGGGGATTTGAACCCCCGACCAAAGGCTTATGAGTCCTCTGCTCTACCACTGAGCTACCCTGGCGAAAGAGGGCGAACGGTGCAGTTTCTCTGGTGAAAATCCAACATAAAATTTTCCAACTTGCTTACATTGCTCCTAAAATGGCTTTCAACTCTTCTGCCGGATCCTCGTGATCTTGCTCAATGGCGAGTTGTAGGGCGGTTTCCAAAAGGGGACGAGCATCGGCAGGTCGACCGGTTTTGATGAGGATTTTTCCCAGCAATATGCGGGG
>DFDG01000175.1:10383-10568 GCA_002367815.1 Opitutaceae bacterium UBA3033 | reverse complement strand
AATATGGAAAGCCGGAAAGGGGGAACTAACCCCGGCCTCAGCGCGGCCGGCTACATCAGGGCAATGCATGCCGCTCCACCCTCAGAAAATCGTTTTGCCGGTCAATCACCGGCATGGTGAAACTGTCCTGAGGCACCGGCACATTGGTCTCAACCTTGTTCAAAAAGGTTTCATGCAACAGCTTT
>DFDG01000175.1:0-10185 GCA_002367815.1 Opitutaceae bacterium UBA3033 | reverse complement strand
TTCCACCCACCGGTCTGAAATCCTCGTAAATGGTTTCGAGATTGATTTCCCGCCCAAACTCCAAACGCCGCACGGAACGCTTGGCGGCGATAAAATAGGTCTCCGCATCAAGGAACAGATAATAGCTGACCAAATGTCGGCGCGTTACCAACAGCCGATACATTTCCCGCCCGTTCAATTTGTCGGTCCCGGCAAAATCCAGCGTGTAACCCCTTTCCGCATAGTCCACCAGGGGGTCATCAAACTCAGAATCCGCGGCAAATTCACGCGACTCATCCCCAGTTAATAATTTTGGTTTCAGTGGCGTGGCATTGGGATCCATCTGCCAAGGTGGATTCACCCCATCCGTCGCTTGCACAATCACATGGTCACTGGCCCAGGTTTCCATGCGAAAGCGATTGGGACGTTCCGCCAAAAGAGTAAAAAGCAGTGTCCGCTGATCGATCAAAACATGACCACTGACTTGCAGAGAATTCAACGAATTCAGCCGCATCTTCCCTCCAATGGCTTCGACGTGAATTCGGGCCAGATTGTCAGCCTCTTCCGCCGTAATCGGCCCGGAGCAGATCAACCCAGCAAGTAGAATTAGCCAATAACGAGACATTCTTCCAGTCTCACCAACCAGCTCCAGCCGGCAAGCCTTGAGCAAAGGGCTTGCCCTCCGCAGACTGCCTGTTCTCGTGCGAACAATCGTGTCCCAAGTAAAGACCCGCATCATTTCAGATATTCATTACGGCGATCGCGTCAGCGCCGTGGGTAACTTCGCGCAATTGTCCCCCCTGCTGGAAGACACCGATACGCTGATTTTAAACGGTGACACCATTGATACGCGCCCAGGGCCAAACCCGGGATATAATCACCAGTTGCAAGAGGATTTGCAGGAATTTACCCAATCAAGTTCCACCGAGATCAAACTGCTCACGGGAAATCATGATCCCGACATTTCACCACTGCACTTCACGGAACTTGCGCAAGGATCAGTAGTGGTCACCCATGGGGATATCCTTTTCAGCAACATTGTGCCATGGGGTCGAGATGCTGCATTGGCCCGAGAACTGGTTGAACAGGCATTGGGCATAATAAAGCCAAGCGAGGATGAACTAACGCGCTTACTGCAGGCGCACCGCCAAGCGGCGGCAAAAATCCCGCAATACCACCAATCCGAACGCAATGGATTAAGATATTACACGAGCTTTTTGACCGATACCATTTGGCCGCCCACCCGCTTTTTTCATATCCTGAACTCATGGAGAAAGTTCCCTCTCCTGGGTCAGGCCCTTTTGAGCGCACATCGCGCCAAGGCTCGATTTTTGGTTTCAGGCCACACCCATTGGCCCGGAGTTTGGTCGCGATCGGATGGGCGCGTGTGCATCAATACCGGTTCCTACTGTCCACCCTGTGGCCGTTTGATGGTCGAGCTCACGGACGACCAGCTAGTTGTGCGCCGTATACTGATTATTCGAAGGGATTTTCATCCCGGTCAAATTATTGCACAATTTGCACTGACTCAGTCGGCCGATTCCAACAAACAAGTGTCATGAGTATTATGTTTGGCTGGTGGAACAAGGATCCTGAACAAGGGAAATATGAAGTCCATGCTGTGGTGCATGGTGGTAATATCGAGTGGACCCGTCACCAAGGTCACCATACCCAATGGGAACCGCATACTCCGGATGACGACGACCGGGCCCGATTGATCTATGAGGCGGAGAAACGAGTTCCGCGGCGTTTGATTTCCAACAAACAGTTCGATGAAATCAAACGATTGAGTGAAAACTCCGGCCCCGGTCGAATCAGTGGCCGCTCAAGCAAAGTTGGTCCTTCAGATTAATTTCTCTGCCAACCGGGGCCACAGCCACCGGAAAGCAGAGCAAAAATCGTTCGGACAGGCGACCAGTCGTCGTGAAAGTTCCGCCAACTCAAGCCATTCCCCACAGTCAATTTCCTCGGGATGCAGGGTAAAGGGACCCTCAGCTTTCAGCTGGTATATCCATAAAAACTCCCAGCCCGTGACTTCACTTGCTGCGACGCGCAATATTCTTGCCGGCGGCGACGAAGGCACCCAGCCCAGTTCCTCCCCCAACTCACGGATCGCCGCCGCATCGTAATCTTCACCCGCATCCACGTGCCCCGTACAGGAGATTGTCCACATACCGGGGGAGGAATCCTTGGTCAGGGCGCGTTTTTGCATAAAGAGCTGACCCGCCTCATTAAAAACCAACACGTAAACCGCCCGGTGCCACAATTCTTTGGCGTGCACGACCGCCCGCTGCTCCTGCCCGATCACTTCGTCGCGCTCATTTACGACATCAAACCACTCTTCATGTCCAGCGGCCTTTACATTCGCATTCATTCGTATCCATTCGTGGTCACCAAATTTTAAAACACCATGCCGAAAATTGACGTAAACAAAGTTGCCGAAATCCTGAAGAAGAACCAAGTCGATCCCGCCCTCATGCGGAAACTCATCGAGGAGATGAATATTGCCGTGCAACCCGACCCGGGAGAGGAAGAAAAGCCACCACCAGTCAAAAAGCAGTTTGTGTTCGTCGTTTCCGATCCGGAAGGGAAATTACCCAAGGATGATCTGGTTGGGTGGGTATTGCAGATTCCAGAAAGCGAGAGCCCGGCGACGACATTGGACCGGATTCACCGTGCAGCCTACGAATTCAATGCCACCAAGAAAGGTCAATTACTGCCCATCAAAACCATGGGTGACACCCTGGAAAACGTGCCGGCCAAACATTTCAAAGCGGTCGATACATGGGTTAAAACCAAGACCCCGGTCCTGATGTTAAAATCCAACAACGAGATTCCGAGCGACGATTTGAAAGTAGAAAAAGGCCAGCGCCTCGATCGAGACGAAGAATCCTGATTTCGATCCAATCTTAATGCGGGAGGCCCGGCGTCGTTGAAACTAAGGCGGACAAGCTGGAAAGTTGGAATGGAACTCCGGCTTCACCGAGGCCGGCTACATCGCAGCGCACTGCGAGCGGTCGTCCTATTGGGTAATCCGCGGGAAAGATCAGATGGTTCGGTTTTCTGAGTTCCAGAGTTCCAGATAAAAACTTTTGATTCCGATCCATTTTAATGTGGAAAGCTGGAAAGCAGGAACGAACCACTGACACCGAAAATCCGTTCCTGAGTTTATGCGTTCCAAATGATTCAGGATCGGAGAAAGAATTGATGGCGCGCTGCAGGCAAGCTCAGGACAAGCGAGGTCGGCTACAGCCCTAGCCGAAGCTGCTTACCCAGGATTACTTCAAACCAAACTGTTCCGGGCCGAAATCTCGCTCGCGCAGTGCTGCTACCAAAGCTTTCAAGTCCAGTCTAGCTCCCGGACGCACAGCGTTGGCTTTGAACCAGCCCTGGTTCATCTCCAGCGCAAATTGCAGCTGATCGTTGTGTGACACTAACCGGAATTCCTCCAACGGATGCATCTGATAAATTTCAATCAATGCTCCCGCCGAATTGAAAAAGCCAATATCCAGCGGCACGTAGGTGTTGCGCATCCAATACCCCATCCGCTGAGGACGCAGGTAGACAAACAACATGCCATCGTCTTGTCCCAGCTCCCGACGGTGCATCAGGCCGCGCTCCATTTCCGGTTGCAAGATAGCCAGTTGCATCCGCACCGGATGCCCTTCCACCGCAATGGTGAAATAATCCGCCACGGTCTTGGGGGCCGGCGGGGCCACCGGTTCACTGCGCCCACAGCCATTGAGTAACAAGGCCATAAAAAAGATCGTAGGTCGTAAAAAGGACATAGAAACCGGATTTGCGTTTTTCACAGACTCTGTGGCTAATCATGTGTTTCAACACAATCAACCCCTCTCTACTTGTGACCAAAACGCCTCTCACCCCATTACTTTATGCCGACACTGCCAGCAGTGCCGACCAACTCTACTTCAGCCGGGTTCATGTGCATGACCCATTCATCGCATTCGGTTTGGGCAAAAAACGGATCACCGTGCAAAGCGCCCTTGAGTTTGGTCGGGTGCAGAAGGCCCGCAGCTTTGACAAGGTGCTGAAGTTGGAGGATTGGGTTGGTCGGGCTCGCAAGCGCCATCCCAACGGTCGCATTGGCCCGGCCGAGGTGATCGCTGAATTGGCCCAAGCTCACCGCTTACGGGGATTCCGGGTGGCGGATGATTTTCCTGCCGCGCTTTATCTGAAACTGCGCGACCTCGGCCTGCGTTTGGAACTCGCCAATGGTCAACTCTTTCCTGAGCGCGAAGTCAAAACCCCCAAGGAGGCCGCCGCACTGCGTGAAGGCAACCGGCTCAGTTCTGTTGGATTCGCCGTCGCCGAGGACATCCTGCGTCGCGCGCGACCACGCAAACGCGAGCTCATCTTCGAAGGCAAGCCTCTGACCTCCGAGCGCATGCAATTCGCCATTGCCTCGGCCATTCTCGAACAAGGCGGCAGCCCGGATGACACGATCGTCGCGGGCGGCAACCAAGCCTGCGATCCCCACGAGCGCGGCCACGGTCCGTTACGACCCAACGAGATGATCATCTTCGATATCTTCCCCCGCGTGGTTAAAACCGGCTATTTCGGTGACATGACCCGGACCTACCTGAAAGGCCGCGCCAACGAAGCCCAACGCAAACTCTATAATACAGTGCACGAGGCGCAACGAGCCGCGATCAAGACCGTCCGCACCGGAGTCGACGGGCGCGATGTGCATCAACAGGTGCTCAACGTTTTTGATGCAGCCGGCTACAAGACCAAACACGGCAAAAATGGTTCGGAAGGATTTTTCCACGGCACGGGCCACGGACTCGGTTTGGCCGTGCACGAAGTGCCACGGATATCCACCGTGCCCTACAAACTGGTCAAAGGCTCAGTGGTCACGATCGAGCCCGGTCTATATTATCCCGGCTTGGGCGGCTGCCGGATTGAGGATGTGGTTCAAGTCACCGATCGGGGGGCTCGCCTGCTTTCCTCGCATCACTATAATTGGGAAATTAAATGAAGAGTTTTGCCCCTCTCCTGAAGAAGATCTCCCGTCTACGCATCCTCGTCATCGGCGATGTGATGCTCGACCACTACATCTGGGGCGATGCCCATCGCATTTCTCCCGAGGCTCCAGTGCCCGTGGTGAACATCGACCATGATTCATGGACGGCGGGTGGAGCCGCCAACGTTGCCCTGAACATAGCCTCGTTGGGCGCAAGCTGCACCGTGGCTGGTTTCATGGCCGATGATGATGCGGGTCGAAAACTAAGCAGCATACTGCGCGAACATAAAATCGATACTTTACCCACCCCGGGGACGGGCTCGACCATACTCAAGACCCGGGTTCTGGTGCAGCACCAGCAGCTCTGCCGACTTGATCGTGAATCTCCTCCAGCCAGTTATCAAATGTCTGCGGTCGAAGCGCGGGCGCTCCTGCATGATGCCATCATACAATCCGATGCCATCATACTCTCTGATTATGCCAAAGGTATCCTGACGAATGAGCTCGTCGCCACAGTTACCAAACTGGCGCGCAAGGCGGGCAAATTTATAGCCCTTGATCCCAAACCAAAACGCAAACTCAAGTTCCGCGACTTGGATCTGATTACACCCAACAAAAGGGAATCATTTGAGCTCGCTGGTATCGAAGCCCAGCCTCACTCCCCCTACCCTGCGGACGAAATCTGTCGCCGGTTGCACAAATTGCATGGCACTCGCAATGTAGTCGTTACCTTGGGTGAAGATGGCATGTTGCTTAGTGCCGCCGGAAAAATCACCAAGACCATCCCCACCGCTGCCCGTGAGGTCTTTGATGTATCAGGTGCGGGTGATACCGCGCTGGCCAGCCTGGTGTTGGCCTTGACCACGGGGGCCAAACTCGAACACGCGGCCCAATTTGCCAATGCCGCCTCCGGTGTGGTCGTGGGCAAACTTGGCACCGCCACAGTCTCACCCCAGGAGCTACTCGACTACGTCGCTCATCAGTCATGAAAAAAGCGCTGTTCCTCGATCGCGACGGCACGCTCATCATCGACAAGCACTACTTGGCGGATCCGGCCGGGGTGGAATTGATTCCCGGGGTCATCACCGGACTGCAGCGCGCTCGCGAATTGGGCTTCCTGCTCTTCCTCTTCACCAATCAATCCGGCATCGGTCGTGGTTACCACACCCTGGCCGATGCGGAAGCCTGCAACCGCCGCATGCTGGAACTCCTCGGCTTGGGCGACGAACTGTTCACCGATATTTGCATCGCCCCCGAATCATCGGACCAGCCAGTCGAATTCCGGAAACCCTCACCCCGCTTCATCCACGACAGCATGACCATGCATGCCCTCGACCCGGCGCAATGCTGGATGGTCGGAGACCGCGAAAGTGATATCGAGGCCGGCCTCAACGCGGGGATCCACGCCGCGGCCGTTTGCACGGGCAAATACGATCAGGCCACATGGCAGGAAAAATTCATCCCCGGGATGAAGCTGTTTTCCAATTTCGCCGAATTTGCCGAGTGGCTTGCCGCCGGGTAGTTTTTACTTCCCGCCGAGCCAGCCTTTGCGCCGGAAGAAGATCAGCAGACCGCTGATCACCGAGAGGCAGACAATCCAAAAAGTGGGGTAGCCGTATTTCCACGCCAGTTCGGGAATGTGCTCGAAATTCATCCCGTAGACCCCGGCCACGAAAGTGATGGGAATGAAGAACGACGCCATGATCGTCAGCACCTTCATGATCTCGTTCATCCGATTCGAGACCGCCGACATGTAGAGATCATTGAGACCACCCGCCTGCTCGCGATAGGTCTCGATGATTTCCATCACCTGCACGGCGTGATCATAGACATCGCGCATGAACGTCTTGACCTCCTTGGGGATGCGCTCGGTTTCATCGCGGTGCAGTTCGTTGACCACTTCACGCAAGGGCCAGAGCACTCGGCGCAACACCACGAGCTCCCGTTTGATCCGATGAATTTGGCGTTGGATGTCCGGTTTCGGATCATCAATCACCGCCACCTCCATTTCCTCCAGTAAATCCCCGTAGCTTTCGAGCAAAGGGAAGGTGTGGTCCACCACGGCATCCAACAAGGTATACAACAGATAGGCCGAACCCATGGAACGCAGTCTTGATCCCTTTTTTTGTAACCGCTGCCGAATCGGATCCCACACATCGCCCTTGGCCTCCTGAAAGGTGATCAGGGTGTCCTTGAACAGAAAAATGCTCACCTGTTCCTGCCGCAACACGCCCTCTTTCAAGGTGAGCATGCGCACGACCACAAAAAGATGGTTATCAAACGTCTCGAGTTTGGGGCGCTGCGAAGTCCGCAAGACGTCCTCCGCAGCCAGGGTATGGAAGCCATAAGCCTGCCGGAGTCGATTGACCACGTAAGGGTGCAATCCATCCACATTGATCCAACGCACCGTCGAGCCTTCGGGACGAGCGGCCGAGCAAAGTTTCTCCAAGTCTCCCGACTCGACAAAATTCACCTTATCCACGCCATAGTCGTGACACTGCACGTTGACAGCATCCGGGGTTGGCGGCTGATCGATGCTTCCAAAGGACTCGATCCCGGGGGTAGATCCTGGAGGTGCGGTGATGGGTCTGGCTTTTCTGGTTCCAATTTTTGGCAGATGCAAACCGGCCACCAATCGTTGCGCCAACCCTTGGCCGGCGTGATTTGCTTGTGGGTCCATCCCCGCAGCTTGGGGAAGTCCGGATGGTCTGCCGAATCAATTCGGCCCCAACCGAGCAAGGGGCTTGAGGTCTGCGGTGGTTTGATTTGGCTGCATCAGCTACCCATGCCCGAACTCGCCGAAGTAGAATATTTTCGCAAACGCTGGCATCAGGCGGCCACCGGGCAATGCGTGAAATCAGTGCTCTCCCACGGAAACAAAAAACTTTTCCGCAATGCCCCGGCAGTCCAACTGAAGCGGTCCCTCACCGGAGCCCGACTTCGGTCCTCCAGCGCGGCGGCCAAACAGATGTTGTTCAAATTCAGTGGCGATGTGTGGCTTGGCCTTCATCTTGGCATGACAGGGGAATTGCGGGTCGAACCCAAAGCCCATGTGCCCCTGAAGCATGATCATCTGGTGTTGTGCACCAGCAGATACGCCCTGGTTTTTTCCGACCCCAGAATGTTCGGTAAAATTCTGTTTCACCAAGGCCGGGAAGCTCCTTCGTGGTGGACCCAAATTGCACCGGCCATTCTTTCGGACAAATTCACCAAGGAGGAGGTCGCCGTATTTCTACGACGTCGTACCCGCGCTCCCATCAAAGCCGTGCTGTTGATGCAGGAACGTTTCCCCGGTGTGGGCAATTGGATGGCGGACGAAATTCTTTGGCGGGCCCGGATTCACCCCAGAAGCCTGGCCGGATCGCTCGACGTAAAGGAAACCCATATCCTGTGGCGCGAATGCCGCAGAGTTTGCCGGATGGCACTGCACACGATTGCCGGAATCGGGGATTATCTCCCACCCGACCTCAATGCGCACATCCCCGACACCTGGTTGTTCAACCATCGCTGGGCCAACGGCGGGCGCTGTCCCAAAACCGGGCAAATATTGATTCGTGAAGAAATCGGCGGGCGCACATCTTGCTGGTCGCCGGGGAGACAATCGTTGTAGATATGACCCCGACTCACACACCAAATCAATACCATGCTCTCTGAATACCCCATAACGCCCGATCAGATTGCGACCTACCAACGCGACGGTTTCATTCAATTGAATAACGTCATTACCGGTCCGGAACTCGCGGCCATGGAGGAGGCCGTTGCCACCGCGGTAAAAAGTGAGACGACGACTGAGGACCCCAACCGGATTAAGTCCAGTTACGAGCAAATCTTCATCCAAAAAGTCAATCTGTGGACCCGTCATGCAAGCGTAAAGCCATTCATCCTCAGTCAACGGTTCGCTAACATCGCAGCCAAACTAATGGGAAGCCCCGTCCGAATCTGGCACGATCAAGCCCTGTTTAAAGAACCCCACACAGGGGCAAAAACGCCCTGGCATCAAGACACCCCCTACTGGCCGCATGAACCCAAGCGCGAGCAAACCACCATCTGGATAGCATTGCGCGACGTAACCATTCACAACGGCTGCATGTCGTTCCTCCCCGGCACGCACAAATTTTTGGATATAGAGCCGGTCAACCTCAGTAATCCGCAGGAACTTTACGATATTGCTCCGCAAACCAAAGGGATAAAACCAGTCACGTGCGAATTGAAGGCGGGGTCCTGCACGTTTCACAATGGCATGACGTTTCACTATGCCGGGCCAAATCGCTCTGCCGATATGCGTGAGGCGCAAGCCATCATCTACATGCCCGAGGATACCACTTACAATGGGGTAAACCATGTAGTGACCGACCAGATCAACGACACGCTCAAAGTAGGAGCAAAATTCCCCGACACGCTCTTCCCGATCATATCCAACTAAGCGACAGCATCACTTCTTCGGTTCATTCTTCCTGCATCCGGTCAATTTTCACTCAAATACAAAACTTACGATTTCATGAAAATAGCGCCTCACAATAAACTTATCTTTATTGGCGATTCCATCACTGATTGCGAACGTGCCCGACCCATTGGGGAAGGCCTGTTTGGAGCCGTGGGCAAAAGTTATGTGCAGCTGTTGGAGGGCTTTCTCGGAGCAATACATCCAGCCCACGGCATTCGCATTGTAAATATGGGCACCTCCGGCCACACGGTGCTCGATCTCAAGGCTCGCTGGCAAACCGACGTGCTCGACCTGAAACCCGATTGGCTTTCGATCATGATCGGCGTCAATGATGTCTGGCGTCAGTTTGATCTGCCCCGGCAAAATGAGATCCACGTCTTACCCAAGGTTTACGAAAAAACTTTGAATGACCTCGCCGGTAAAACGCGACCAAAGCTAAAGGGTTTGATCATGTTGGCTCCCTTCTATCTGGAACCCAATCGGGATGATGCCATGCGTGCCCGGATGGACGAATACGGAGCCATCGTAAAAAAAATTGCGGCCAAACACCGAGCCATTTTCATCGATACGCAGGCCGAATTCGACGCCGTGCTGAAACATATGCATTCCAATGCGATTGCATGGGATCGCGTGCATCCCAACATCATTGGACATGCCGTGATTGCCCGCGCATTCATGAATGCGATTGGGGTCCCGGTTTAACTCTGATGGCTGGCGGGAAATTAAGATTGGACGAGTTGGTGGTGAGCCGTGGACTGGCCGAGTCCCGTTCCCAAGC
>DFDG01000083.1 GCA_002367815.1 Opitutaceae bacterium UBA3033 | reverse complement strand
ATGACCTCCATAACACTGGCATAGGTCGGAAAGTTACAGAAAAAAGACCTTTCGGCGCTGCTGTCCCAAAAAATGCAATGAGGGTATCTCCAAATAGTAGGCCGCCTGCTTGCAGGCGCACAGTGATAAAAAACGCGAACCAGTGTCCGTCTGTAGCTGCGCTCGAGCACTGGTGTGAAAGCGTGGTCGCTGCACTCCAACGCGGCTACGGGACGCTACAAGACACCGTCGTCGGATTTGTCTCACTCCTTCCCCAAAGCAACCTGCCAGGCAGGTTCGGCAAACCCCACCAAAGCGATTCTCTGGCCCAACAGGAAAGGGCGTTTCACCAAATTGCCATTGGCCGCAAGCATTGCGATGGCCTGATCTGCTTTCATCGTCGGCAGTTGCTCTCCCAATTTCTGCTCCCGATAATCCCGGCCCGACGTGTTAAAGAGCCGACGCAGTTCACCGTCGTAGGCGGCCAACATGGACCGTAGTTCGACGGGCGTGGGCGGCGTGTCGCGAATGGGGCGTTCATCGAATGCAATGTCATGCGCAACCAGCCATTTCACGGCGCGTCGGCAAGTGTCGCAGTTGGCGTAAGTATATATTTTCAAAGTTTCCATTTTACCCAGCTGGGATCGCGGATGACAAACTGCCAGCGCCCTTTGTATTGATTGAGTTCGCCATAAAATCGCAGGTTATCTCCCTCCTTGTATTTGTCCCGCAGCATTTGACGCAGCGCGGGGTCAAAACTCCAAACGTCGTAGACATCGTTACGCACCATGACAGAGAGCCCCCGGCCCGGTCTCACCTCACCTACGATCTGCACAATTTTCCCGATGTATTTTTCATCACGCAGGCTGGAGCCCGTGGGCAGCTGGTCGAGCTTAAGCGCCACTTGCGCCAGATTGATCGCGGCGTATTCGACCTTGTTGACACTGGCCAGGCCCGTGTCCTCCGAGGGATTGCGGAGTGAAATATAGCGGTCGGTCCGGTCATCCGAGACAGTGACAAACTTGGCAAAGATCGGCAGGTGGTCGGAAAAACCACTGCCCGCCGGACCATCAAAAGACCAACGGATTGGCAGCCCAGTATCGTCCAAATTCAACCCGGGAATCTTGGCTACCCCAAATGAATCATCCACATACTGCACCCCCCGATAATCGTAAAGTCCACGCGTGATGATCAGCTGCATCAGGGTGCCCCACTCTCCTTGGTAGGTATCGCTCCCTCGTTCTTCCGCCGGCAGTTCAAACCACAAATTATACAGGTCCCGATTCTTCCCGCGAATCACCAGTTCGTTACCCTGTGAACCCAACACATCGTTGAGTCCGGTGTTCTTCATTTTTTTGTAACGCACCTTCTGGTTGTATTGGGAATTGAAATCGCCTCCGACGATAATGTCGGCGTTGGGATCCTCTTTGAGGATTTCATCCAACCGCATCCGGAGCGTTTGTGCATTGGCCGCTCTCGTGGGCTCTGACTCGGGATTACCCGCCCCTGATTTCCAGTGATTGTTAAACAAATACAGCCGGGCACCATCCACCTCGACCTGCACTTCCTGAATCGCCCGGGCATCAAGCGTGGGATGCGATATCGCCTGCACCACGGGGAATCGCGTGAACACGACACACTTCTGCGCCTGTCCATTGCGACTGCCTTCGCCCCGCACATTTTCCCCACGCACCACGTGGTAACCCTTGAGCCCTGCATCACTCATCGCCTTGGCCAACAATGCCTCCGACGGCAAATCCGCAACCTCGGGTGTAAACTCAGCCCCCAGCATCTTCTGAATCGTCGTGCCGGCATAGCGTTTCAAAATCGCCGTGTAATCAGGCGGTGTTTTCGTATCGGTGAGATCGACCTCCAATTCCTGAAACAGAATAATATCCGGTGCACGGCCTTCCTCAAACTTACTGATGACTTTGGCCACGTTGACCAATTTCGTCAGCACGTGCTGACGGCTGTAACGGGCCGGTTGATAGTCCTCAAACATCGCCTTCGCATCCGCGTCGAAAAGATTTTCGACGTTGTAAACCAGCACGATGAAAGGACGCGCTGGCAACAGCGTCACCCACCCCAAACTCAGGCCAAGGATACAGAAAAATCGCCGCATCCCCTTTTCTGTGTGCGCTTTGATTCGAGAGGTAAAACGAAAACGCACCGACCGCATCATCTTTCGGTCCTACGCTTGACCGCCATGATCACCACGATCCAACATTCGGTTATGCCCACCACCCGAACCAGATCACCAATTCTGCAGGTGCATGATTTGTCCATTCGGCGGGATCGCACCGTGATTCTAAACGGAGTGAATTGGCGGGTAGATCAAGGGGAGAACTGGGTGATCCTCGGCGCCAACGGTTCAGGCAAAACCTCATTGCTGCGCACGATCACCGGTTATCTCGCGCCCACCAACGGCCGGATCGAATTGCTGGGAGAGGAATTCGGGAAAAGCGATTGGCGGGAATTGCGGCTCCATATCGGGGTCGTCACCAATTCCTTTGGTTCGCTCATACCCCTTTGCGAAAACGCCCTCGACACGGTGATCAGCGGAAAATTCGCCCAACTCGATCTTTGGATGCCAGTCAAAGCAGCCGATCGAACCGCAGCACGCCGATTGCTTAAACGCGTGGACGCCGCCCATCTGGCCAAACGCGAATGGCAGTATTTTTCGCAAGGCGAGCGCCAGCGGGTCTTGATTGCGCGTGCCCTTATGTCGCGGCCGCGTCTGCTGATTCTGGACGAACCTTGTGCGGGACTCGACCCCGTGGCGCGACGTGATCTTATGGCGATGGTGGACGATCTTGCGCAAATGCGCCATGGACCTGCAATCGTGCTGGTGACGCATCACGTCGAGGAAATCACCCCCACTTTCACTCATGCCCTGCTATTGCGCAGCGGTGAGGTTGCCGCGGCCGGACCCTGTTCGGATGTCCTGACTTCCACCCAGCTCTCAAAAATATTCGGCACTGCCACCAAATTGTATCGCGGCAAAGACGGCATGCGCTTGGCCCTCCAATGACCGCCATTGAATGTCACCTATTAAGTGACACTT
>DFDG01000059.1:1195-4946 GCA_002367815.1 Opitutaceae bacterium UBA3033 | reverse complement strand
AATGTGGCTGCGCCCGGCCGGCCCACAGTCAATCTGACGAGTGGGATAAACGCTCTATGATTTCACCGCCCCTGCTGCATTTGCGAGGCGTCGACCGGATTCAATGCAGTTGGCCAGAGAGATGCCATCGCGGGCATTGCCGCCGAAGTATAATCCGGGCGTGCCCGTTTCCACTTGAGTGAAGATGGTTTTAAAGCGGGCGTAGCCCAAGGTGTATTGAGGAATTGCGCGGGGCCAACGGACCACGCTGAAACGAACCGGTTCACCTTTTACGCCAAGCAGTTCGCCCAATTCCTCGCTGACAAGTTTTCTGAGCGCTACGTCGTCCAACTTCGCGAGCTCCGGAGCCCGCACGCCGCCGATGAATAGCGTCAAAGCGACATGGCCATCCGGGGCCCGGTTCGGGAAAAGCGCACTGGAAAAAAGCACGCCCAACATGCGTCGCTGCTCCACTTCCGGCACCAGTAACCCGAATCCATCGAGTGGGTGTGCGACTTGCTCGCGCCGGTAACCCACGAAAACGGATGTGACGGGTGGATGCTCAATATCGATCAATTCGGAAAGTCGTTCCGAGCCCGGCACGGCTTCAAATTTAATCGCGGCCAGCGCAGCGGCGGGAAGGGCGCACACCACGGAAGAGAAGCTTTCCGTTACCTGGGTTCCATCTATCCCGGAAGTGATTTCCCAATGCTGATCAACCCGACGCACCGTGGTCACTCGTTGCGAGCAGCGCACCGCGTCACCGAGGGCGGCAGCGAGCGCAAGCGGTAGTTCGGCCAGCCCCTCCGGAAAAGAAAGGATCCGATCCTTGGGTCCACCGCTGGTGTTGCGCCGTTTGAGTGCGCCGCGGATTAACGAGCCGTGTTCCTGCTCGAGAGCATGCAGTTTGGGAAAACCGTGGGTGACCGAAAGCTTGTACGGATCGCCGGCATACACTCCGCCGACGAATGGATTGATGGCGTAGTCGAGAAACTCCTGCCCGAGCCGACGTTTGACGAAAGCGCCCACACTTTCTTCCAAATCCGCCGGGGCTTTGGCGCGCCATGGTTCACCAAGCAAATTTAATTTTGCCTGCAGCGAAAAAAGTTTGGTCATAACGAAGGCCATCGGGGAAATCGGCATCGCCACGAGTTTGCCGTCACGCATGACGTAACGATTTTTTGCCGAATCGGCAGCATAGAGTCGGCGGGGATTGAGCCCGACTGCCTCGATGAGAGCCGTCACTTCCGCGGATCCCTCCAGCATTGAATTGGGCCCCGACTCTTGCAGCCAGCCCTCTTGGCGAGTGGAGATAATCACACCACCGGGAGTGGGGGCGGCCTCAAACACTTTGACGGGAACTTTGGCCTGATGGAGGTGCCATGCCGCGGTGAGACCGGTGATGCCGCCACCAAGAATGGCGACGGGCAGGCTGGATGCTCTCCGCGTGCTTTTGCGGCGGCTATGTGGGCTGACGATGTTGCTGGCTTCTACTATCACCGTGGAGAACTCATGCACTTAAAGGCCACGGGTTCGAGGCAGATTTGAACCGGCCATGTTTGCAATGGGTTTAAACAGAGCCCCCACGTCCGTGATGGAAGCGAACATTCCACCGTCTTGGGCTTCGTGATCCTTGGCGGTTACAGTCACACGCGTTGATCGAAGGTAGGGACGTCCGGCCCGGACGTCCGTCGGGACCGAGGCCCAAAATTCCATGCGGGGCGTTTATTACTGCACGGAAAGATTCGACCCAGTCACGAGCAACCACTATGCCCTGTCGGTATAAACCATGCGTCTGGCCACCATACTACCACGCTCCAGCGTTGAACCCGTCGTCGTAGCCGGCTCGAGTGATGGGGCTTGGGTGGAGCTGGCCGGATTGACGGGACGCAACTCTCTGCGACTGGAGGAAATCCTGCCTTGGATTCTGGCCCATACCGATCACGTGAAGAGCCGGCTCGAGGCTTGGTCGGGTCCGTGCTATCATCCGAGCGAATTTCGATTCATGCCGCCGGTGGTGCAACCGCCGACGTTTCGCGATTTCTACGCCTTTGAACAGCATGTGAAAACCTGCCGGGCCCGCCGGGGACTCGAAATGGTGCCCGCCTGGTATGAACAACCGGTCTTTTATTTTTCCAACCCCCATGCGTTGTATGGCCATGAGGATAACGTGCATGCCCCGGCCGACTCGCAGGAACTCGATTACGAATTGGAACTGGGGATCATCATTGGCCGCGCCGGTCGCGACATTGCTCCCGATCGGGCTTGGGACCACGTCGCCGGATTTACCATTCTCAACGATTTCAGTGCCCGCGACATCCAGCGCAAGGAAGTGACGGTTGGGCTCGGCCCGGCCAAAGCCAAGGACTTTGCCACCGGCCTGGGTCCGGCCTTGGTGACGCGGGATGAATTTGCCGATCGGATCGACGGCGAAACGCTCAACCTCGAAATGATCGCGCGCGTCAACGGTCGCGAACTCTCACGCGGCAACGTTGCGAGTTTACATCACAGTATTCCTCAGCTGATTGCCCAGGCTTCACGCGACGTGGAACTTTATGCCGGCGATCTGATCGGCACCGGCACGGTGGGCACCGGATGTATATTGGAGCTTGGCCCCGAAAACACCGGCGGCTGGCTCAAACCCGGCGATATCGTCGAACTTGAAATTGAACGGCTGGGTGTGTTGCGCCACCACATCGTGGCGCGACCCGCGTAAATGGGTGATACCAAACGCCCGTTGATTTTGCTCTTTTGAACGAGCGCTGGCGGCCGGAGTGGCATGCTCGACGCGCAGAGGTACCTGCGCGTCCACCTTGAGTGGCAATAGCCAAAGGCGTGGGGTTACTTGTAACTCTGCTTGGCTTTCCAGGTTTCACGGTCCGTGAAAGTGGGCTGGGCTTCGCTGGTGGCATGGGCTGCGCAAGCGAGCAGGACAATGATCCGTCGCGCGGTTTCGGGCGCTGTGACTTCACTCAGCAATGCTTGCACATCGGCTTTGGTCAATTGGTCCAAGGCGGCGAGTGACTCGGCCTTTCGCTCCCAATCGCCACTGTAATCATAGCCATTCGCGAACATGAGTTCGGCCTTCTCCACGATGCTTTTTGGTCTTTCCTCAAAAATGGAACGAACGCCAGAGACCAGCGTGGCGAATTTTTCGTCAGTTAGTTCGGCGAGTTGATCAGGTGTGGTGGCCAGATATGTCTCCGCCCGTTGGCGCAATTCGTCCGGGCTGTAGGCGCTCGATTGAATCACATAGAATTGTAAATGCTGTTGGAGCGAAACACTGGTTCTGGAGCCTACGATATAACCGAGTTGTTGGCGGGTGCGCATCTCCGTATAAAATGGTTCGGATATGAATTTACCCAAAACTTCCGCCGCCGCGCGGAGTTTCGGCGTTTCCTCGGGCAGTAAATAATCCACCCAGATGGCAGAGTTGGCCCCGGCAATTTTTCTGGTGTCGATGACCGTCGCTCCGGGGGCCATGACGATGTGTTCGCGATGCATCAATGCATCACGCTCGACTGGTTGGGCTTTGATGGCGGCGGCGAATCCTCTGGTCGCGGCGACCGCTTCATCGGCGATAATGTGGCCGTGCACGACTGCTTCGATTTTGCCGTGGGCGAAATACTGTTGCGCGAAATCCCGGGTCTCTTTCCAAGTGACCTTCGGGGCGCGGTCCAGATGTTGATCGGGCAGATAAAAAGATTCACGCAGCACCGCGTTGGCCTGGTCGCGGGCCAATTGATAAGCCTCCGTTTGTTCGTAGCTCCGC
>DFDG01000059.1:0-972 GCA_002367815.1 Opitutaceae bacterium UBA3033 | reverse complement strand
CCTCCGTTTGTTCGTAGCTCCGCAAACCGCGCAGGACTTTTTCCTGCAAGGCGGCGAAGCGTTCCGGGGTGACGTCAAAAGTGAGCAACTGATCCGCCACGTATTGCGCAAACCGGGCCGGAGAATCACCGAGCCCGCTCACGGTGAGTTTGAATCCTTCCAACCCCAGACTGATGGAATGGGTTACCCCGGCAAGTGCGGCTTCACCAGCGGCAGATTCAATCGCGTCATCGAGACAGGTTTTGTAGAACTGCAACAGCAGATCAGCCTCGAGACCCGCGACATCGCGTCGAGGCATGAAGCGAAAGATCAGCGCGGTTTGGGGGCGTTGGAATTCAATATCGGCCGAGTAATAAAGTTGCAGGCCCACTTCATCGATTAGTGGGAGCGGCCGCTCGGCCACCAGTGCCGTCGTCGTGGGCATGAAGGGGTTGACTCCCGGCAACTCGAATCCTTCCACTGCTGGCGGAGTAACGAGCGCATCGTAGCTGGCGCCCGTGCGCTCGGTATAGGCGTAGGCGGTGCCGTAAATCTCTTCGATGCGATCGGTCGGCACGCCCTTGGCCGCCAAAGTGACGAGCAGGTTGTCGGGCGTGAGGACATTTAAGAGCCGACGGTAAGCCGCCTCATCGGGTTGCCCCCAAACAAAGGGTGCACGCTCGGCGATTTCGAGGGGATAAAACAAAGCCTGATTGGCGAGTTGCGTGACCATGCCCATGCCCTCGCCGCGATCGTCATAGGTTTCCTTGAGGGCAGCGATTTTGGCTTGTTCCTGATAAAATTCGGCCGGGAAAGGTGCGGCCGACAAATGGTGGATGTAGGCGAAGATTGTTTCCAACACGCGTTGATAGTCGGCTTCTCCCGCCGGGGTGAGATCGATCTCCATTTCCAGAGAACCGTAGTTGGGCGTGCGTTCCCAAACCCCCGCTTCCACTTTGGTGACTAGCCCCGCTTCCTTGATGACATGCAACA
>DFDG01000157.1 GCA_002367815.1 Opitutaceae bacterium UBA3033 | reverse complement strand
CTGCACATGGAAGGCGAGAAGACGGGTCGCACCGTGCCGATTGGTGCGCCCAATCCGGGGGGTTATCTCGAAGCGTTTTTAAGTGAGATGCGCGGTGAGAGTCACGCTGGTCTGACCCAGGCCGAGATATTCCGCGCCAGCCGGGTAAGTCTCAAAGCTCAGGAAACGGCGGATCGCAACCTGCTCAACGTGCAGTTGTAACTGCTGCGGGGTTGATCCTATTGCCGACAAAGCTACGAATACTTGAACATAATTTTTAACCCTAACCCCATCATAACAACAGCCGCTGAAAAGAAATCATTCACGCGTTTTTTCCCCTCCATCGCCCGCTACCTTTTGGGTCTGCCCTTGTTGGTGTTTGGACTAAATGGATTCCTGAACTTTATCCCGCAACCTGAAGTGGCGATGCCCGGGGGCGCCATGGCATTTGCGACTGCCTTGGAGAACTCAGGCTACATGATGCATTTAATCGGCCTCACCCACTTGGTGGTTGGACTGATGCTCGTCTCCAACCGGTTTGTGCCGCTGGCGCTCGCCCTGTTTGCCCCCTTCATTGTCAACAGCATCGCCTTTCACTTTTATCTCGAACGGTCGGGCCTGATGATGTCCGGCGTCTTCCTGTTTTTTGAACTCTATCTCGCGTGGAAATACCGCCATGCCTTCGCCCCGATGCTCGCCGCCCCGGTCAAGCCGGCGGAGTGAATGAATTTCACCACGGATGGACCCGGATAAACCCAGATACAGGATGGGTTTGCCTCCAAAGCCAGGCTTGCGAAACAGTTGGTCAGTCTTTGGGTGTCACGGCATGAAATATCTTTTGCTCGTGCTTTTTGGACTTTGGGCTGTCGGGTCGATGGCTACGGCCTCTGAGCATGTTGTTGATCCGACCCAGCTGATTTCCGGGACAATAGCACGATGCATTGATCGGGATTTGGCGAAGTTTGAAAAAGAAACCAGGATCAATGTCCTTATCCAGTTTCATGAAACCTCTCCCAGCGAGGTGGAAGACAGTGAACCGGGGGCCTTCATGCGGGCTTTGTCGGCCAAGCTTGGAGTGCTGGAAAAGGATGTGCTCATCGTTTACTTTGCCGATGTGGACGAATGGCGGGTTTGGATCGGGAATGAGCTGACTTCGCGATTTGTGGGCAAACCCGGCACCGCCGAGGAATTCACCGCAAGTGGGGCCATGCACGACACCAAGGAGACCTGGCTCGCCGGAGTTTTTGCAGATAGCGAAGCAGCGTGGAAGCGTTGGCAGCAGGTTGCCCGCGCGATTCCCCAACCGATCGAACGAGTGGGGTTTCAAGCGGAGTCCTTGGCGGCCGGTATCATGGCGAAACTGTCCTCGGACCACACGACACCCGGTCAGGATTTGCTGGCCCCCACATTGAAGGGTGATATCGGCGCAGTGAAAGCATTGCTGCGCCGGGGAACGAATTTGGAAGTGCGCGATCCCCAAGGCCGCTCTCCGCTGATGGTGGCGACTCAGGGGAATCATATTGAATTGGCCAAGGAACTGATCGAGGCCGGCGCCGATGTGAATGCGCGCGATGAATTGCAGGACACGCCCTATCTCTATGCTGGGGCAGAGGGGCGCACCGAAATCTTGAAACTCACTTTGGCGCATGGGGCGGACCTCAAGAGCGTCAATCGATTTGAAGGCACGGCCTTGATTCCGGCCGCGGAAAAGGGGCACCTCGAAAACGTGCGTGTATTGCTCAAGACCGACATCGATATCAACCACGTCAACCGTCCCGGATGGACCGCGCTCTACGAAGCGGTGATGCGTCCGCGCGCCGGCAGCGAAACCTACCGTGCGATTGTTTCAGCGCTGCTCGATGCCGAAGCCGAGGAAACGATCACCGACAAGGAAGGACGCACGCCGGAGCAAAGAGCACGCGAAGTCGGCAATGATGATCTGGCTGATTTGATCGCTGCCGCGAAACAGTGAGCGAGTTCGAAAGGTAGGGACAGGCCGCTGGGCTATCCGGTTTTTTGCGGTGCAATAGAATCTACTCAACCGCTTCCTTACTCATCGTCGCCGCATTAAAATCGAAGATAAATTTCTCCTGACCGTATTCGAGAGTTACGACACCGGTGCCGGGTTGGGCGTTCATCCAAGGTCCTTCGAAGATGGGCCACTTATCGAGGTTGGTGGCAATATGATCCACTGTGCGCAAGCCATGGTGAGTGAATGACAACTGGTGGCCGCGCGTGGTGGTATAGGTGGCGGTCAGCCATGGCTCGTCAAAGGTCGGTTTACCAGCAAGGATTCGAGCACAAAACGCGTCGAAGTTCTCTTCGGTACTGGCTGCGACCGCCTCTAGTATCACCGCCGTCTTTGCGTGTTGAATGGTCAGGCGGTCGTGGTCCTTTTCCTGATGCCATTCGCCCGGCGCGCTGGTCCAGACTGCGAAGAAAATGTTATCGGCGCGGGCCATGATCCAACCGTCCTTTTCGCGTCGCTCCGCGATGAGGTGCGGGAAGAATCCGTTGATATGCTGGCGGCCTGCGTCGGCGGGGATATCGTAGATGGCGATGACCGTGTTTTCGTGCTGGAAGACATCCTCATACGGAGAGCCTTCGATCCATTTGTTGGGATCAGCGTAGTAGGGACGTTGGCGCACGATGTCGGCCAGAATTTTGTCGATAGGGGTATCGAAATAGCGGACGAGCTCCTGGGCCGAGTAGGAGGGGTTGATGAAGAAGCAGGTGGAGCCATCTTGGGGGGACACCCACGTCAGATCCCAGCGATGATGTTCGACATCGGAGAGGTCGCCCCATGAGGAACCGACGGCGAACTCCGGCTCAACGTAGGTGTATTTCCAGATTGGCGACCGATCCATCATGTTGACGCCGCGACGCGGGGCTTTGAGTTCGCGCAGTACGTAGAGTTGGTGACGATCGGTGGCAATGTTGCCGATCAGCGGCAGGGCCTGAAATTCCTGCAGGGAGGCAAGAGCGATAAAGTAGCATTCATCGAGATCAAGGCGGAGTGGGGCGGCACCGAAATACAGACGACCAAATTGGGTGGCGGCTCCGGTGTGTTCATTGGTGTGGAGCACTTGGTTATATTTCTCCCGGCTGTGGGCGCCGACCCAGTTGCCGTCGAGATATTCCGTCGCCCAATCGGCGAGCAGCACCTGCATGATCATCCACGCTTTTTGTTTTATGCGCTCATCCTGCGCATATTCGTAGAGACTGGAGAAACAGAGCAGGTAGATGTGGTGGTAGTTGGGCGAATCGTATTCAAACATGCCGCGTGCGATGGTGGCATCGATCCAGTCTTCGATCCATTTCCCGGCTGCTTGCTGCGATTCGACGGGAGTCGATCCGTCAGCGAGCGTCGGTCCAGCGGGCCAAGTCTGGCCAAAGAGATAACGCGCGGTGCGGAACTGCAGCATGTGGTTGTCGGTGAACCCGAAATCATCCGTAAAACTCGCGGTCAAACGTTGGTGGATTTTCTCCACCAGTGCGGGTGATAGTTTATCGCCGAGCCGCAGCACCGCATCCATGAAAGGATATGTCTCAAAGCTGCCCCAGCCGATATTGGGATCATTGACGGCGTCCTCGAGATACTTGAGTCCCGTGTCGGCATCAATGCCACTGGCGATTCGCACCACGCCGAGATAAATGCGCATCCGCGAATCCTCACCCGGCGACCAAGTCTTGTGCGCCATGAACTCACGCGTCACCGCGCAACGCTCGAGGAATTGCGTGCGATAGGCGTCGTCGTCAGGATAGAGGCCTTGGGCGAACAGACTACTGGTGATCGCAAGATATAAGGCGCCTACAGAGAGAATGGATCGATGGGAGATATTCATTGGAGCAAGAATTCAGAGATTACTCAATTCACCCGTCCGCACGTCGAAGGCATGAAACGCGTTAGTCGTGACGGATTGCTGAGCGATCCAGAGCGTATGCGGATCGGCTTGAGGCATTGCGATGGTGGCGAAGGCGGTGTGCGGATTGTTCACGCGGCCAGCCTCCGGCATCGCGCCGAGAAAGGCGATAGTATCATCCACGGTGGCGCGACCAGTTTGGGCGGACAACCAGAGGGTGATTTGTTCGAGTCGCTCGAGACTATAACCGCTCACGTCGGGGCCAGTGTAGCCCCGTGTGCGAAGAGTGATGTCGGCTTTTCCGACCGGATGATTGGTCAGGCAAGCTTGGCCGTGCTCGATGGGATGCGAGGTGTAGGCGCCGCAATAATTGGAACTCGAGAACACCGCCCCGGTGGCATCCACGGCGATGAGGTTGCAAAAGAATTTGAACTTTTGGCAGCGCGCTTCGACTTCGGCCACGGTGGAGCAGAATTGCAGCATGTCGCGAAAGACGAGATCGACCGGCACGAGTTGATCGAGGTCGAAAGTGACGCCGGGGCAGATGAGCGAGGAGATGCCGAGGGCGAGGCCGGCTTCGTTCATGCCGCGATTGGCCCAGACGGTGCCGGCAATGGGAAAACTCAGATAGCGCAGACCGGTGGTCGGCGAGACTTGGGCGATGGTGTAGAGAAAGCGCGGATCATCCAGCGTGCCGCCGGTGAGGATTCGACCTCCGGCACCGGGCAGGGCGAAACTGGAGCACGCCCCCGCGTGATAGACCTCGTATTGCCACGCGCGAAAGCTGAGCAACTCGGCGAGTTCAACGTCGATGCCAGCGCCTTCAGCGATACCTTGGATTTCCTCCTGCAACCAAGGCCAGTGATCGAAACAAAAAGTCCGCAGGCGCGTTTGCCATGCACCGATCTTTCCCATTTGGGCGGACTTGGCTCCGGTGAGGAAATCACCGAGGAGCACGGCGACGTTGGCGTGGATTTGACTACGGACAGCAACGCCTTGCTGGCGGCCGAGATCACGTGGCTCGCCTTGCAACACCAAAACCGGAGGGGCGGGGGTCTTCACGGAGGGGAAACGTGGCGAGAGGGATTGGGCAGGTCAATGGCGGGCAGGGATGGCGAGGTATTGGGGAACGAGATTTGTTGAGAGAAAGATAAAGATTACGAGAAAGAGAAAGAAGAGCGGACAGACCGGCGGACCCTGCGCTCCGCGCGGGGTGGGTTGAGGAGCTACTTTGCGTTCAAGCCGTGCGGCGGAGCACACGGCCGCCCCGTTGGATTGTTAGGGGACATTCCATAGATGCCGCCATGCTTATCCGGCTTGCCGCGATTATGGCTTTGGGCAGACTTCGCGAAACCCCCTATCTACCATGCTCACGCTTGAACAAATCCAGGCCTTTGATCGCGAGGGTTATGTATTGGTGCCGAATGTTTTTTCGGCCCAGGAAATCGGCATATTGCTCGACCGCGTGGAAGATCCCAGGGTCATTGGGCACACTTGGGCATCCAAGGATGCCGCCGGCATGGAGAGCAAACTGGCGCTATGGTCGGATGTCGGTGAAGATGTTTTCGGCGCGGTGTCGACGAGTCCGCGCGTGGTCACAGGGGTGCAGCTGTTATTGCGCGAGGAGGTTTATCACTGGCACAGCAAGGTCATCCTGAAGATGCCAAAGGTCGGTGGAGCATGGGAGTGGCACCAGGATTATGGTTATTGGTATAACGATGGCTGCCTTTATCCGCGGATGGTCTCGTGCATGATCGCCCTTGATCCCGCGACCAAGGAAAACGGCTGCCTGAAAGTCGTGCCGGGGTCACATCTGTTGGGGCGTTTGGATCACGGGAAGGTCGGTGGTCAGACAGGGGCCGATCAGGTGCGGGTGCAGGCGGCGGTTGATCGGCTTGGAGTGAACTATTGTGAAGCTACGCCGGGCAGTGCTCTGTTTTTCCACGGCAACACTTTCCACGCTTCAGAAGCCAATCTTTCCGACAAGCCACGCCGCTCTTACATTTGTTGTTACAACGCGCTTTCCAACGTGCCTTACGCCGGCAAGGGCCACGGCAAGCCGGAGCCGATCAAATTGTCAGCCGACGATGCGATTATGCATTTGGGTGCAACCGTGGCCAAGTGAGACTCAGCGATCAGGCTTAATCTGAAGGGTTCAGCCTACCGTAGCATTTCCAGCAACAAAGGTTGCATGGCGTCGGCCCAGATTTGGTAGCCGGCGGCCGTGAGGTGCACTTGATCCGGCATAATGGATTTTGGGGTGGTGCCGTCGTTGCCGCGAAAGTGGGAAGTGATATCGAGCGAGCGGATGTTGTGGCCGTTGTCCAGAGTGGCGAGATCGGCGTTGATTGCGCGGATTTTACTCATGTGGCTCTCCCAATTATCGGAATTGCCGTCGGCATTGATGCGCGGACCACGGGGAAAAATGCCCAGCACCAGGATTTTGGTGGTGGGGATTTTTTCGTGGATCAGACTGACGATTTTGCGAATCCCGGCCGAGATGTCATCGGCGCTGGCGCTGCCGCAATTATTGGTGCCGATCAACAGGACCACGACCTTGGGCGAAATGCCGTCGAGTTCACCGTTAGCGATCCGCCAGATGAGGTGTTGGGTGCCATCACCCCCGATGCCGAAACTGGCCGGTTGGCAGGCCCCATAGTAATGGTTCCAGATGTGAGGGACGGTTACCCATTGCCGGGTAATGGAGTCACCCAGAAATAGGAGCCCGATCGGACCCGACTTGGCCCGAGCCAAATAAGAATCATGCAGTTCAAAGAATACCTCGTTCCCCGTTTTGGGAACAGGTTGCGCGGTTTCAGGGACGGTCATGATTTATTCATAGACTGAGTGCTTTGATCCATGCTCACTCGGTGGTGGGCACCGGCAGTTGGGCCGATTGATAAGCGAACAAACGCCAGCCTTCTGTCTCCCGATGCCAGACGGCGAGAAATCGCAGACGGAATGCCAGATGCTGATCGGCCATGCGAACGCGCAGACTGGCGCGACCAGTCAGCACGGCAACATCTTCGCCCACTGGTGCGATCTGTAGTTCCTCGTAATCGTAGGCCTCGTAGCGCATGCGATTGGAGCGGACCGCCGCGAGAAAATCCGCCTTGTCCTGCATCCGACCATCGGCGTGGCCGTAGCGCAGTTTTTCGGAAAGCAAATCCGTAAGCCGATCGGCATCACCCGCGATGGTGGCCCTTACCCGGGCCGTGTCGGCGCTGCGCACCT
>DFDG01000013.1:7348-17529 GCA_002367815.1 Opitutaceae bacterium UBA3033 | reverse complement strand
CCAGGAGAAAGATCGCCAAGGCCGACAGCAGGAACGCCAGACTGGTGAGCACCACCGTCTCGTAGTTGGTTACCATCAAAAGGGCGCTGCCGGCAGCCCCGCCGAAAATCAAACATACGATCCCGAGTAATTCCAACCAACGAGCCCCGGCTGCCCGTCGGGCTTGCAAAGCCCAACCTCCGACCAACATGAGCAACAACAAGCCAGCCCCACCAATGGGACGAAACAGGATGTGGTGGTGAAAGTCGTTTGCCGGCTGCAAAAAGATCCGCAAATCGAGAAAGTGTTTCGCCGCTTCAAACCGCGCCGTCGGTTGTGCCACCACCTCGCGCCACCACACAATGGGGGTGGCTCCGGTCCAGAGCAGTTCAAAGGCAAAGGGCAATACGACGCCGGCTCCGCTCATGACCAAAGTATGCCCCAAAAATGCGCGGCCCGTGATCTCACCGGCCAACCACGATCGCAGCACCAACAGGCCACCAAAGGCGAGGGTCAGACCCTGAAAATTGAGTTTATTGGTGCCGCCGACAAAAAGTGCCGCACAAACCAACCACGCTTCCTGCCCTCGCCACGGCCAAAGACATCCCCCACGCGCCAACCCCACGACCACGACCGCAAAGCACACGATGCCCCCGGGATTGTAGAAAAACCCCATATGCTGAATGCAACCCGCCAACATGATGGCTCCGGCAAACCAAATGGCGTTTAACGAACCAATCTGCCACCACAAAAGACTGGATAGCAAAAACCCGCCGAGCAAAGCCTGCACCAAACCGCCCCACGTCAATCCCAGGTAGGAAGCGCCAAAAATCCGCTCACTCAGCCAATTGAAATAGTAAACCGAGGTCTGCATGGGCGACCGCACTTCCGTATAGGGCCGGAAGCCCGCCTCGGTCTTGCCCGCCGCGCCGATCAAGGTGCTGTAGTCGTAAACATCGCGCAGGATGTCCCGATTGCGCAGCCAGATTGCCACCACCGCCGCGACCATCAGAAGCGCAAGGATAGCCGGGTATAATTTCTGTCGGCGGGGTTGGGAGTTAAAGGAGTTAGTCAGCCCCTACAGTATAATCAGTCCCCAAAATATCGTCAAGGATCCGGCCCGAAACCGACGGAAAAACCTAATCATCCAAGTAATGCTTAGATTGCGCCGTATAACTTTCCGTTCTACCGCAGGTCAAATACTTTTCTCCATCGCTTGCGTGTCATATACATCTAATGGATTATAGCCTATGGTTAGCCCCAACCCCGACTCAGATGGTGGATCTTCCAAGCCATCAGCATCGTCATTATCACCATCCACCTTACCGGATGCCGTAATTCGCCTGGCAGGTAATTCGCAGGATGGCATCCAGACTATCGGCGGATTTCTCGCCCGATTGGCGGGACGCAGTGATCAGGACGTCATTACCTACATGACGATTCCATCCACGATCTCGGGAGGGCCGTCGATCTTTCAAGTGCGCATGGGCACCGGGGAAATCCTCTCCGTCGGTGATCAAATCGATTTTCTCGTCGCGTTTTATCAGCACAGTTATGAAGAGCATATCGGATCCCTCCGCGACGGCGGCGTGTTGATCTACGACAGCGACAACGTAACGCCGGACCAAACGGATCGCCGTTATTTGCAGGTGCCGATCCCCATCACGACCACCATCATTGAAGTCATGGGTGGCTCCTCGAAGGATAAGGGCAAGAACATGTTTGTCCTCGGTTTGCTCTCCCGCGTTTTCAATCTCGACGTCGGAAAACTGCAAACCCTCGTTCGTGAACGCTTCGCCGGTAAGGCTGAGGATGTCGCCCGCAATGCCCTGCATGCCTTGGATGCGGGTTATGGTTATCCCGTGGATAATTTAATGGGGAGGCTCTTCCGTTTTGATCAAAATCAGCGGACCAATGGAAAGTTCCAAGTGACCATGGACGGCAACACTGCGCTCACCTACGGCCTGCTCGCCGCCGGTGTCCGCTATGGTGCCGGTTACCCCATCACTCCCTGGTCCACCATCATGGAAATGCTCCGCAGCGAATTGCCGAAATATGGTGGCATATTTGTGCAGGCAGAAGATGAACTCGCGGCCGTTTCCACCGCACTGGGCTTCGCCTATTCCGGTCACCTTGCGGTCACCGGCAGTTCCGGCCCCGGTCTCTCCTTGAAAATGGAAGCCCTCGGCTGGGCGGTCATGGCCGAGATTCCCCTGATCGTCATCAATGTGCAACGCGGCGGCCCCTCCACCGGTTTGCCCACCAATATCGAACAGAGCGATCTCATGCAGGCCATCTACGGCAGTCATGGTGATGCGCCCCGGGTGGTGCTCTCACCTCGCGACGTGGAAGATTGTTTTTATGTCGCCCTCGAAGCCGGCAAGATCGCACGCGAACTCAGTGTGCCCGTCATCATTCTCACCGATCAAGCGCTGGCCACTCGCATCGAAGCGTTTGACGAACCTGATTTGGCCGCATTGATTCGTGATCCCAAGCCCGATCTCTCGCCTCGACCGGAAGATTTCAAACCCTACCCGTTGAAACATATCACCCGGCACGCTCCGCCGGGTTCAATCATCGGTTCTGGCACTTACCCAACCGTCACAGGTCTGGAACATGATGAATTGGGCCACCCGACAGCCAACCCCGGTCTGCATATGCAAATGACCGCCCGGCGACGCGAAAAACTCAAACTCCTCGGCAATTCTCTGCCCCGACCGGAAATTCACGGCGACCAGGAAGGCGACACTTTATTGATCAGTTGGGGTTCACCCTACGGCCCCACCAAGGAAGCGATCAATCGCTTGCGCGCCGATGGTGAAAAATGCGGCCACATCCAATTGCGGCATTTGCATCCTCTCCCACCGGAACTCGAACGCATCTTCGCCCGTTTCCGCCAGATTTTCGTCATCGAGATCAACGATCAGGGGCTCTACGGTTACGGCCAGCTCGCCACCATCTTGCGCGCCCGTTATGCCAATCCCGCCATTCGCAGTATCACCAAAACCGATGGCTTGGGCTACAAGACCCGCGAAATCACTGAAGGCGTTAGACGTCTCGGTGGCGCGGCTTCCGCCTCCGTCTCTGCCTACCCATTCGATCCTAAGTCATAAATTGTCAATTACCCCCGCCTTCATTTCCGCAGCCTAATCTTTCTCGTTCTCTTTAGCTTAATCTTTCTCCTCTGACCAATCCGTATTCGCGAAAACTAATGAGAGAACGATTCAGAGAAAGAGCAAAAACCGATCTTCATTCCCAACCACTTTTACTCCTATGAGCTCTGCCACCCTTTCTCCCGTTCAACCCGACAGTGAACGCGTCCCTCTGACCAAGAAGGCCCTCACCGCCGATCATCCCACCTGGTGTCCGGGCTGCGGTGATTTCGCCGTGCTCGCCTCTTTCTATCGCGTGCTCGAACGCCTCCAGTATCCCCACGAAAGTATCGTTACGATGGCCGGTATCGGGTGCAGTTCCCGTTTCCCCTATTTCGTCAACACTCACGGCGGCCACTACATTCACGGTCGCTCCCTGCCTTTCTCCGCCGGCATCTCCCTATCACGTGATGATTTGCACGTGTTTGTCTTTGGCGGTGATGGCGACGGCTTCTCCATCGGCGGCAACCACTTGGTGCACACCGCGCGTAAAAACGTAAACCTGACCTATGTGATCATGGACAACTTCGTTTACGGTCTCACCAAGAAGCAGACTTCCCCAACCTCTCCCATCGGCTTCAAATCCAAGACCGATCCGACTGGCGCGATGGATCAACCCATCAACCCGATGCGGACCCTGATCAACACCGGCGCAACTTTCATCGCCCGCAGCCACGCCACTCAGGTCAATCACATGATTGATATGATGGAGCGCGCCGCCCGGCACGACGGATTCTCCGTGGTCGAAATATTGTCCGAATGCGTGGAATTTTTCCCGGGCTCATTCGACGCGGCCAATCCCCGCAAAGGAGGCGCTTTCACCCAAATTGAACTGAAGAAAAACGACGGCACGCCCGAGGACGAAGCACGGCACGATCCCACCGATGAACTTGCCGCGGCCAAACTTGCCTTGGAGCCTTGGCCCGGAAAATTCGGCATCTTCCTTGAGACCAACCGTCCCACCAAGAACGCCCTAGAAGCAGACCTGATCAAACGCACCCGCGAAAAAACCAAAGGTGCCAGCGATCTGGAACTTCTGCAGAAAAGTTTTGCGCGTCTGCGCTGAGGGTTGGACCGCGGCAAGGTAGGGTCCTCTCTCCGAGAGAGCCGCGGCGGAGGATGACCCCGCTCCAAATACAACCGCCAATCTCTCCGGGGTCACCGACCCCGGCTACACGACACGAACTCCAACTCGCTGATGTAGGGCGAAATCCATAATTAACACAGTCGTCAACTCAGCCGGCCTTTTTGGCGTCCAATGAGAAACGGCCAGCGCCAGCAAAGAGCAGCACCACAAAAATAACAAAGTAGACGTATGCCAGTTCACCACTGCCTGGATTCGACAACTTGGCCCCATGCGCTACGAAAAATGCCACCCCCATGCCAATGGTCAGCACCAGCGAAGCAGCACGCGTAAACAAACCCAATGCGATCAAGAAGGCACAAATAAATTCAGCGAAAATGATCAGGATCAATCCCGGGGCTGACCCAATTCCAATGACGTCGGGGAATTTCTCCGTCATGGTGGAAAAGTTCATGACCTTGCCAAGCCCATGGTTGAAGAACATCATGAGACCAGCCGTGAGACGCAGAAAAAGCAGCGCGAAATCGGTGCTTTGGGGAATGAACTTAAGTTGCAGGAATTTCATAGGGGTAAAAGTTAGCCCTCGAACATGACAATAAATCAACCGTTGTCTAGTCGCCCGATCAATTTGTCTTTTGGCCGGATTTCGAATTTGGAAATCTCGTGAAGCAAATAGTATTGAGCGGAAGCCCCTGATTGATCGCGCAAAAGTAGCCCATGTCGTAGCTGCACTTGAGCTCCTGGACGAAAGTGTGGCTGAAATGCTCTAAATCCGGGCCACAATCCTCATCCTAACACATTCGATCCGGAACAAGAGAATGATCCCGTAGGACGCGAGCAAGCTCGCAGGCTAGATCTAATCACGCACCGGGGCAGCGACCCCGGCTACACTTACGCGGCCCATGCCGCAGCTGCACTTACTCAGATTTTCCGGTTCGACTCGAAACCCGGAAAGTTCATTTTTCGACCATGTCATCCCGCATGCCCCGTGGTCGGTTTGTTGCCATTCTCGGCATATTGCTGGCCATTGCCATTGTTGTTTCATCCATCGGGGCACCCTACCCGCACGACTGGATGATAGAAAACGCCCTCGTGCTCGTCGCAGGTATCCTCCTGATATCAACCTATCGCTCCCTGCCCCTTTCCCGTTTTAGTTACGGGTTGATTTTCATCTTCCTGTGTCTGCACGAAACCGGGGCGCATTGGACCTATGCCGAGGTGCCCTACAACGATTGGTGGCAGTCTCTCTTCGGTGTCACCCTCAACGAGGTCCTTGGTTTGGAGCGCAACCACTTTGACCGGCTCGTGCATTTTTCCTACGGACTGCTCATTGCCTATCCCATCCGCGAAGTCTTTATGCGGGTGGCCGATGTGCGCGGGTTTTGGGGCTATTTCCTGCCCCTGGAACTGGTCATGAGCACGTCGATGATCTTTGAATTATTTGAATGGGCCGCCGCCGAAGTTTTCGGAGGAGAACTGGGCATTGCCTACCTAGGCACCCAGCGTGATGTGTGGGATGCGCACAAGGATATGGCGTTGGCGACTCTCGGCGCAATCATCGCCATGACGATCATCGCTTTGATCAATGCCCGCTACAAACGCGACTTCACCCGTGAATTCCGGGACAGCCTCGTTGTCAAACATCCCGAACCCCTTGGCGAAGAAGCACTAGATCGGATGCGTCAAGCAAACCAGTAACATCAGTCCTTTAACACCATGCCCGGATCATCACCACCCCCCGAACTAAAACCATTTCAAGCGATAATCCTGGTATTATCTCTGCTTGCGGTGGCGGTCCTCACCGTGGAGATATTCTTCGCAATTCCACCGGAAGCCCAACGCGTAATGCGATGGACCGACAACCTGATCTGCACCCTCTTCCTCTTTGATTTCAGCGTCAGATTTAATCGCGCTGAATCTAAACTGACCTTCATGAAATGGGGGTGGATCGAACTGCTGGCGAGCATACCCGAAATCGAAGCTCTGCGCTGGGGACGGCTGTTTCGCGTCTTCCGCATTTTACGCATCATCCTGATCACGCGTACGCTACGACAATATCTCACTGAGTTCTTTCATAATCGCACCCAGGGTGGAGTCGCCTCGGTTTTCCTGATCACTTTTTTAGTCATTTTCTTTTCATCCTTATCCATCCTGATCGCCGAACGCTCATCCGGGTCCATGATTGTCACCGCCGGTGACGCCTTGTGGTGGAGCATTACGACCATCACCACCGTTGGTTACGGCGACATGTATCCGCTGACCAGCGCCGGCCGGATGATAGCTGGCGTGCTCATGATCACGGGGGTTGGGCTTTTCGGCACCATAAGCGGTGTAGTGGCCAGTTTCTTCCTCGGTCATGAAAGGGAACAAAGAAAAAAAGAAGACATGCTCATGGAGCACCTCCACCATCTGAGCACGGAACTCGCCGAATTTAAGGCCCACCGGAAACAAGAACCCAAAGACTCCTGACATAAGGTTGTCCGTAGTTTGGGTTAATCTTTCCGCGTATGAAAAAAAACACCGAACGTTGCGGCTGGGCCAAAGCCGAGCCCAATCTCACCTACCACGACACCGAATGGGGCGTCCCCCAGCATGACGACCGCGTCCTGTTCGAATTGCTTATCCTTGAGGGGGCCCAGGCCGGCCTTAGCTGGACCACTATCCTGAACAAACGGGAGAACTACCGACGGGCCTTTGACCATTTCGACGTCAAAAAAATCGCCAAGTATGGGGACAAAAAAGTGGCGGCGCTGTTGGCCGATGCCGGGATCGTGCGTAACCGTCTAAAGATCGCCTCCACCATCATAAACGCGGCGGCCTTTATCGCGGTGCAAAAAGAGTTCGGCAGCTTCGACTGTTACCTGTGGTCATTCGTCGGCGGCAAACCGATCGTGAATCACCACCGAGCCATGACAGATGTGCCAGCCCGCACTCCCGAAAGTGATGCGTTGAGCAAAGATCTGCTCAAGCGAGGATTCAAATTCGTCGGCTCCACCATCATGTATGCGTTCATGCAGGCCAACGGCATGGTCAACGACCACGTAGTCACCTGCCCCCGCCGCCAAGCCTGCGCCAAGTTGCGGTGATTTTCCGCCCCAACCCCAATGTTCGTAATACAAATATTGGTGGGTAGACTGCCTGCTTGCAGGCGCAGGGTTAGCATAGCCGAGCGCCTATAAGCGCTTGGGAAATCTTCATTCGCGCTCCGATATCTTGCGCTTCTTGCGGCCATTCCAAAAGCCAAAATCCTAATCGATCACTCGATCAATACTTCGCGTGCGTCAGGATAAAATCCACGATTGGTGTCGGATCTTCGATACTGTGGGGATGATGCCCTGCCCCCGGCTTGATAATAATTTCGATCGTGCCCCCACCCGCGCGGTAACGTTTTTCCAATACGGCCAGATTTTCCGTCAACGGCACCACCACATCGGCATCGCCACTCACTCCGATAATCGGAATGCCCGCCTGCAACACCGGCCCGATGCGGTCAAGTGGACTGACGGGTGACGTGGCCAATTCTTCAACGGTCAGACCGTAGTTTTCCGCCACCTCCGCCCAACGTGATTTCTGGTAGCCCGGCCAGCTTTTCAAATCGAGCGCCGGCGCATCGAGATAAAGTGCCGCGACCCGCTGCGGATAAGTGGCCGCGAAATTGAAGGCATAAAGCCCACCGCGGCTGAAACCCTCCATCACCATTTTGGGGGCGAGGTTAAAGTCCTTCGTGAGTCGTTGATAATAAGCATCAAAGATCGCAATCGCGGCGGGCGAACCATAACGATCGCTCGCATTGATGTAGGCCAGATGCCAGCCGCGCTTGAGCAGTTCGAGCGAGACCTGCGGCCCGTGCCGGTCGCCAAACCACTCGGCGCGCCAGACCCATGGGTTGCCCGGCGCCGCATTTTTCGGCATGATCAGGATCGAGGGCTGACCCGCCACCACAAAATCCAAGCGTTCATAGTCATGCCATTCCGATTGGGTCATGCCCGGACTCTGTCCGGCGGGGGAATTCAAAGGGGTCATAATATAGCTAAGACTGACGAGACAAAGGATCGCACAAAATATGGTGCGTGAGCAAATCATCCCAAATCGTTCGACATGCGCACCCCGGGATCCTTCGGGGCCTGTGGCACTCCATCGATCCAATGATCGGCGGGTGCCGGTGGGGCTGGTGGCATCGGCGGCAAATGCCCCGGTTTGGGCAGGGTCGCATCAATCACATCGCCAGCGGCCACGTTGAAAACAAAGTCAGCGCCTACTTTCCGGACATCCGCGCGATTCCATTTCGGTGAACGTCCTTCAAAATTGTCGCGTATGCGCACCTCGCCAGCCGCCGCTGCCGTCACTTGCAGCCATGTGGTCGCATTGTTTTCGCGTTTCGCCGAAACCTTGTGTCCGCCTTCAGCCACCAGATCCGTAAATGTGGCCTCATGCCAGAGCCACGGCATCGCCGGGAATATCCGGATCGGGCCCCATTCGCCGGAGCCCGGATGCGCGGCCCAACTCTGTAGCAACATTTCATGCACCGTGGCACAGGCCAGAAAGTTTCCCTCCAAAGTGAAGGGCCGGTAGTCCATCGAGGAAAACCCTGATTTTGTCTGATCCCCATTGGCATGGAAACCGTTGCGCAGAATACACGCGTGCAAGTAAGCCTTGAGGTGCCACAACGCCGACTCCGGTTCGTTGATCCGGGCGCGCAACGCCGACATCCAAGTATAACTGTAACCGCACCATTCCAATACGCCGAGCCGATCCAGATCGTGCACCGATTTGAGAATGACATTACGTTCTGCTTCGGTGCCTTCAATATTCAGCAGATTAAACGGGTAGATCCCCATGACAGTGGCAAAGTGCCGATGACTGAAGGTGAGGTCTTCGTCGGAACTGATCTTCAACCTCTGATCAGCATTGACGTGAAACGGCCCCAATCTCTCGGCCAATCGCGTCCATTCCTTCGCTGCCGCCACTTCGCCGCAGCTGGTCGCCAATTCCGCGTTGCCGAGAAACAGCATGCGCAGGCAGGCGATGTCGTAATTAGAATTGGGCTTCACCCAGGAACGCTGGTCGCGATTCCAGGCTTCCGGAGAAGCCGAGACCGGCATCACCAGCACACCATCGGCATTGGGTTTCAACAGTGCCCGCAACGTCTCGCCAATTTCACGACACCATGGGTAAGCGATTTCGCGCCCAAACTTTTCATCCCGCGTGTAACGCCAATGCAAATAATACAGATGCCCCACCCACGCTCCGTGGATCGGTGAGAGGCTGTATTGCGCCCAGCCACCCAACGGTTGCCCGGCAAACGACATGACCGCTGGCACCGCCGCACCCGGGGCACCGAAAAAATCTTTCGAAAATTTCCGAAATGCCGGTAGCAAATCGTGCATGAATTCGAGGAACGACAGGCCCTCGTCAAATCGCCCCGCCGCTTGATAACCCATGTAGGTCATCTGCGTATTCAGGTCGTGGTGATAATCACCTTTCCACGGGGGGAGCTCGCCCGCATCCGCCGTCCATACTCCTTGCAACGGAATCGGCGGGGCCCCGAGGCGAGACGCCGACCCATAAAAATACTGCACCAGTTGGTAGTGCAACATCACCTGTTCATCGGGCACCTCCACCGATGACTTCGCCCAAAAATCTTTCCACCAAACAATGTGCGCGAGGTGCAATTTTTCATAACCCGCATCAAGTGCTGCCTGCACCCGTTGTTTCGCCACCCCAACAACATCCTCACCATCCGCCGTGGAATATGTCACCGTCGCCGCCACCAAGGTCGCACCATCCACGCGCCGGGTGCCAGCCCACACACAATATTTCGGCCCCTCCGCCGTCGGTTGCACAAACCATTGCGCTGCGGCATCGGTTCCCACCTTAGGATCGGGGTAGTCGAGTTTCTTGACCGATTCCGGAGCGAGTAGGCGCAGCCCACGAGGGTCTCCACCGGAAATTTGCACCAAAAGCAG
>DFDG01000013.1:0-7222 GCA_002367815.1 Opitutaceae bacterium UBA3033 | reverse complement strand
ACCAAAAGCACCGGGGCCGTCGCGCAGAAAAATGCCGACAAAGCCGCACCGTTCTCCAAGTTCACCCGCGCGGTGGCGGTCGGAAGATTGAGGGAAAATTCCTGCACTACCTGTCCTGTGGCCAAATCGATTTCAATTCGTCCCGCCGGGATCTTGGTGGGATGATGAGCTGCATTGGCACCGTCGACGATTTGCGCGATACCGTCGTTATCCTTGGCCGCTACCATTTGGATCAGCTTGGCATTGGTAAATCCCGCCAGTGGATTTCCCGGCGCAGGTCGTTCGTCCCACAAATCGCCTCGGTCAAGCGAGAGACGGAGTGTGCCGCCTTCCCCCCAGATGAGTGCGCCTTGGAGACCATTGCCCAAAGGAATGGCTTCATCCCAAGTATCGATCGGAGCCATGAGTTTCAGATTCATAGAAATGTTAAAACTCGTTATCGTTATTCGCGCAAAAATATTGGACCGATTAATCCGGATGGCAATTGGCGACCATCATAACGGTTGGCCATGGAATTGGTCACTCGGACTTCCAGGCGGTTCGTGCCGGAATGACAGACCTCGCCCAGCGGCAAGATATAAGGAGCCCATGCCTGCACTCCCACTCGTTTGCTGTTGATCAACACTTCCGCGATATCGCCCACCACGCCCAAATCGATAAACTCCGGTTGCGCGTCTTCGCCCAATTCAAAATTCATGTGATAGCAATGCGTGCCCGTGAAGGTTTCCCACCCCTCTGCCTGCGCCCAATCACCCGGAGCAGGAATCGCCACAGTTTGTCCTTCCTGATCAGTGACTGCCCAAGGTCCATCCAACGCCATGATTTTATCTCCGGGCACAATCAGCGGCGCCGCAAGGCTCCCCAACGCAATTCGAGTATCGACGGCCAAGACCACGGACTCACGCCGGTCCAAACGAAGCGCGACCTTCATGCGGCCATCCACGAGCGCCTGGGCTGGATAACTCTGCATCGTGCCCTGCAGTGCATCCCATCGCTCGATGGCACCCACGGCACCAAGACAAACATGTCCGTCCAAAGTCGCTTCACCCTCGTTGACCAGCAGATAAAAATCCACGCCGCCTTTGCGGTAGCGGATCGAACGCAGATCCCCACCGTGATCGCCCCTCCATTCGACATCACGCCCAACTATTTCCGCGACTTGCTCCGCCAGATTCCCGTCGGTCCAATCCCGCAACACCCGGCCTCCGGCTTCCTCGAATTCGCTGATGCGGACCTCGGCGACGGCTCCCAGCGTGCCGGGTTGATCGATCACCAATAGCTTCAAATTTTGTTCACCCGCGATCAATCCACCGGCCTCCACCGTGGCATTTTCCAATCCCGGTCCATCGATAAAAATAAAGTCCTGCTGCTGCTGCTGCAGCACGGCCGAGGCCTGCCACGACATCAAATCGCCATCGGTCACCACCCCGGTCCGGCAAACTTCCTCACCATCACAGAGCAACCAGCATAGCCGCCTCCCGTAATCGCCGATCAATCCAAAATACGGCCACCATACGTTGTTCACGGCGACATCCGGTTGGCTCTCGAATGCCCGGCGTCCGCGGATCGAGTAAAACGCCGCGTGGGGATAAATCAGATTGGTGCCGCGCACAAAATGCCAGTCGAGCATCCACTTGACCTCGTCGAGATTAAGTTCCCAGCCATAGGCGCCGAACACTTCCACCACATTAAACCGCCGCTTGCCCAATCGCGCCGCACTGCTCGCTCCTTTCGCCGTCAAGCTATCCGGACCGGTGATCGCCGTCACCTTACCCGGCTCCACCGTGCGCCAAACGATATCCTGCCCCGGCCACTGGAAAGTTCGCAGGTTGCTCATCTCATCGCTATTCGCCGCGTGCCCCGTCAACGCGACGTTGTGCTTCAGGCACCACCGGCTGATCGGCCCATAAAAGGTTTGCTGCAGTCGTAGTTGCACCGCCTTGCGATAAGCCCCCCGAAACTCCTCGGTGCGCGGGCCGCAATCCAGCCACAGCGCCGGCAACCAGCCCGCAACATCTTCATTCCACCACGGTTGCACCTCGGGTAAAAACCCCGGGGTCCACGGTTTGCAGGGTCCTCGAAAACCCGGTGCCCGCATCCGTCCCGTCGGGGTGGGCTCATCCGTAAACATCGCCACCACGGTATTACCAAAATACTCCTTCAGGTGCCGGTAATACTCATCATAGGTGATGCGAATAAAAAACTCCATCGCATCCGCACGCATGATGTCGGCTGCTGGCGGTGCGAGGGAATGCTCGTCCTCTTCCTCTTCAAACACCCCACGCGTCGTCCCTCCGCTATGGCCTTCCCAGACAGAGACGATCCGCCAATTTCCCTCCGGCAAATCATAGCGCACCAATTCACGCTCATCCCAGGCCAAGCAACGCAGGCTTTTCGGATCGAGGGTGTCCTTGGCCGTTTCGAGGCCGGCGATTACTTTCACCAAACGATACCCCAAGGCCCGGCCCGGATTGGGCCGCCAGATCCCCTTACCCTCCACATTCTGATGCATCGCAAAGATACTCTTCGCCGCCCAATCAGGATTTTCGGCCACCACCATCCCGCGGGCCGAACCCGCCGGATATCCAGCCTCATCGTAGAGAATCACCTTCATGCCCAAGCGGGCCGCCTCGGCGACCGACACTTTAACAAGCCGGAAGAATTCCGCCGTCAGGTAGCCGATGCGTCGTGAGAGTCCATTACGCGGATGAATGATAAATCCCCCAAACCCTTTTTCATAGAATTCGCCGATCTGCTCAATCAAACCCTCGTCCGTCAGGTCGTCATTCCAACACCACAAGGGCATGAAGCCAAACTCACGGGCCGGATCGGCAAATTGCGCCTTGAGGGCAGAGATATCGCCAACTGACCGGCTATCGGTAATCTGAGTCATGTGGGGTATAGGGAGCTTGGGTTTAGTTGAACTCGGCTGATCAAACAGGTGAAATTACGCAGCGCAGCTTTACCAACCTCAGGACGACGGAAAGTCTTTTCGTGTAAAAATGACGAAACAATTTTCTTTAAGGCACCGCCAATGCTTGCTGGAGCGCAGGCACCTGATTCTCTTGCTAACATGAACGGTCAACTCACCTCCGAACAGCTCAGTCGCATTGGCTTGGGTGCAACCCCCACCCCCGAGGAAGAACAACAGTTGCTGCTCTTTATCAACCTGCGCTTGCGCTACATCGGGCTGCCCACCTTCCCCTTGCAGGACGGTGCCGCTTCGTTGAATAAGTTGACCAGTGGCCTCGTCGCCCTGAGCCGGGAAAAAGACCGCCTGCTGACCAATCATCTTTGTCCGGTGGATCAGCGGATTCAGGATTTTATCGATGCCAACCTGGGCAAATCCGCGCCCCGTCTCCCCGGCTCCAGCTTCGTGCTAGATCGCAATGGTTTGGCCCGAACCCTCTCCCTGCCCCCGGATCGTGACATCTTCAAATCTGACATCATCACTTCCTACCGCGTTCGCCAGGGCGTGTTGCATAATCCGCTGAACGATCGCCGCACGACCAAGGGTATCTTCCACGTGGCGGAGGGCGGGCTGCCCATCCCCAATGACAAGAAAGCGGTGCCACGCGATGTGTTTGCCAAGTTGTTGGGCCATGCGTTCAACCCTCCGGCGGCAGCCAAACGACTGCCTTTTCTTTCCACGCAGCCGGAACCCGCGGAGTGTTTTGTTTCGTTGCTGTTGCGTCCGGTGGTTTGCCCGGCCGTGCCCGGATTCACTTCGGAGAAAAGCATGGAGATTCGTTTCTTTGCGCCGGGCAGTCTTGTCAGCAATCTCGATTTCGTTGAAAGCATTTTCGGCAATTACGGTGACCCCCGTCTGCCCGAGAACGACGCCGCCCTCGATCCCGAACACTGGAGCGGCCACACCGGTTGTGTCGTGCTGGCCCCGCACCTCTCTCTCCTGACCAAGAAGGAACTCGGCTTGCCGACCTGCGCCGATGCCACGGAACGCCAACGACGCGATGGCATGTGTTGGAACAAACCCGACGAACGCTACAACGACGGCGGTGCGTTCAAGGCCACTTGTCGCGATGCCCACGGTGTCATCGTCACCGTGATCTCCGACAATTATTTCGGCTACTGCAAAAAAGAGGTGAAGACCCAAATCAGCTACGCCACCAACCTACTCGGCTTCACCGAGGAGGAACACGCGGGCGGCGCTCTCCTGTTCAATCGTTACGACCTGTCCGAGGATTTCGCCTCTTCGCGCGTTACGCACAAATACCCGCGCACCTTTGACGAAGCTCGCGCCTTGCTGGGCGACAACACTGAGCTTCAGTCCGATGGCAGCGCGATCGATCGCAATTATCCCGACATTATTTATGTGCCGGCTGATGCGCATTTCAAACTCACCGGTGCCACGGTAAGTTGGCCGCATGCAGGCGGCACCGTCACCCAACCGCTGCGACTCAACCACACCTATATGCTGCCTTCGGGTTACAAAGTGCATTTGGAAAAACCCCGCGGCAGTCGCACGTGGCGGTTGGTCGGCACTCACGCCGAATGCACGCTCTGCCACAAACCCTGCACCGTCTCGGGCGGCGGCAAGTCGGAGATTTCGAAAAGTCTCTCCGACGCCATCCTGGATGGACCGGTCTTTGTCGCCAACTACGAGGCCGACCTCGAGGCCGTCACCCAGTTGCTCAATTATGATTACGGGCAACGCTTCCGCGATCCGTCCTTGCGTGGTTCCGATCAACGCTCGCTCCTCAGTCCCGAAAGATCACTCGGCTCGGTAATCAAACTTCTGACCCCATCGCCGCTTTTGTATTCCGACGAATACAACCGATGGCTCGGCTCAATCTCCCCTCACATCAAAGAACTGGGCCTCGTGGTGAAACGCTTCAACCGTCCGGAATGGGGCGACGATTGGCGTTCGCATTTCGGCGTCTCGGTCGTCAATGGCATCCCGGCCAATGAACTGCGTTTTGAAGGCCAGCGCATCGAGTCGAGTTTTCTGCGCGTAGGTTTTGGCGCGGACGGCTCATGGCGCACCTTTGGCCTGCGCAAGGATTTTCATCCCGCGCTCAAGATTCAAATGGAGGACGATATCACGGCTTCCGTCGTAGTACCGCGTAATCAATTGACGGGCCTCGGCGCTTCCGCCGTGGAGCCATCGCTCAAGTTTGTGCAGAACTGCGAATACCGCCTGTTCCAACGCCCGGACGACGCCATTCACCGTGGTTACGATCACCAGACCGAGGCCGATTTTGCCAAACCAGGCACTTTCTTTTCCAACTACGAACCACTCGATGCCCAACAGGCTCGCGCCCTCGTGGAGGATGCGATCGGCTTCGATCCCTACACGCCTCCCATGCAGGAACTCATTCGCGCCGCACAGCAAGGTTCGCCGGATTATTTCGTTTCCTCCGCCCACCCGCGGTTGGTCGATGGCAAGCCATCAAAAAACCCCCGCTACCTGCAAGTGCGCACCAGTCTGCGCAATCCCCGTGAAACCTATCTCGCGATGGTCGGCCTGCGCCTGATGCGTAAGGTGGCCGTGCCGCAGCCAGTGCTCACCCCCGTCAATGCCGTCCTCGCCGGTCGTCGCAACAACGCTGCGGATCTCGCCCACAATATCCGCTCCCTCGCCGTTTACAATCCACTGCACTACATGGAACTGCCTGAGCTCTTCATGGAGTTTATCTGTAGCCTGACCGGTAAGTCCCCGTCGACGACAGGTGCCGGTTCCGAAGGCGCGCTCACCAAGGGTCCATTCAACGCCCTGCCGCCGATCTACGATCTCAACGCCTCCTTTGTCTCCTTCGTCGTTACCGGCTATGCGGGTTTCCTCTCTTCCGCTGGGTGCATCGGCCCCAAGCATCGCGTTGACCATGATATCAGCCTGCTGGTGCCCGAAGTCTGGTGTCGCATGGGCGTGGAAGAACGCAAACCTGCCTCCCTCATCGCCAAGGGCTTCCTGGAGCGCTGTCAGGACTTTGAGCATGAAGGCAAATCCGTTCTCGCCAGTCGACTGGGTTACCGTATAACCCGCCGGTTTGTGAGCAACTTCTGCGGACGGGTTTTCAATCACCCCCACGTCGTTTTCAGCGAAGACATGCTCAAGCCCGAGCTGCAGGATGCCGCCGAGTTCGCCGACGGCATGGCCAACATCGTATCCACCCAAGCCAGTGTCGCCGCGCATTATTTCGATGATGGCAGCATCGCAGATGCGTGCCCGCCCTTGCGTGCCTTGTTGCACGTGATGCGCGACGGGAATTTCGAAGGCAAGGACCTCGGCCATGCGGATATTCGCGCACTATTCGGCCGTGAAAGCGTCATGGCCAGCGAATGGTATAAAGCGCGCCTGCAGGCCAAACAAGCCATCGACATCGCACAATGGCGGCGCCACACCGCTTACTTGGAAAAATTTCTGCAACGCACCAACTATGCCGGAGAATCCGAACGGCTGGGCGTCGCCGGAAAACTCGAGCAAGCGCGTCAACAACTCACCCAGGTCGAAAGACCCGCGTATCTCGACGAACTGCAAGGCACCATCGGCGCCGAACCAGCGATTGGGATTCCGAAGTAATTAATGCGGGATTTGGAAATCAGGAAAAATGGAATCTGATCCCGAAAGGTAGGGATGGACCGCTGGGCCGTCCGCCTCTGGTGGGGCCCGACCTCCGGGCGGGCCGTCTGAATCTTTGGTATGGGCGGTTAGCCTTATGAGATTATGCGTTTTGCATTATAGGCACGGCTTGTTCGTGCTGATCCCTGCTCGTCTGCGGCGCCACCATAAGCGTGTAAACTTTGTGAATAAGTGCCAACGGCACACAATCACACCCGTTGGTTTTTCGTATCGCGCGATGTGATCCATACCGTTTTGCTACGCACATATGGCGAAAGTTTACTTTTACTATTCGGCGATGAATGCCGGCAAATCGACGGTCCTGCTCCAGTCGAGCTACAATTATCAGGAACGTGGCATGCGCACGTTGATCTTTGCCCCGGCCATCGATGATCGCGCGGGGTTGGGCCGGATAAAATCACGCATCGGACTGGAAGCCCCCGCCGAAGTGCTCACCGATAGTGACAATCTGATGGAGCGCGTGCAGAGCGAACACGAAAAATCGCCCGTCGCCTGCGTGTTGATCGACGAGACCCAGTTTCTAACCCCCGCCCAAGTGACGCAGGCCACCGACATTGCCGATACCCTGAACATCCCGGTACTGTGCTACGGTTTGCGCACCGACTTTCAGGGCAATCTGTT
>DFDG01000189.1:11024-11659 GCA_002367815.1 Opitutaceae bacterium UBA3033 | reverse complement strand
GAATGCTGTGAGGCAAAACCCTAAAATCAACGATTTCATATCCGCACAATAGATTATAAATTGGTAATAGTGAACAAAATTTACTCATGAGGCTGATGCCAGCGAGAACGGTTACAATAGCCTCGTCTAATCGAAAGCAGACTTACACGATCTAAGACCATGAAAACGATGCTCACGTTCTTTGTGGTCGCAATTGTACTCACTGTTTCCGGATTCGCGGACGAATCGTCATTTCCACTCAAAGACCTTGGACCTACCATTGACGAAATCCTTGGCTCCCAGAAGCCGGAGAAAACGGATCATGCCTCCTGGTCCGAGCGTTGGTTGGGCTCGCACGACGCAGCTGAGCTGGACTGACGACGAACGCTTGGCTCAAATCCCGCGGCCCCGTCAAAAAATGATCTGATAGCATGCAACAAATTGGCTTACAGATTTCCCCCTGGAAGCACAGTTACCATCGAGTGATGCACGGACTCAACTTAGTCGCCTATAGCCAACACGCTTAAAACCGATATCTCGACCTTTTCCCCGTCTATTCGGACTGTGCGTTTTTTGGTTTCGTAAGTGATCGTCTCTGAAGAGGTCCATGATCCTCCACCGTTCTCAAAAAATTTAATGCGGGTTACGCCGTTTAT
>DFDG01000189.1:0-10851 GCA_002367815.1 Opitutaceae bacterium UBA3033 | reverse complement strand
ATAATTTTTTCTAAGTCAAAAAAGTTAATGCGGGTTACGCCGTTTATTTCCTCAAGAACCCTGTAGGAAAGGTAACCCCTCTCAGATTGGTCGCGGTAGTAAACTGAATCGCCTTCCGATTCAGTTACGATTTCAAGCCGCTTAAAATCAAACTGGTCATTGTTGCGGTAGACCGCATCGAGATTAATTTCAGTCAGGACGGGTGATATCATATCGGAGTCCCAACATAGCACCATTTGGAACACTGACGTGACCGCCTGAAACTGAGCCAGGGCTGGAGTTAGTCCGGGGAACCTGAAAGGACCCTAGACCATGAAAGGCATACGCCACACAACTGAAGAGAAGATCCGCATTTTGCGGGAGACTTTCCACCGTCGGGAGAGCCTCAACGACGACAATTAGATTAAACCATAACAACATCCCGGACTGTCACTCGGGTTGGCTCGAAAACTTGAGGCCGGTCAATTGCCAATACCACGCCTTCCGTCACATTAATTACATTTCAGACTAACGATTCTCATTGCTCAAATCCCCCCGTCTCCGTCAATTTTTATAAAGTTCGAAATGTATTAACCCCAATGACAAGGAATTGATATTATGGCATCTATTGAGCAAACACAGAGATCGTGCAAATCGTGTGGGACGAATGTCCTAGCCCAGAGGAAGGGCTGCAATCACATTGTCCATGCCCTAGTCACACTCTTTTTGTTTGGATTATGGATTCCAATCTGGATTTTCGCAGCAATGACCAAAGGTTCGTGGAGATGCCAGAAATGTGGCGAAAAATGTTAGTTAGCAGCACCCGAATGAACTAGGATATTGTGTCAAGAAACTAGGACACTTTTGTCCGGGTTACGAGAACTTAGCCATTGAGAGAGTTAGTCTGGGACATCAGAAATGACCCCAGACAATGAAAGGCAAAAGATACCCGACTGAAGACACATATCACAGCTTGGGAATGATGCCTAAAATACCATTCGTCTATGACTTAGCCCTCTGGGGAACCCTTCACTACCACCCCATAGCAGAGCAAGAAAAGATGACGCTGGGAGGCCTATTCTGGGGCCACACTCCATTACGCGAGGTGCACTATTTCGACCTCAAGCAATCGATGCACAACGGCGGCGGCCCCGCCTGCTTGCGCCTGCGCGTTGTGCTCAACGACACTGAACTCGCTGCCCTTCCGCCCGGGGTGCGCCTCACCGACGAGAACTATGTCGCTCTGGTTTCGTGGGTTAATCAGCATTATCGTGAACAAATCGCTGCCGCCGACCTCGCGGATCCCTTGTTGCTCGATGAAAGCCGCCGAGCGCTCGACCAACTCACCCAACTGCTTGGCCTCGGTTCCATCTATCCCTTTCAACTCTGAAATTATGAATTATCCGCACACACCCCCAACGACAGCCGATCTTTACGACGCTCACTCCCTGAAGAACTATAATCGCTCTCCGCTGACGCTGGTGCGCGGAGAAGGCATCCACGTATGGGACGACGAAGGGCATCGCTACCTTGATTTCATCTCCGGCATTGCAGTGAACACCCTCGGCCACTGTCACCCCGACTGGATCGCGGCAGTGGAACATCAGGCCAAGCAACTCATCCACGTGAGCAACCTCTTTCGCAATCCGCAACAAGGTGAACTCGCCCGTCGCCTCGTAGGCTATGCAGGTCCGGGTCGGGTGTTCTTTTGTAACAGCGGTGCCGAAGCGAACGAAGCATTGATCAAACTGGCCCGGCTCCACGGATTGAAGAAAGCCGGTGGTGAGGAAGGCCAATGCCTGAAGATTATTTGCGCGGAAAATGCCTTTCACGGCCGCACCTACGGCGGCATGAGCGCCACCCCACAGGAGAAAATCCAAAAAGGATTCCGACCCCTCGTGCCGGGCTTTGCCTTTGGTAAACTTAATGATCTGGCCTCATTCAAGGCCTTGATCGACGACACCACGGCGGCCATCTTTGTGGAGACCATTCAGGGTGAAGGCGGCATCCATTCCTGCACGCCGGAATTTCTCCGTGGGCTGCGTCAACTATGTGACGAACACGACCTGTTGTTGATGCTCGACGAAGTGCAGTGTGGTGCGGGCCGGACCGGAAAGTTTTTCGCTTACGAGCATGCCGAGGTCGTGCCTGATGCGATTGGGATGGCCAAGGGACTCGGCGGTGGCTTTCCCATCGGGGCGATGTGGGTGCGGGATGCGCATGCCGAACTTTATCAACCGGGCAATCATGGCTCGACCTTTGGAGGCGGAGCCCTTGCCTGCGCCGCCGCACTGGCCGTGCTCGACGTCATGGAACGCGATGGCCTCCTCAATCAAGTGGCACAACAAAGCATTTCATGGCACACCGCCCTGCTCCAACTCGCCACCGATTTCCCCCAACAGGTCGGCGGCATTCGCGGCCAAGGTTACCTTGTTGGGGTGCAGCTGAAAGTTGAAGCTCCGCCCTATATCGTGGCGTTGCGCGAAAAAGGGATGCTCGCGGCAATGGCCGGCGGCAACGTGATCCGGCTATTGCCTCCACTCAATGCCACAGAGGAGGAGCTTCAAGAGGCGGTCGACATCTTCCGCACCGTGTTGACCGCCAAGGCTTAATCGGGTTGAAGTCCCAGACATTATTGGTCAGAGGCATCAGAAGAATTGACGTGTAAATCCCCGTGTCGTTTTCTCAAGACCATGCAAGAGACCGCCAAAGTGGATCCTAAAGTTAAATATAAACGCATCATCCTGAAACTCAGTGGTGAAGTATTGAATGGCGGCAAATCGGGTGACCCCATTGATGCCGCAACGCTCGAAAAGACCTGCGCACAGGTTAAGGAAATTCACGATATGGGCGTCGAAGTCTGCGTAGTCATTGGCGGCGGCAACATATTTAGAGGATTGCACGGGGCCAAACGCGGCGTGGATCGCACCACCGGCGATTACATGGGCATGCTCGCCACGGTCATCAATGGCCTGGCCATCATGGACGGTCTGGAAAAAATGGGCGTCACCACCCGGGTGCAAAGCGCCATCCCCATGAATCAAATTGCGGAGCCATTCATCCTGCGACGGGCCATCCGCCATTTGGAAAAAGGACGGGTCGTCATTTTCGTGGCAGGTACAGGCAACCCCTATTTCTCCACCGACACCACGGCAGCCCTTCGCGCCAGCGAAATGCATGCCGATATCATCATGAAGGCGACCAAGGTGGACGGCATCTACGACAAGGATCCCAAGAAGCACGCCGATGCCGTCAAATACGACGAATTGACCTTTATCGATGCGCTAAAACAACGACTCAACGTCATGGATTCCACGGCATTCTCCCTATGTCTGGATAACAACGTGCCCATCATGGTCTTTGATTTGGGCGATGAGCATGCCATACGCAAAGCGATCATGGGCAATAAAATCGGCACCTTGGTTCACAGTTGATACCCGCAACCTACTCTATTTCAAAAACCCCCATCTGAATATTATGAGCCATCCCATTCTCACTGAAATGCAGTCCAAGATTAAGAAGACCGTTGATCATACCCTGCACGAATTCAGCAGCATCCATACCGGCAAAGCCACCCCCTCCATGGTTGAATCCGTGATGGTCGAGGCCTACGGGTCCACGATGCGACTCAAAGAATGCGCCGCCATCAGTACGCCAGATGCTCGCATGATTCAAATCCAGCCATGGGATGTCAGTTTGGCCAAAGCCATCGAAAAAGGCATTCAAATGGCGAACCTTGGCTTCAACCCGATCGTGGACGGGAAACTGATCCGCATTCCGCTACCTGACATGAGCCGTGAGCGCCGTCAGGAATTCGTCAAAGTCGCCCACAAGCTCGCCGAGGAAGGCCGAGTGCACGTGCGCAATGTTCGCCGCGATGCGATGGACTCATTGAAAAAAGCCGACGCGCTTTCGGAAGATGAGTGCAAACGCCACGAGAAGGTAGTACAGAGCATGACGGATGACGCCATCAAGGATATCAACCAACACCTCGCACATAAAGAGCAGGAATTGCTGGCCGTGTAAGGGTCGCCCACCCTCTTTCATGGTTGCATAAAATCTGCCCTGAAAGGCTGCCATGAATTCGTCTTCGATTCAAACCTCTCGCAATCTGCGTCCGCGCCGCATTGTGGTAAAACTCGGCACCGGCGTGCTGACCACGGGTATCGGGAAACTCGACACGCAACGCATCAAGGCCGTTTGTGCGCAAATCGCCACATTGCGCAAGTTGGGCACCGAGGTCCTGATTGTCTCATCCGGCGCCGTCGGTCTGGGCATGGGGCGCCTCGGCCTCAAGCGCCGTCCCACCACTGTCACCAAGAAACAAGCGTGCGCGGCGGTGGGTCAAAGTTTGCTCATGCAAACGTGGCAGGAAGGATTCACACCCCACAATCTCAACGTCGCTCAAGTGCTGCTGACGCATGATGACTTGCGCAATCGTGAACGCCACCTCGGCGTCAAAGCCACGTTGGAGGCCCTTTTGGGTTACGACACCATTCCCGTCATCAACGAGAACGACACCGTGAGCGCGACCGAAATCCAAGCCATGCTTAACTTCGGCGACAACGACACGTTATCCGCCTTGGTCGCGAGTCTCGTGCACGCGGAATACCTCATCATTCTTTCCACGGCACCCGGTCTCATCGACTATAAAAGTGGCGGCCAGATTGTGCCCGTCGTGGAAAAAATCACCCGGGAGATCGAGGCCCTCGCCGGTGGCACCAAGAGTGAAACGGCCGTCGGCGGCATGGTGTCCAAAATCGCAGCGGCCAAACTTGCTGGCCGCGCGGGATGCGGCGTGTTCATTGCCAGTGGGGCAGAACCCGATGTAATTGCCCGTCTGCTCAGCGGCCAAGGTCCCGGCACGTTTTTCGCGCCGAGCGGACTGCCGATGGAAGCGAAGAAACGCTGGCTCGCCTATTTTCAACGCCCCAGCGGCACCCTATTCGTCAATGCATGCGCCGTGCCGGTGTTGCAGGAAAAAGGCCGCAGCTTACTGGCCGTTGGCGTAACCCACGCCACCGGTGAATTCGCCGCGGGCGATATCGTCAACGTTGCCGGACCGGACGGCACCGTGATCGCACGAGGAAAGACCACCTATACCCATCTACAGATCCCGGAAATTTCGGGCAAAAAAGGTGAAGCTATGGCCACACTTTTTCCCCAACGGAAGCGCCACGAAATCATCCACCGCAACGATCTCGCCCTGCTGTGAGCAATCATTCTTTTCGGCCCGCCCAAGACAGTGATCGCGAGTGGGTGTGGACGACCAAAAAGACCTGCCTTGGCCGATACGTTCAACAGACATTTGGCGAGTGGGATGATGAGACCCAAATCGCCCGCTTTCATGTATCGTTCGATGCGAATGAGATTCAGATCATCAGCCTGGCCGGTGAGGATGTCGGTTATGTCGCCGTGGATCATGGAGAGCACGAAATCCAGCTCTTCAATATTATGATTCTCCCGGATCATCAAAACAAGCGACTGGGCACTGCCGTCATGGATGTATTGCTCACCGAGGCCAAGCAAAGGCAGGTTCCATTCCGGTTGCAGGTGATGAAAGTGAATCCAGCCCGGAGCCTCTATGAAAGGCTTGGCTTTGCCGTAATCGGCGAAACCGAAACCCATTATCAGATGCGGTGGTCGCCCTGAATTGGAGAAATTGCATTTCCGCTTTGCCTCCGCGCTGCTTTGCATGAGTTTCTTTGCTGTTCATGGATTTCGAACTCAATCAACCGCACTCCAGCCTAATACCGCCGATTGATTTCCGTGCGCTCCTGAACGAGGAACAATTCAACGCGGTGACCGCCGAGCCCGGGCCTTTGCTCGTGCTGGCCGGAGCCGGTTCCGGCAAAACCCGCACCCTCACTTACCGGGTGGCCTATCTGCTTTCGCAAGGCGTGAAACCGAGTGAAATCCTCTTACTCACCTTTACCAACAAAGCCTCGAAAGAAATGCTCCATCGGGTGCAGGATCTCACGGGCATCGAGCCGCAGCGTTTCTGGGGTGGCACGTTTCATTCTCTCGGCCATCGCGCTCTGCGTATCTACGGGGAAGCGATCAAACTCACGCGCAACTTCACCATCCTCGATGCCGACGAATCCGAATCATTGCTGAAACAAACCGTCGAATCTGTGGATAAAACTTTTTTCAAAGACAAGACCCACCCTCGCCCCGGGCCGTTGTTCAATGTGCTCTCCCTCGCGCGCAACACCCAACTCAACATCAACGTCACCGTCACGGAGAACTTCCCGCAATACGAAGACATCAAACATCGCTTCCAAGCATTTGCTGACAACTACGCCAAACGTAAGCAGGAACAAAATGTCGTGGATTATGATGACCTGCTGGAGCTTTGGCTGAAACTGCTCACCGAGGCGCCGGAAGTAGCCGCTTATTTTGGCCAACGTTTCCGTCACGTGCTGGTCGACGAATATCAAGACACCAACACGCTGCAGGCACAAATCGTGGACAAGCTCGCGCCACATCATCGCGTGATGGCCGTGGGTGACGACGCCCAGTGCATCTATTCGTGGCGAGGCGCGGATTTTGAAAATATCATGACCTTTCAGCACCGGCATCCGGGCACGGTCATTCACCGTATCGAGACCAACTACCGGTCAACGCCAGAGATTCTCGAGCTCGCCAACGCGGTGCTGCTGGCTCAACCCGTGGGTCGCCATTTCGAAAAGGAACTTCGCGCCGCCCGCGGCCATGCCAACAAGCCCTACGTCGTGCAAACCATGGATGAGCGTGAACAGGCGGAATTTTTGCTCAAACGTATCCGCGCATTGACGGAAGATGAAGGCGTGTCGGCCAACGAAATCGCCATCCTCTATCGTTCGCATTTTCTTGCCCTTGAAGTGCAACTGGCGCTGTCCAGAGCCGGCATCCCCTACCAGATCACGAGCGGCGTGAAATTCTTCGAACGCCAACACATTCGCGACCTCGTCGCCCTCGTGCGTTTTGTTTACAACCCTTCCGACACTCAGGCTTGGCAACGCATCGCAGTGTTATTACCGAAGGTCGGGGAAAAGGGCGCGCAGAAAATCCACGCCGCCGCGCTCGATCACGGCCGCATGATGCAGAAAAACTTTCTCGATGCGCTCTCCACCGACGATGTGAAAAGCAAAGTCGCCAAGGATGCGCGTGACGACTGGGAGAACTTTTGTGTCTCCTTGCGTCAAGTCGCCGAGGTCATGCAAACAGGCACCCCTGCCGCCGTGATGGAGACGGCGATTGACGGCTGGTATGGCGACTACCTGAAAGGTGCCTATGCCGACTACGTTGAGCGACTTGATGAATTGAAGGCTATGATTGGTTTCGCCGGCCGCTTTGAAGAGATGCAGGACCTACTTGCACAGATCGTGCTGCTAAATGGTGAAACCAGTGACCGTCAGGTCGATCCCAACGCCGAGGCCATCAAACTCACCACGGTGCATCAGGCCAAAGGACTCGAATTCGACATCGTGTTTGTGGTTGGGCTGGCCGACGGGCAATTTCCCGGCCGTCGCTCGCTTGAAGCCGGTGATGTCGAAGAGGAACGGCGCCTGTTCTACGTGGCCGTCACTCGTGCGCGCAACGAACTCTATCTCTGTTACCCCAAGGTAGCGACTCGGGCCGGACCCGGTGGTATGCTTTTGCAACCGAGTCGTTTCCTCATGGAAATCCCCGGAGACCTCTACGACCCCCTGCGCATCAAGCGCAGCTTCGGGTGGTAAATCTGGTAGGCATTGCTTTACGTTAGATCAACGACAACGTTTCGTAAATCGCATCCCTATGTCTACGTCAGTGACAAACCCTGTTTGCATGATCATCGCCGGACCAAACGGTGCGGGTAAGACGACATTTGCACAGGAATTTTTACCTCGGGAGGGAGGCATAATGCATTTCGTGAATGCCGACCTAATCGCAGCAGGCCTTTCACCACTCAGACCTTCAATGGCCAACATAAATGCCGGTCGAATATTCCTTACTGAACTTGATCGTTTAGCGGGATCGGGCGTCGATTTCGCCTTCGAAAGCACACTCAGTGGCCGGGCTTATGTCGAGCGAATCACCCGTTGGAAAGTAAAGGGCTACCGGATTGAAATCGTCTATCTTCAATTGGCTTCGCCCGAAATCGCGCTTAAGCGGATCGCATCACGAGTCAAGGAAGGCGGACACAATGTGCCAGCTGCAGATGTCCGACGACGATTTATTCGGAGTTGGCGAAATTTCGAAACCGTGTATGGTCCGCTCTGCCACTCTTGGTGGCTCTACGACGCCAATCTACGCCCACCAATTCTGTTGAAAAAGCATCCATGAAAAAGCCAGCCCTAGACACTCGCACCAAGTCAATCAACACAGCCATGCGTCGTGCCGCCAAGTCGGCCGCAACACGCGCCCGCAGTGCCGGTACTAAACTCTATGTTATGCGCAACGGAAAGATCGTGGCCGAAACGCCTTAGTCGACGGCAATGGCGGCTCCTTCAACCCAGCCGCTTTCTATTAGAAATCCCCGGAGACCTCTACGACCCCCTGCGCATCAAGCGCAGCTTCGGGTGGTGAGTGAATTTAGCAATAAATCTGAATCGGACATTTAAGATTCATGCTCGTTATTATCACCGCAGAGCGGCCAGACACTCCTGATGCCACACAGTTAATAGACGAATTGCAGACTCATTTAAGTGCCATCTATCCGATCAAAAGTCAGCATGGTTATAGTGCCCAAAAACTGCTCGCCGAGAACATCCCTTTCTTTGTGCTCCGGGTCGATGGGACGCCCGCCGGTTGCGGTGGGATAAGGTTCGTTGGCAAGGAATTTGGCGAGCTCAAGCGCATGTATTTACGACCTCAGTTTCGCGGATCCGGGTTAGGCAAACTGTTGATCAATCATCTGGAGAAATTCGCCTTGGAAAATGGGATAAACTTAGTGCGACTCGAAACCGGCATGCAACAAACCGCCGCGATCAAATTGTATGAGAGCGAGGGATTTTACCGAATATCTCCCTTCCCGCCTTACAGCAATGACCCCGTCAGCCAGTGCTATGAGAAATCCCTTTCTTCCCCGCGGACGTAACTCATCGTTCCTCGCGGCGTCTCGTAGTCATGTTTGAATATCACCGTCTGGGTTTTGCCCTGTTTTGCGTTAGCACATTGAGTGCTCATCCCAATCACAATGCGACCCAAGCCATCGAAGTCAGCCCGGTGCCTTCTACCCAAGCCCCGGTGGCAAAAGGTGAAGTAGAAATCACCATCGAGGGTAACCGCAGAATCATCATTGCCAACGGGGTGCCCGATCATTTGACCGGCAAATTTCCCCATAGTGATAATCCCAATGGCATTCGGGCCCAGGATTATCATTTCACTATTCCGGCAAACCCAACGGTCAACTCTGTGCCGACCAAGCTGGTCCGGCAACCATTCGGCATCTGCGTGAATGGTGTGCTGCTTGATCCCGGCACCGCGGAATACTGGCACAATGATACTAATTCGGCTTGGCACTACGACGCGAATGGCAGTGCATTTTCCCTTGGCCTCGATACCAACAACGCCCACGTGCAACCCAATGGGGCCTATCATTATCATGGTATCCCTGTCGCATTATTGAATGAGCTCTCAGCTGGTCGGGAGCAGATGACTTTGGTCGGATGGGCGGCAGACGGTTTCCCCATTTATGCTCAGTGCGGTTACCAGAATGCCACCAATAATCGGAGCGAAGTTGTGAAATTGGAAACCAGTTATCGGCTCAAATCCGGTCAACGCCCGACGGCCAATAATCAACCGGGGGGCACGTATGACGGCATATTTGAAGAGGACTTCGAATTCATTGCCGGCAGCGGCGATCTCGATGAGTGCAGTGGCCGCACCGGCGTGACGCCGGAGTTTCCCGAAGGCACCTACTACTATGTGCTCACGGAGGATTTCCCCTTCATCCCGCGCTACTTTCGCGGCACCCCGGATGCCAGTTTCGCCCAACGCATGGGGCCACCGGGTCGGCGAAACCGGTAATGGCTCAGCCCTAAACAGATTAATTCATTTCTACTTTTTGACGCTTCCCTCGCAGATATTTCGTAGCATACTTTAACGATGCCTGTCCTGCCCCGTCTGACCGAACTTCAACCTGAAATCACAACTTGGAGACGCGACTTCCACCAGCATCCCGAAATTCTTTTTGAAACCCATCGCACGGCAGGAATTGTCGCTGAAAAGTTGCGCGAATTTGGCTGCGATATCATTAAGACCGGTATTGGCCGAACCGGTATAGTGGGAGTGATTAAAGGCACAAAAACGGACAGTAACAAGGTGATCGGTCTGAGAGCCGATATGGATGCGCTACCGATGACTGAGGCTACCGGTCTACCCTACGCATCAAATGAAGCCGGAAAAATGCACGCCTGCGGTCACGATGGACACACCTCCATGCTGCTCGGCGCCGCCAAATATTTAAGTGAAACCAGAAACTTCGATGGCACCGCCGTGGTGATTTTTCAGCCGGCCGAAGAAGGTGGCGGCGGTGGTCGGGAGATGTGTGCTGATGGCATGATGGACGAATTTGGCATTCAGGAGGTATACGGCATGCACAACTGGCCCGGGCTTCCATTGGGACAGTTCGCCATCCGTTCCGGGGCTTTCTTCGCTGCCACTGATTTATTCGAGATCGATGTTGTCGGTTTGGGAGGTCACGCGGCCAAGCCCAATGAAGCCATTGATACAACCTTGGTCGCGTCACAGATTGTCGTCGCGCTCCAATCAATCGCGTCACGCAACGCCGACCCAATGAAACCACTTGTTGTTTCGGTCACTTCATTCCGGACAGAGAGTGAAGCCTTTAACGTTATTCCGGAGCGCGTGAATCTCCGGGGCACCGTGCGCACCATGGATGTAGAG
>DFDG01000191.1 GCA_002367815.1 Opitutaceae bacterium UBA3033 | reverse complement strand
TGCCTCACAGCATTCACCTTGCCCGCACTTGCTGGTGAGGATCCGATTCCGCTCATCGACGTCGTCGTTGAAAAAACACCGCCGGGAGTTAACATCGGCAGGATGCAGACGGACCGGAACGGCTATATGCGGTTCAAATCACTTTCGTCTGGGACCTATGTCGTCAGCGACAAGTTCGGAAACAAGGCAAGCGTCAAGCACCGGGGTGGACCGGTCAAGTGGCGGCTGATCGGCTCCACGAAGAACGGCAAGTGGGTTTGGACGCTGGTCGACGAGAGTGACCCGCTTTGAGTCCCCGAGCCTTCGACTTATGCGGCGTTTGCCGGCCTCGCGGTCCTCGGGTTTGACCATCTGGCGCAGTCGTCGCGTGACGATTGTGGCTAAAGCCTGATAACCGCAACCAGGACCCTGAGCAGGATCCCGTGCGCCGACCGCGAGAACAGATTCAGGACGAGGATGTTCCCCTGACGCAGGCAGCCGGGTCCCAGTTTACCGACTCCCATGCGGGCTTGACCGTGAATTTGTTGAACGCGGCCGAACAGACCTTCGGCGAAGAGGGCGTCAAACGAATCATTTCGCGATGCGCCGAGCAACAGATCGAGACCTGCCGATCCCGTGTCCCGCTTCGAGGCTCGCTCCAGAATCGACTCAAGGCATTAGTAACCCTTCGAAACGAAGAAGGCTTCTTCCCCTCCTTGGAGCAATGTTCGAAAGCCCCTTTTTGCTGAATTTTTAAGGGGCACTGAACCAATCTTAAACGTAGGCCCAGAGCTAGGCTCGACGCCCCCGCCCCCTGTCTGCCCATATTAATTGGAGGAAAATCTGATAGGGTGATAATCAGATCGATCACTAGTTCATTGGGTGTGTCGTCGACGTCATTCCTTTGGCTATTACCGAAGGTCTAACCCTATCTCAAGCAACCTACCTTTGAGGGCCGCCATGGGGACTGGATGGCTCTCTGATGCTCGTTTTGCGTCCCATGCCTTGAGTCCCTGTGCGTTCAATCAAAACGTGGCAATGCATTGCGATTGAGAAGTGAAATAACCGGACACATACCGGACACATACTTTTTATGCCTTCGCCAATTATCACCTAACCATTTGACTGATAATTGGCTGCCCGACATGGATTCGAACCATGACTGGGTGAGTCAAAGTCACCTGTGCTACCATTACACCATCGGGCAGTAAGTCCTGTAAAGGTTGACCAAGGTGCAATGCTTCCCTTGCGGGTCAAGGCCTGAAAAATGAATCCTCCAATCAGCCTGATGGCATCCGCGAGCGGTCTGGGGAGATAAATCAACGCTTAAAACCGGATGAGGCCACCCCGGTCACCGCCAGAGTTGCGGCAAACATCAAGTCGGCGGCCGCCGGCGAGATTCGATTTATTAACAGCAAAACGCCCAATAGGATACATGCCAGAAATAGGACGACCAAAGCAGGTTTGGTTTTCATGATGGGTAGTTTGACGAATTTACGAATCCGCGATTAGATTTTTTACGGAGATTCGATTGGTTGAATTTCTGTTTTGCCCGTTTCCTTCCACTATTTGGGGATGAGTTCTGCTGCTCCCAGCGATATCGCGCGTCGTTATTGCGACGGCATTTCAGCCCGGCTTGACGCCATCACCGCGACCCAGCAGGGCGCGATCAATCAGGCGGCGCAAATGTTCTATGAACAGATCAAGGCGGACCGCTTGATTCATATCTATGGGGCGGGTGGTCACTCCTACGTGGGGAGCGAGGAATTTTTATTTCGCGCCGGTGGACTGGCCAACATCAGCCCGATGTTCGAGCCCAGTCTGTCCCTCGCCGGTGGTGGTCAAAAATCCACCATGCTGGAACGACAGGAAGGCATCGGAGACAAGATCGTGAAAGCGCATCACTTGGGTCCGGATAACCTGCTGGTTATCACCAGTGCTTATGGCATCAACTCCTGCACGATTGACGCCGCCCTCGAAGCCAAACGTCGCGGCTGCCGCGTGATTGGTATCTCTTCGGTGGATTTCGCCAATAATACGCCTCGTGATTTTGTGGCCCGCCACAGTTCCCAAAAGAATCTGGGCGAAATCGCGGATGTGCTCATCGATAACCATATTCCCCACGGCGAAACTTTGTTGGAGCTGGAGGGGTTTCCACAGAAAGTCGGCGGCACCTGCAACGTGCTTGCCTGTTTTTGTATCAATTGGCTCGTGATGGAAGCGATTGATCTTTGTCTCAAAAATGGCGTCGAACCCCCCGTTTGGAAAAGCGCCAACATGATCGGTGGTGATGATTTTAACCGCCGATACCTCGAGGAATATACGCCGAGGATCAAAGCATTGTGATCCCTGGGCTTGCCGCGGGTCGTGGATTGTTAACTCTCGTTGAACCATGCTCGTTCACACTGTTTTATTTTGGCTGAAACCTGATTTGACCAACGGCCAGCGCACCGAGTTCGCGACTGCGCTCAAGGCCTTGGGCGATATTCCCCATCACCGTTCTTTCCATCTGGGCACGCCCGCGGGAGTGGCGGACCGTCCCGTGGTGGACAAGACGTTCGATTACTCGATCACCTGCCTTTTTGAAAATCTGGCGGCCCACAATGCGTATCAAGTGCATCCGCTGCATGTGGCGTTTCTGGAACAAGGCAAACCCAAGTGGATTCGTTCGCAGGTTTACGACGCCGACTGATTGGTTTTAGCTTACTTGCAGCACAAACGGTTCGAAGAAACCGGCCTGCGAAAGAGGGAAGCGCCCGCGGATAAATATTCCATCATCGCGATGTTCCTGTTCCTGAATGTGTCCCAGGCTGTGCAAGCGAGCGACGACATCGTAGCGCTCATGCGGAATCAATAACTCCGTCGCACCAAAAGTATCGGCGATCAGTTCAACGCAACGTTCTTCCAATGCGGCCAGCCCTTCGCCGGTTTTGGCGCTGAGGAAAATGGCGCCGGGTTCAAGTTGTTTGGCGCGCTGCAAATCGGCGGGGCTGGCAGCGTCGATCTTGTTGAACACGGTGACCATGGTTTTGTCGACGGCGCCCAGTTCAGTGAGCACCCCCAGCGTCGTGGCGTGGTGTTTTTCGAAATTTGGATTGGTCACATCCAGGACATGAATGAGGAAATCCGCGACGATGGTTTCCTCCAGCGTGGCCTTGAATGCTTCGACGAGCCGGTGCGGCAAGCGGCGGATAAAACCGACGGTGTCGGTGACGAGCAGCTTTTGATTGCCCCGAAGAATCAGTTGACGAGTGGTGGGGTCGAGCGTCGCAAACAATTTGTCCTCGGCCAGCACGTGGGCCCCCGTCAATGCATTGATGAGGGAGGATTTTCCGGCGTTGGTATAACCGACGATCG
>DFDG01000147.1 GCA_002367815.1 Opitutaceae bacterium UBA3033 | reverse complement strand
GGACCGCCAAGACCGTCTATGACAAGACCCGGGCTGCCCCTGGTTCTGCTGCATACCAAGCGTATGACCTCACCACTGTCGGTGGTAACAACGCCAAGTATAATGCAGACATCTACTACGGAGCCCGCATCGAGAACGTGCCTGAGTATCGTCTGAACATGTTCCATAAATACACGTTCACCGATGGTCCGGTCCGCGGTGCGTCCATCGGCTTGGGTATTCGTTACTCCTCCGAGACCGTTATCAGCCGTTCGCTTGACTGGAATCCGCTCGCGGGCGGTGCCCAATCCGGTGACTTCCTCGTGTTCGACGTCACCGCCAGCTACCCTTGGGAGATTGCCGGTTACAAGATCAAGAGCAGTCTCGGTATCTACAATGCGACCGACAAGGTCTACATGGAAGGTCGCAATGTGACCTCCCCTGCTCGTAACTTCCTCTTCACCAATACGGTCAGCTTCTGATCAATTGGTTGAATAAAAGTTAAAGCTTTATCCAGGGCGGCACCTTAACCGGTGCCGCCTTTTTTTTGCCTGAATCAGATCCGGTTAATTTATTTCAATTTCTGGGAAAAAATTCCCCCCGCCAGATGTAGGCGGCGAGCTTGCTCGCGCATCACCTTTAATCGCCGCAAGCCGGAGGCCTACATAACAGTGCCATCCAAACACTTCTAAAATACTGATCTCCATCCAAAACCATAGGGCCGCCTGATGATTGAATCGCCATGGCGAGGTAGCCACAGCTAGCCATGGCAATCGCCGAGCATCGATTACCCCGCGATCCCATATTCCGGATCGCCCCACTAGCGATGACGCGAGTCCAATTAAGATAATGTTGAGATTATAAATATCTGAAGTGACCCACTATCCCATGGTGTTATACCTTGGGATGCGTTAGGCACAGATAATCAAATATGGCCAATTGGTAATTCTTTAGGTCTCACCCCCTACTTCATCATTCCCCCAAATGAAACACCAACCCTTCATTGTGTGGGCAGTATTGTGCGCCAACCTGCTAATAAATACAGGCTGTGAATCCATCGGTATATCCTCCCGGATCAAGGAAAATACCGCATTGTTTGCTACCCTTACCCCCGGCCAACAAAAGCGTATTAAAGGGGGTGCCATTGATATCGGCTACACGAGCGACATGGTCTATATCGCTTTGGGCAAACCATCCAAGATCGAATCCATTGACAGCGATCAGGGTGCTGTAAAACTCTGGAGCTACCGGAATTTCGTTACCGCCACTTCTGCCGAAGCCAAAAATTATGATTCCACTAGGCCCACCCAGGGATCAAGCGTAAGTTTGACCTCTGCTGCACCCAATGGGCCTTCCTTTTTTAGCACCAAGCAAGGGGGACCAAAAACTGAACTTGGGTTCTCCGATCTACCCACCAACACCCTGAATATATATCTCCTGGACGTAAAGGTTACCCGGATCAGCCTGAAAAGTTTAGATGAACCTGACCAAATAAAAAGCGGCGATACGAATTGATTTCGCCCAAGCTATATTGTTTTAGATAATTTGAAACCTAATCTCATTCCCGACGTCTTATTTCCTGCCAACCCATCCCATGAAAAATAAATTTGCCCTGTATGTCTCGATTATCGCTGTTGCCCTGCTGGGCAGTGGCTGTGAATCCACCGGCGTATCTTCCCGTATCAATGAAAACACGGCCGTATTTGCTGCTCTGACCCCCGACCAACAAAAGCGTATTCAAGCGGGTGCCATCGATTTCGACTTTACCAGTGACATGGTTTACATGGCATTGGGAAAACCTTCCTCGGTCAAAGCATCCCAAAGCCCCGAAGGCGCGGTTGAGCTGTGGACCTACAAAAATTTCATCGTCACCACATCTGCCTCAGAACTCACCGTCAATGGTCCCAGTGGGAATTCGACCAACTGGAGTTCAACCCAACATAGCACTCAATCACCTGCGGCGGGAGGGAGAGCCAATTCCGCTGCGGGTCTGGGAAGCACCACGCAAAGCGGCCCCAAGACCGAGCTGGGTTTCGCCGATCTGCCCACCGACACCTTGAACATTTACCTCAAAGACGGGAAGGTTGTCCGCGTGAGTTTGGAAAGCGTGGATGGCCCAGCCATTATGTAATTCCGCGATACTGGCAGTGCTCGCGACTATTGGCTGTTGATGTCAGTAGTTTTGGGTCCGACCGCTGAAGTTTGTCTTCGAATCCCATATGCGCCTGCATGCAGGCGCATATGGGATTCGCCATTCATAAAACTCAAACCCACCAGGCCACTCAACGACAGGACATGCTGCTGGTGAGCATTTTCTTCATTGACTCAATGCATCATGATTCAAGATGCCCATGACTTGTCGCTTTACGTTTGTGAAGCAGAACTATTTTCTGCGGACTATCTTCCCGTAATGTCGCAAGATTCAAAACAGTGTTCTTAACTCTGGCATGAGGTTTTTTTGCCATAAAAGATGAAAAACTCACTGCACCTGGAATCAGGGTTTCTTAAATCTATCTGGCGCCAGATTTTGGATTTTTCTGGGGCGAGCGGAGATGCGACTTATCTTTGGCCCCGTTGGTTGGCACTGCGTGCCGTGGGAGCAGTATTTGTCATTGTTTTTGCCGGGATCATTAAAGATCAAATGGCGTTGGCGGGCCCGGATGGGCTCCTACCTGTTTCGGAATTCCTAAATCATATTTCGGGTAAAAATCCGGGCGCCATTCAGGCGTTTTTTGCCGCCCCCAGTCTCTTCTGGTTGAGTAGCGGTGAGGCGATGATCCGGGTGGTGTCATGGCTGGGGATGGGTGCCGCCCTGGCCTTGCTGTTAAATCTATGGCCACGCATGGCCCTCTTTGTCTGCTGGGTCACCTTCCTTTCTTTTGTTTCCACCTGGTATGTGCTTTCCGGGGCACAATTGGATAATCTCATGCTGGAGACCGCCCTGCTCTGCATCCCATTCGCCCCCAAAGGATTTCGCCCGGGTCTGGGCGCCAATTCCGCCCCCTCAACATTGGCGTTGTTCATGATGCGTTGGTTTTTGTTTCGTGTGATGTTTGAGGCCGGAGCGGTGAAGCTCGTCGCCGGGGATCCTCATTGGCGGAATTTTTCCGCCATGGACATCATGTATGAGACCAGCCCATTCCCCACTATATTGGGCTACCTCGACCACCAGTTGCCTCGCCTTTACCATGTGTTCGAAATTCTGCTCACCTTCTTTGCCGAATTGATCGCTCCCGTCCTGGCGATCTTCTGGGGACGAAAGGGCCGCTGGCTCGCCTTCATTTCGTGGACCCTGTTCCAAGCGGGTATCCAATTAACCAGTAATTTTGGCTGGTTGAACACGGTATCCATCGGACTGGGTTTACTGATGCTTGATGATCAAATGATCAATTCGGCCGCCCAAACTTTCCGCTTCCGTTCACTCGGGCGATGGATGATGGGGCAGATCAGACCTTCCACTGCCATACCCGGTCCCCGTTGGCGGCATCACGCATTGGCTGTCGGCCTCTGGGCGCATTTCGCATTTTCGTTATTCTATCTGGGCAAGTCATGTGGCTTGAGGGTCTATGACCTTCCTGCCTTCATCACGGCTCCGGTCAGTGCGATCGCGCCCTTTGGTAGCGTCAATGAATACTACCTCTACGCCCAGTTCATAAAGGTGCGCCTTCAAGTTGAATTTCTCGGATCAAATGATGGGGGGGGAACTTGGCGAACCTACGCTTATCGCTACATGCCGCAGCGCGAAGATCGGATAAACTCGTTCATTGCTCCTTGGTTTGTTCGCTTCGACGCCACGTTGGAACTCGAAGCATACAAGCAAAGAAAATCATCTTTCTTCCGTGTCGTGGCTTCTCATCTCTTGAAACCCAACCCCGCCGTAGTGGCATTGTTCGAGGAAAATCCGTTCCCTGATTCACCCCCAACAGTGGTGCGGATGCGTAGCTATCACATGCGCTTCACCGATTTCGCCACACTCCGGGAAACGGGCCGCTATTGGAAAACTGAATTGGTCGGGGATTACCTGCCTCCCATCTACGTCGATGCCGATGGACGTATCGTGCCTTTCGATATGACCGCAGGTGAGGCTGAGCTCCAAAAGGGCAACCTCACCGCGGCGATTGAAATCTTCACCCATCAATTTCAGTTGGGTTATCACTCCGCCGGTTTTCGTTTGGCCGATTACTACCTGCGAAATATCGGCACCCCGGAAGCAAAGTCATTGGCCTTCCACATCTATACCAAACTCGCGCAAGAAGGTGAATTGGAGGGGATCTATAATCTTGGTGTCTGCTACGACCACGGCTTGGGCGTCACGATGGATGTCAAACAGGCCGCTGACTGGTATCGCTTGGCCGCCAGCCGCGAACACGCCCTGTCCAACTTCTATCTTGGGGCTCTTTATACCTCGGATCGTTTGCGCCCCAGCAACGATATTGAGGCCTACACCGCGTTGCTCAAAGCGGATGAACTGGCCCAGGGGGATGATCCGATTTCGAAGTTCATTCGCGACACCCAACCAGCACTGTTAAAAAAGCTGCAACTGCGGATGTCTGCCGCCGATATAGAAACTGCGCGGAAAAATACCGCATTATAAAAGACCCGGCACTGAGAATCCGGGACTCTCGGTAACCCTCGCGAGTCGACTCGACCAGATACCCAGTAAGTAACCTTGGTTGTAGTTCTTATCGGCGGCATTACTATCGGCCGGTTTCAAACCAGCCGACTCGACACATTCAACGCGGCTAATCATTGTCATATCAACTTCGTCGACCATGCCCCCATCCCCCGGAACCCAATTTCGCAGCGCATTGGCGGCCGAGCAGCCTTTGCAAATCGCCGGGACCATCAATGCCTATGCGGCACTCCAGGCTAAAGCGGCAGGCTTTCAGGCGATCTATCTTTCCGGTGCGGGCGTGGCCAACCACTCCTACGGCATACCAGACATTGGGGAAACCACCCTGGCTGATGTTTTGGTCGATGTGCAAAGAATCACCCGGCGTGTAAATCTTCCTCTCTTGGTTGATATCGATACCGGCTGGGATGACCCCGCCATGGCCGTGCGTGAATTGTCCGCCGCAGGAGTGGCGGCCGTTCATATGGAAGATCAGGTTTCAGCCAAGCTCTGCGGTCACCTTCCGGGTAAACAGCTCGTTTCTACCAAGGAAATGATCAGCCGGCTGCAATCCGCCCTATCAGGAAAAACCGATCCTGCTTTTGTGATCATGGCCCGCACCGATGCCGCCACCGTAGAGGGCGTGGGTGCAGCAATTGCACGCGCCCGGGCCTATGTGACCGCTGGCGCGGATATGATATTCGCCGAAGCCCTGCATACCCTCGACGACTACCGGGCTTTCACCACGGCCGTGAAAGTTCCCGTGCTCGCCAACATCACCGAGTTTGGTCAAACCCCTTATTTCTCCATTGGGGAACTCCGCCATGCCGACGTCGCCATGGTGCTTTATCCCCTGAGTGCTTCGCGGGCCGCGGCAGCAGCAGCCCAGAATATTTATCAAACCATTCGCCAGCACGGCACCCAGAAATCGGTTGTGGATAAAATGCAAACCCGCGCTGATTTATACCGCACCCTCGACTACAAACCGCATGACTTACCCCTAACCCCCGCGGATGACACGGATAAACGCGGATATTAAAATGATATATGAGGAATTAAGCGGCGAAATCATTGGGGCATCCATGGCCGTGCTAAATGAACTAGGACCAGGACTTGACGAAAAGCTGTATGAACGCGCACTTGTGATCGAACTAAGGAAGAGAGGCCATAAGGTTGACCAACAGAAATCCTATCCTGTGTATTACAGTCAAGAGCTGATAGGAAATCTAGTTCCTGATTTGATTGTGGATGACATCGTCATCGCCGACCCCAAAGTGGCCGAAATTTTCAGCGAAACCCACCTTCGGCAAATGCTCGGGTATTTAGCGATATCCAAGCTCAAGCTCGCCCTCCTCCTCAACTTCAAACACTCCAAGCTCGAATGGAAACGCGTAATCCATGAGCTTAAAAACTAATCCGTGTTCATCCGTGCCATCCGCGGAAAAATAAATCCAACACCATGTCTGATCCTGCTCCCAAACCAAAAAAATCCGTGGCCCTCTCCGGCGTGCCTGCCGGCAACACTGCCCTCTGCACCGTTGGTTATACGGGTAATGATCTTCACTATTGTGGTTACGATATCGCCGATATCGCTTCGCAGGCCTGTTTTGAGGAGGTTGCCCATTTGCTCGTCCACGGCTACCTGCCCAATTCGGCCGAGCTCACGGCTTACCGGACACGTTTGCAATCGTTGCGCGGTTTGCCGCTTCCGCTGCGCAACACACTGGAGCAAATCCCGGCCAGTGCACATCCGATGGATGTGTTGCGCACGGGTTGTTCCATCCTGGGTCATTTGGAACCGGAGGCTCTTCCATCCACCGGCGGTAATGCCACTTCAACTCCCGGCGCCCGGATGATTGCCGACCGTTTGCTCGCGAGTTTCCCTTCCATGCTGCTTTACTGGCATCATTTTTCGACGACGGGTAAACGGATTGAAAGGGAAAACGACGCCGAATCCATCGCCGCTCATTTTCTGCAGTTGCTCCATCAGCAGGTCCCATCAGCCGCTCATACCCAAGCTCTGGATCATTCACTCATTCTCTACGCGGAACATGAGTTCAATGCCTCGACCTTTACCACGAGGGTCATTGCCGGCACGGGTTCAGACATATACTCCTGCATCGGCGGGGGGATCGGTGCGCTGCGTGGCGCCAAGCACGGCGGGGCCAACGAAGTCGCGCTCGAGATCATGGAACGTTATCAAACCGCTGACGAAGCCGAGGCCGATATCCGTGAACGGGTTGCCCGCAAAGAGATCATCATCGGGTTCGGTCATCCCGTTTACACCGTGTCCGATCCCCGCAACGTCATCATCAAAGCCCTCGCGCGGAAACTTTCCATCGAGGCCAACGAGCCAACGCTATTTGCCATCGCGGAACGCATTGAAACCTTCATGTGGAACGAAAAGAAAATGTTTCCCAATGTGGATTGGTACAGTGCGGTAGTCTACCATCGCATGGGCGTGCCGATGCTGATGTTCACCCCACTGTTTGTCATGGCCCGGACCGCCGGATGGTCGGCCCACATCATCGAACAACGCACCGACGGAAAAATCATCCGCCCCTCGGCCAATTACATCGGTCCGGACCATCGCGTCTTCCCCCCACTCTCCTCCCGCTGATCCTCTTTCTCTTTCCTCTTAATCTTCTTCTTTCGTCAGACAGAACGATAAAGGGAAAGATAATTTATGAGTTCCCCTATCTCCAACGTTCGCCCCGCTCCGGATCAACTTTTGGCCGAGATCGCGGACTACGTGCTCAATACTGAAATCACGAGTGAGGAAGCTTTAGACACGGCCCGCTGGTGTCTCGCCGATACCTTGGCCTGCGGCATCATGGCCCTGGGTTATCCCGCTTGCACCAAATTGCTCGGACCCGTGGTTTCCGGCACCACGATTATCAATGGGGCCCGTGTTCCCGGCACCGCATACGAACTCGATCCTGTTCAAGCTGCCTTCAACATCGGCGCCTTGATCCGTTGGTTGGATTTCAACGACACCTGGTTGGCCGCCGAATGGGGCCATCCCTCTGACAATCTAGGCGCCATATTGGCCACGGCCGATTGGCTTTCACGCAACGCCGCTGCGAATACGACTGTAACCGCATTTGGCTCATCCCTCCC
>DFDG01000070.1:355-5259 GCA_002367815.1 Opitutaceae bacterium UBA3033 | reverse complement strand
GGTTAAGGATAACCGCCCCTACCTTATTTCGAGTCGCTCAGAGCAGCTTGCGCGGCAGCCAGACGAGCCACTGGAACCCGGTAAGGTGAGCAGGACACGTAGGCCAAACCAATCTTATGGCAGAACTTCACTGAATCCGGATCGCCACCGTGCTCTCCGCAGATGCCGAGTTTGATGTCGGGACGGGTGGCACGACCTTTGGCGATCGCGATTTGCATGAGCTGACCCACACCGGTCTGGTCGATCGAAGCAAAGGGATTCTTGTTCATGATCTCGGACTCCTGATAAGCGCCGAGGAATGAACCGGAATCGTCGCGTGACATGCCGAGGGTGGTCTGCGTGAGATCGTTGGTGCCGAAGCTGAAGAACTCCGCCGTCTGCGCGATTTCATCAGCCGTGAGGGCGCCACGCGGGATCTCGATCATGGTGCCGACGGAGTAGGAGATTTTAACCTTCTTCTCTTTCTGCACTTGAGCAGCGACCTCGTGAACAATCGCGGTTTGGAGATCGAGTTCCTGCTTGAAGCCAACCAGCGGAATCATGATTTCGGGCTTGGCCTTGAAGCCCTTCTTGGTCGCATCGGCGGCGGCCTCGAGGACGGCGCGAGCCTGCATGCGGGTGATCTCCGGGAACTTGATGCCGAGGCGACAGCCGCGGAAACCAAGCATCGGGTTGAACTCATGCAGCTCGTGCACGCGGTGCTCGATCTTGGCAAAGTCGATGCCGAGTTTCTTGGCGAGGTCGGCCTGCTGCTCCTTCGAGTTCGGCAGGAACTCATGCAACGGTGGATCGAGGAAACGAATGGTCGCAGGATATCCCTTGAGCGCTTTAAAGATGCCGAAGAAATCAGCGCGCTGGTAGGGGAGAAGCTTGGCGAGGGCGGCTTCGCGGTCGGCGAGATTGTCGGCGAGGATCATTTCGCGCATCGCATCGATGCGATTACCTTCGAAGAACATGTGCTCGGTGCGGGTGAGGCCGATACCGACGGCACCGAAGGCGATGGCCTGAGAGGCTTGCTCGGGGGTGTCGGCGTTGGTGCGAACGGACATCTTGGTGGCTTTTTTGCACCACTCCATCAATTGCACGTAGCTCTTGAATTTCTCGGTCTTCTGTGCGCGCTTGTTGTTGAAGAGCAGGCCGTCGATGATCTCGGAAGGTGCTGTCGCGATCTGGCCCGCGTAAACGGTGCCGGCGGTGCCATCGATGGAGAGGAAATCACCTTGAGCGAAAGTTTGGCCAGCAACGGTGACGGTTTTCTTCTCGTAGTTGATCACGAGCGACGCGGCGCCACAGACACAGACCTTGCCCATTTGACGGGCGACGAGGGCGGCGTGGGAGGAAACTCCGCCGCGGGCGGTCAGGATGCCTTCGGCGGCGATCATGCCGCGCAAATCTTCCGGTGAAGTTTCAATGCGAACGAGCAGAACCTTTTCACCCTTTTCGGCGGCGATGACCGCGCGATCGGCATTGAAGTAAATCTTGCCGGTGGCAGCACCGGGACCAGCCGGGAGACCCCGGGCGATGATCTTGGCTTTCTTGACTTCCGCCAGATCGAAGATCGGAGCAAGGAGCTGCTCGAGTTGATCGGCGGGGTTGCGCATGATGGCGGTCTTCCAGTCGATGAGCTTTTCCTTCACCATATCGATGGAGAACTTGAGGGCGGCGGCCGCGGTGCGTTTGCCGTTGCGGGTCTGCAGCATGAACAGCTTGCCTTCCTGAATGGTGAACTCGACGTCCTGCACATCCTTGAAGTGTTTCTCGAGGGTGGCACGAACCTTGAGGAGTTCGGCGTAGCTTTTCGGCATTACCTTTTTGAGATTGATGACGGGCTCGGGAGTCCGCACGCCGGCGACGACGTCTTCACCCTGGGCGTTGATGAGAAACTCACCGTAAAACTCATTGGTGCCATTGGCCGGATTGCGGGTGAACGCCACGCCGGAACCGGAAGTGTTACCCGTGTTGCCGAAGACCATGGCCTGCACGTTGACGGCGGTGCCCCACTCGGAGGGGATGTTGTATTTGGCGCGGTAAACCTTGGCGCGGTCATTCATCCATGAACCGAACACCGCACTGGCCGCACCGGTCAATTGAGCCCAAGGATCGTTGGGAAATACGTGGCCGGTGCGATCCTTGACGAGAGCCTTGAAGCGTTTGACGAGCTCCTGTTGGTCAGCCGCGGTGAGATCGGAGTCGATGATGTCCTTGCCGTAAACCGAGTGCTTATATTCTTCGATCACAGTCTCAAAAGGTTCGTGATCTTCGCCTTCGCGCTTTTGCACGCCGAGGACGACGTCGCCATACATCTGGATGAAGCGGCGGTAGCAATCCCACGCAAAGCGGGCATTGCCGGTGGCCTTCTCGAGTGAGACCACCGTCTGGTCGTTGAGACCGAGGTTAAGAATCGTGTCCATCATGCCGGGCATGGAATCACGGGCGCCGGAACGCACGGCCACGAGGAGCGGGAAGCCTTTGTCGTCACCGAACTTGTAGCCCATCACCTTTTCCATGTTTTTGATGCCGGTTACGATTTGGCTCTGTAATTCCTGCGGGTAGGTGCGTTTGTGGTCGTAATAATAGGTGCAAACCTCGGTCGTAATCGTAAAACCAGCGGGCACAGGGAGACCGATGCGGGTCATCTCAGCGAGATTGGCGCCTTTGCCCCCGAGGAGCGGCTTCATGGAGCCATTGCCATCGGCTTTGCCGGCGCCCCATTTATAGATGTATTTGGGGGCCTTGACGGCGGACTTCGGGGCGGACTTGGCCGCCGGTTTAAGGACAGCCTTTTTAGCTTTGGATTTTGATGCCATGTGATGGTTTTCTGTAGGTAAACTGATGATGACGCCGAGGCGCGAAGGGGTATGGAATTAGTGAATCAAGCAGACTGCTGTCAACGGTGGAGGCGGCATATGTCGCGCTTGGCAGGATGAACCCCAAGGTAAAGTGGCGATTGCGGCCGGCCCCAATTCTGCTATGAAGGGAGCAATGTTCAGGAAACATGCTCACTCCAACCGCCAAACGGGAACGACCACACACCCATGGCGGGTGCTTGGCTTGGGTTTGATCCTGGCCCTGACGACGCTACGAGCTTCCACCTCGGCCGACTTTGAAACGCTGCATAAACAGGCCCTTGATGGAGACGGAATCGCCCAGTGGCAACTGGCGCAAATCTATGAAGAAGGAGTGGGAGTGGGCCGGGACAGGGCGAAAGCAATGGTCTGGATGCACAGTGCGGCGGAGGGTGGGGTGGCCGATGCCCAATATGCGCTGGCGGAAAAATATTTTGTGGGCGATCTGGGACTGAAAAAAAATGTGTCGCAAGCCACGGGTTGGTTGCGCAAGGCGGCCATCCAAGGTCACATACCTGCGAGTTACCGGCTGGGCGAAATATATTTTAACGGCTTCGGGGTGGAGCAGGATTACACCATGGCGGCGGCGGCCATGAAACGACCGGCGTTGGCCAATTATCTGGATGCCCGGGTTTTTCTCGGTTTCATGTCTTTTACCGGACAGGGAATGGCGCAGGATAAGGAGAAGGGGGTGGAGATGCTGCGGGAGGCGGCCAACTTGGGTCAGGAACGGGCATTGATCCTGTTGTGGCAGGCTTATGCGGTTGGAGACGTGCATCCGGTCGATACGCATGAGCTGCAGCGATGGTTGGCCGCAGGAATCAAGGACGGGGATCTCCGGGCGAAGGAACGACTGGGGCTGGCGCTCTTTTTAGGCCAAGGTCTTAGAGAGGATCGCAAGGTGGCCAGACCGTTGTTGTTGGAAGTGGCGGAGAAAGGATCGGTGCCAGCCGCCACGGCTTTGGCGCAGGATATTGGGGAACGGCTTTCCGGTCCGCAGAGCGACAAATTGATTGAGGTGGAACGCGTTGAACTCATCCTTGAATACAATCGCATGGTCCACCTCGTGGCGGTTTCCGGGGGATTGACGGGGATTGAAACCTATATTCGTGCGATCACTCAATTGACCCCGATAAATGAACTGGTGCGGCCCAATGCAGCCGGGCGGCTGAGCATGGGGGATGATTTGATCGAAGCCCTGGCATGGGGGCGAATCTATCAAGAGCAAGGGGGGCAGGATGACGGCATTCTGCAATGGGCAACGGCCGGAGAGAAATGGCTTCAGGGTCACGCTGCAGCCGTGGATCGCGTGGCGATGCGCGAAAAAAAACTGCGTGAGTTGCAGTCTCGCGCGGCGACGTTTCCCCGTTGAACCGGTGGGGCATACATCGCGCTTCCGTTTTTACGCAATTGCCCCAGCATGACCATTTCATTTTGCCGTGATTGAACCATCCGACGTTTCCGACGACCCCATGCACAGTGACGATCAACCGGCACTGCGGGAAAAACCCATGGGTTTTTTCGATCACTTGGAGGACCTGCGCTGGACGCTGATAAAATGCGTGGTGACGTTTATGATCTTCGCGGTGTTGATCGGCATTTTCCTGCGGGAATTCAACGACGTGTTGATGTGGCCGTTACATTCCGTGCAGACGTCGAGCACCAGCTTGGAGCTCGGCACGACTTCCATCATGGAAAGCTTCACCGTGGTCATGCAGATGTGTTTCCTCGGTGGATTCGTGCTGGCCGCCCCGTTTCTGCTGCTTTTTATCGGGCAGTTCGTGTCACCCGCGCTGACGGAGCGTGAACTCAAAGTGGTGCTGCCATTGTGTCTGGCCGCGATGATTTTGTTTTTGTGCGGGGCGGCCTTCAGCTTTTTTCTGCTGGTGCCGAGCACGCTGCGCGTTTCGATGGAAATCAACGAATACTTTGGGTTCGTGATGCGCTGGACCCCGGGGAGTTATTTCGGGCTCCTGATGTGGCTGGTGTTGGGGGTGGGCGCGGCGTTTGAGTTTCCGCTGCTCATCGTTCTGCTGATTTACATGGGAATCCTGTCCA
>DFDG01000070.1:0-161 GCA_002367815.1 Opitutaceae bacterium UBA3033 | reverse complement strand
ACCCCGGACCCGATTACGCAGACGATATTCGCGGCACCGCTCTACGTCCTTTTTGAATTGGCCATCATAGTCGGCCGGCGCCTAGAGAAAAGACGGGCCGCCTGAGGATCAACCCACGGCCTCAGTAAATGGCTGGAATGAAAGTGTCACGTATTACGTGA
>DFDG01000148.1:33941-39634 GCA_002367815.1 Opitutaceae bacterium UBA3033 | reverse complement strand
CGATTTTATGAAGGGGAACTGGTATATCATCATCGCCGTATGCTATGCCGCTTATTGGTTTGGCAATAAATACATTTCGACCCCCAGGGGCCGAAGTCAAAAGGATCATTTTCTGGTCAAGGCCCCAATTTGCGGCAATTTGATCCACAAGATTGCGCTATCCCGTTTCTGCCGAACCTATGCCACCCTGATCCGTTCCGGCGTGCCCATCTTGCGCGCATTGGAGATTGTATCATCTGCGAGCGGGACGGTGCAAATCGAGGACGCATGTGATGACATTGCCAGGCACGTTAGCCAGGGGGGCCAAGTATCTGATGTTCTTGCCGCCAATGACTTTTTCCCCCCGATGATGAAGCATATGGTTAAAGCCGGTGAATCAACAGGTAATGTTGATGGCATGATGACCAAGGTCGCTGATTTCTACGACGTGGAAGCGGAAGCGACAGTGGCATCACTGACTTCTCTGATCGAACCACTGCTGATTGTATTTCTGGGTGTTGTGGTGGGTGGTATCGTAATGGCGATGTTCCTGCCTATCTTCCAACTCGGTGCTGTCGCAGGTGGCTTACAGTAAAGCAACTATCCAACCCGTTGACATAGTCTGACCTGTCGGAAAGGTATTCGAGCCTATGGCTTCCGTTCTCATCGTTGATGACTTGCTCTCGATTCACGAGATGCTAGAGGCCGTGATTCAACCTACTGGGTTTCACACGGCTTTTGCCACCGATGGGGAGAAAGCCTTGGTCCGCTACAAGGAAGAGAAATTCGATCTGGTTCTGGCCGATATCGATATGAAGCCGATGGACGGCATCACATTGCTCAAGCACCTAAAGCAATACGACCCAAGCGCCGTCGTGGTGATTATGACGGCTTACCCCAGCACGGAGAGTGCCATTCAGGCCTTGAAACTGGGCGCCTTTGATTATTTGCAAAAGCCGTTTCGTGTGACCGAGTTGATCGAAACATTGAAGCGCGGGATAGAATTTAAAGCATTTCAGACCGAGAGTTCGAACAAGGGTTTGGCCCCCAGTGGCAGTGTCAGCAGCGTGGAGCAACGCATCATTGGACAGAGCCCCGCCATCACCAAACTCATTCAACAAATCAAGAAACTCGCGACGGTTAGGTCGCCAGTTTTGTTGCAGGGTGAAAACGGCACCGGCAAGACTGCCGTGGCTGAGTTGCTGCACGATGCTTTGGGACCGGAAAGTGGCCCACTGATTCGTATCGACTGTTCCTTGAGCTCGGAGGCCAATTTTCGCGAAGGGCTGCTGGGGCAGAACGGCGCGGGAGGGGCTTGGGTTGAAAGGGCAAAGGGTGGCACGCTTTATTTGCAGCATCTCCAATGCCTGCCCATGGAAGTGCAACAGGCATTGGTAAGCGTGCTGCGCAATACGGCCCATGGGTTCCGACTCATTTGCACCAGCGCAGGTGATCTCGAAGCACTGGTGAATGAGGGCAGTTTTCACGATGAATTGTATTACCGCGTGGCATCATTTCCGGTCTTGATTCCGCCTTTGCGTGATCGGAAAGAAGACATCCCCATGCTGATAAAGCATTATGCGGCGCAAATCGCGAATCCGCACTTTGACGCCAAAATGGTGGAATTTACTGAAGATGGGGTCGCTTTGCTCACCACCTATCACTGGCCGGGCAATTTGACCGAGCTCTACCAAGTGGTCTCAAAAATCGTATCAGCATCAGAATCCCGGGTCATTACCTCACAGCAATTGCCCTTGCGATTGCGTGAAATGCAGCACTGGCCGAGTTTGAGTGAGTATCTGTCCGGACAGGAAAAACAGTATATCGATCTGGTTTTGCGTGCCTGCTACGGGGATAAGGGCGAAGCCGCAAAAGTGCTCGGAGTTGAAGTTCGCCGGATTGGTTGAGTTTTGAGGACTTACTGGTCCTAAAAACGCGTAGTGACAGACTTCCCGCTTGCCGCGGTTGATCATGCTATCAACTTTCTCTGAAACCTACGTCCATGCCCAAACGCACCGACCTCCAGTCCATCCTTATCATCGGCGCCGGCCCTATTGTCATCGGCCAAGCCTGCGAATTTGATTATTCCGGGACTCAAGCCTGCAAGGCGCTGAAAGAAGAAGGATACCGAGTCATTTTGGTTAACTCCAATCCGGCGACCATCATGACGGATCCCGAGTTTGCCGATGCCACCTACATTGAGCCACTCACTGTGGATATGGTGGAAAAAATTATCGCCATCGAGAGACCTTCGGCTCTATTGCCGACCCTTGGGGGGCAGACCGCTTTGAATCTTTCGATGGAGCTGCATGAAAAAGGCATCCTCGAGAAATATGGCGTGGAAATGATCGGTGCCAAGCCAGCGGCTATTTCCAAAGGAGAAGACCGCGAGCTTTTCAAACAAGCCATGCTTAAGATCGGCCTTGATGTCGCTCGATCGCGGACCGTCAAATCAATGGTTGAAGCGTGGGCGGCGGCCGAGGAAATTGGTAACTTTCCGCTAATTATTCGTCCTTCATTTACCTTGGGAGGTTCCGGTGGAGGCATCGCTTACAACAAGGATGAATTTGAGCAGATCACGGTCAATGGACTTGATCTCTCTCCTGTTCATGAAGTGCTGATCGAGGAGTGTCTGTTGGGCTGGAAGGAATACGAAATGGAAGTCATGCGTGATCATAAGGACCAGTGCGTGATTATTTGCTCCATAGAAAATTTTGATCCCATGGGGGTGCACACAGGCGATTCAATCACTGTGGCTCCGGCCATGACGTTGACCGACAAGGAATATCAAGCCATGCGTGACGCGTCCTTTGCGGTTATCCGCGAAGTCGGAGTCGAGACCGGTGGTTCGAACATTCAATTTTCAGTGGATCCGGTAACGGGCCGGATGGTGGTGATCGAGATGAACCCACGGGTATCGCGTTCCTCCGCGTTGGCCTCCAAAGCCACCGGATTTCCCATCGCCAAAATTGCAGCCAAACTAGCCGTTGGTTATACGTTGGATGAATTGCGGAACGACATAACCCGGCTTACCCCGGCATCTTTTGAGCCGACCATTGATTATGTCGTGACCAAGATTCCACGATTCACATTCGAGAAGTTTCCCGGGACCGATACGACTCTTACTTCGGCGATGAAATCGGTTGGGGAAGCGATGGCCATCGGTCGCACCTTTAAAGAGTCGATGCAAAAAGCCCTGCGCTCTCTGGAAATTGGAGCGTTTGGTTTTGGGGGAGGGGGCAAGCACGGGCTTGATCAACCACCCGATATCAAGGTGACCCGCGCAAAACTCGCCACGCCGAACGCAGAACGAATATTTTATATCCGCTACGCCTTTATGAGCGGAATGACTTTGGACGAGATATTCGAGCTCTCAAAGATAGATATTTGGTTTCTCCATCAACTGCACGAATTGTATGAGATGGAATTGGCGCTAAAGCGGCACACGTTGGCCACCGTCGAGTTGGACATGCTGCGGCGGGCCAAGAAATTTGGTTTTTCCGACGTGCAACTCAGCCACTTTTTCGGCTGTGAATTTAGTGTGGTCCGAGCACATAGAAAAGGTGTCGGCATCAATACGACCTATCGCTTGGTCGACACTTGCGCAGCTGAGTTCGAGGCTTTCACGCCGTATTACTATTCAAGCTACGAGGATGAAAACGAAATAATGCCGCCCAGCGGCAAGCAGAAGATTATGATTCTGGGGGGTGGACCCAACCGGATCGGTCAGGGCATAGAATTTGATTACTGCTGCGTGCACGCGAGCTTTGCTCTGCGTGAGATCGGCTATGAAACTGTGATGGTCAATTCGAACCCTGAAACGGTTTCGACCGACTACGATACCAGTGACCGCCTCTATTTCGAACCGCTTACCCTAGAGGACGTGTTGGAGATATATCAGCAGGAAGGCTGTGATGGAGTGATAGTACAATTTGGCGGGCAAACTCCTTTGAATCTCGCTTCGGCGCTCAAGGCCAATGGGGTGAATATTATCGGCACATCGCCAGAGAGCATTGATGCGGCTGAAGATCGGAAACTTTTTGCCAATATTCTCCGGAAACTTAATATTCTCCAGCCGGCCAACCGTACGGCGATGAACCCGGAAGAAGCTCTGGTTTTTGCGCATGAGGTTGGATTTCCTGTGCTCCTGCGGCCTTCGTTTGTGCTGGGGGGTCGCGGCATGTTCATCGTTTATAACGAGGAGGAATTCCAATCGGTCATTCGCCAGGCCTTTGATGTCATGCCCGACAAACCGGTCCTGATCGACAAGTTCCTCGAGGATGCGATTGAGTTGGATGTGGATTGCATCAGCGATGGCACCATATCGGTCATCGGCGGTATGCTTGAACACATCGAGTTTGCTGGTGTGCATTCGGGTGATGCGTCAATGGTCATGCCGCCGCATACTTTGTCGAAGGAGATGCTCGATACCGTGCGCACTGCTACCCACGCACTGGCTAAGGAACTAAATGTGATCGGTCTGATGAACGTGCAGTTCGCGATCAAAGAAAACCAGCTCTACGTTCTGGAGGTGAACCCCCGCGCTTCACGCACAGTGCCATTTGTGGCCAAGGCGATTGGAGTGCCACTGGCCAAACTGGCGGCTTTGGTCATGGCGGGTAAAACTCTCAAAGAGCTGGGCTTTACCCGCGAGCAAAGCCCGAAACACTGGTGCGTGAAAGAAGCCGTATTTCCTTTTGTGCGCTTTCCTGGTTCGATGATTACGCTGGGGCCGGAGATGCGATCCACGGGTGAAGTCATGGGTATCGATGCCAATCTTGGGGTCGCCTTTGCCAAAGCCCAAGCCTCCGTCAAACCCGGTCTGCCGACCAGTGGCAATGTGTTCCTCTCAGTCAAGGATGCCGACAAAGCCCGGGCGGTTGACTTGGCGCGACAACTTACAGAAATGGGTTTTGAAGTGTTTTCAACCAGTGGCACTGCCAAGGTATTGATTGATAATGGAGTGCCGGTCACACGTTTGGCCAAGATCGATGAAGGCCGGCCCACGGCGGTGGATATGATCAAGAACGGAAAAATTCAAATGGTGATCAACACTCCCGGTGGCATGATTCCGCGCCGCGATGAAAACTCGATTCGGGCGGTAGCCTACACGCATAACGTTTGTATCATGACCACGGTCACGGGTGCTTTTGCGGCATTGCAGGGAATCAAGGCACTCAAGCAGGAGCAAATTGGGGTGAAACCGATCCAGCATTATAAGGGTAATGTTAACTTGGTTTGATGGAATTTGGCTGTCCACATTGGAGGCATTATTGCGTGGGCCTGGGCACCGGGATTGGTTTATGGCGCTTGAAGGTAGTTTTGACTGAGGGGTCTGAACCGGGGATTTCCGGCATTTACATCCTGTCGTGGGTTTGTTTTGGTGACGTTTTTCCACTGAACAACCCTTGCGCATGAGCAATTCCAACCACCCAGAATCTTCTCCAACTAGCGGAGAGGAAATCAATATCACCCCCGGCTTTGAAGAAAAGCTGACTTTATTCTGGGAGCATAATCGGCGCGGTCTGCTCGCTCTCTGTTTGGTCGTGCTGGTAATTATCGTCGCTCGGGGCGGGTGGGACTATATGGCGGCCCAGAATGAGCAGGAGATCCAGAAGGATTTTGCAGCTGCTTCTACTCCCGAAAATTTGAAATCTTTTGTGGCGGCGAATCCCGGCCACGTGTTGTCCGGAGTGGCTTGGTTGACAATGGCT
>DFDG01000148.1:20913-33785 GCA_002367815.1 Opitutaceae bacterium UBA3033 | reverse complement strand
ATGATGATGCCTATGCCGTAGGCAAAAGTGTAGATGCCGTTGCGGCATACAAAGAGTCACTCAAAGTATTCGAGACCGGACCGCTGAATGATCGTGCGGCACTGGGACTCGCCATGGCGCAATTGCAAGCCGGGCAAAATACCGACGGCGAAGCAGGGCTAAAACAATTGGCTGACACTGAAGCTGCGGGCAGAGGGGTAAGAGTGGAAGCGGCCTATCAACTTGCCAGTATCGCCTCATCCGCCGGTAAAATCGAAGCGATCAAGAACTTGGCCGATCAGATCATGCAGATCGATCCCTCCAGTCCTTGGGCACAACGGGCGATGTCGCTGCAAATGAAAACTCCCGCATCAGCTGATGCCTCCGCGCCAAGTCCGGCTGCATCGGTTGAGGCAGATCCCGTCATTAAGCTGAACCTAGGCGAAAATTAAGTTTAGCCCATTCAGATGGACGAATGGTATTGGCCGTTATCCCTAACGGCCTTTTTCTTTTTCGCGGGTGGTCCACTATGGGGGTTATTTACCGGGAAATAGAGTCAATCCACCGCCCTGAAGCTGCCACGCTCGTGCGGGCATTGCTTGAAGGTGGAGTGCGTTGTCCCGAATTGCGTCGCCATGGGATCGTCCGGGCTGGAGTTCGGCCTTCCAGACTCGCCATTTGATGATCAAACAAAATGCCCGCCATGCGGCGGGTTTAAGGCGAAAAGGAGGATAAAGGAAGTGAACTCAAGCGACTAAATTGAGCCGCCTGACGACTAGCGCACCGATTAGTGCCATCGCACCAAGAATAGCAGCATAGGTCGAGGGTTCAGGAACGGCAGCTAAGGCTGCTGCTATATTAAAATCTACTGATACATTTAAATTATCCACGAAACCCTGTCCATGCGATGCTGCACCTTGTCGGAAGAATACCCCTCTAGCATCCGAAGTTATGCCAGATAATGTAATTGAGGTAGAGCCTGAAGAAGTAGGGTTTACCCATAGTGTCCCGGAGTCGTTCGTTAGATCGAAGCCGATTACGATTCTGCTGGCAGTTCCTCGATCTATTGATGTTGCCCATCCTGAGAGGTTGTTACTTGTGGCATTTAAACTACTTCCGGTGAAAATCCCTGCCACAACCTGAGACGTTGAGGTGGTTGGGATAGAGCTAAAACTCTGAGCTGCACCACTTGGTCGAAAGACTCCGAAACTTAATGCATTGGTGCCACTACCAGCTGTTCCAACCCTGAATCCGGCTATTGACTGAATTGAATCAGATGTGCTGATGCTTCCTGAAGAATCGATCTCAAGGTTAAAACCCATATATATAGTTCCTGAACTCAGGTTACTTGCATTAAAGTTTAGTTGAGAGGATTCGCCCCCTCCTGCTGCGATAGTTAAAATGCCAGAAGAAACAGCCAAAGCTGGTGAGCCACTTATTGATGTCCAATCACCTATACCTGCATCCGGAGTCGAACCCGATAGAACTCCGTCTGTCGGAAAATCTTCCTCGATGGTTTGTGCAGAGATAGTTTCTAGCGTAAGAAAACCGACAGTAATTGCATATAAAACAAGAAGTCGGTGTAGGATTTTCATATCGAGATTAATGTATCATTAAAGATACACTTGGATTTACGAGAAATACATAAGCCCGCATCAAGTTAGTAATTGCGATCAATTCACTAAGGCGGACTTAACGTTCATTTAATCCTGCTAATAAAAATGGTCGGGGCGGAGGGATTCGAACCCCCGGCCTCCTGGTCCCAAACCAGGCGCTCTACCAGGCTAAGCTACGCCCCGACGAAGGGGCTCAAAGGGCACGAATATCAAGAGCTTGTCAATGATGGTGGCGCCAAAATCTGCTTTTCTTGGTAATTTCACCTGTAATGAGCCCTGCCATTAGCCTTAGCTTCGAATTTTTGTTCGAAGCTTTCCGGCGGGAAAGCTCGTTAAAAAGTGGCATACTTTAGCCGAAATCTGGCAACTGCTTGGCCTGTCTGTAATCTTTCCTTGCGTCAGGGTGTGTTTAGATTAGTCGTCAAGATCAACTCTTTTACCCATGGATACTATCTCACGTGAAAATAACAGCATGCTTCCAGTAGGCGGCATCATTGTCGGCGTTATTGCGCTGTTACTCGGCGGTTACTCCGCCGTTAAACTTTCTAGCGTCAATCGCATGATCACTGCACATGAGGAGAAGATGGCACGTTTCGACGCGCTTGAATCCCAAGTCAGTTCGAGTGCGGCCTCGAGTGAGAAGGCCACGCGTGATCTCGCCTCGTTGACGCGCTCGACGCAGGAAGCTTTTAACCAGGTCGGCCCCGTGCTGGCCAACTTGCAAAGTTCGATCACCAAACTGGAAGAGTCGGCCAAAGCTCCCGCAAGAGTGGCAGGCAAAACCGGCGGTGCTCCTGCCGTCGCTGGTCCTGATGAATACATCGTCAAGGGTGGCGACACTGGGGTGAAGATTGCCAACAGCAAGGGCGTATCGGTGGGCGACCTACAAGCAGTCAACCAAGGTGTGAATTGGAACCGACTCGCCGTTGGTCAGAAGCTCAAGCTGCCCAAGAAGTAATTCGATTTTCACTACAACTTTCATGCCTCCTCGACTTCATTGGTCAGGAGGCATTTTTTTTGATCCCATGACCACACCTGACTCAGGACCCTCCCGTTGGGAAAAACAGGAAAGTTCATTACTCGCAAGAACCCGGATATTTGATCTCGATCAAATTCGTTATCGTCATCCCAAGCGAGGCGCGGCACGGGACTTTGTGGTGATACAACCGCCAGATTGGGTCAACGTGCTCGCATTGACTTCAGCGCACGAACTTGTGTTGGTCCGGCAATTTCGTTTTGGGATTGATGATTTTGCTTTAGAGATCCCCGGTGGGATGATTGATGCGGGTGAATCACCATTGGTGGCCGGAGCCAGGGAATTATTGGAGGAAACGGGTTACGAGGGTGGTGAAATAAAATCGTTGGGAACGGTGCGACCCAATCCGGCGATTCAAAGCAATCGTTGTCATATCGCACTTGCAACAGATGTCGATTTGGTCGGTCCGACTTCTTGGGATACAGACGAGGAGATTGAAGTCTTCCTGCGACCTGTGGATGAGGTCTTGCAGCTGGCCCGTAGTGGGGGGATTACCCACAGTCTGGTGCTCAATGCTCTGTTCCTTTTTGAACCTTGGTGGCGTGAAATGAGAGCCCGCGGCGTTTGACTTCGTCTCGCTCTGTCATTTCCTGCCTAAAAGCCACTGCTATGTCTGCCCCATCATTTGCCAATTCCCCTTCAGTCATCAGCCCCACCGAGGCGGTGTTTCTGCCTTCCAATTTGGAGTCGGAGATTCGGCGAATTTATGCGAACAGCCCCTTTTATCAGCAGCGGTTTCCTTTGCACAGCGAACAAATGCAATGGGCGTGTTACCGTGAACTGCCCACGCTTTCGAAGGATGAGATAATTGAACGGGGGCATCAGGCGTTTTTTGTCGATTATCAGGAAATCGAACGCGGGATGGAGGAAAAGCGTTTTGAGTATGAATCAACCGGCGGGACCACCCAATTGCCGATGACCGTGATCATGGAGCAAGGTTGGTGGGATGCCCAGACGGATCGCGCTTACCGCGCTTCGCCGATCCTGGCTCAATTTGTAGACCGACCTTATCGCAAGTGCGTGTTGGCGCCAATTGGATGCTCCAGCAATCTTTGCCCTTATGAAGATCATCCTTTCCCGCATCGCTATTTCGATGGCACGGTCTACCTGAATCTTTCCAGCGATCCCTTTTCATTTCCCGAACCGGAGTGGGATCGAATCGTGATGGAACTCCAAGCGACCAAACCTGAAGTGATTGAAGGTGAACCGGTATATATGTCGCTGTTGGCTCGTGCGGCCCAGAAGCGGGGCGCCAAGGTGCCGAGCGTGAAAGCGGTGATCTTGACTTACGGCAAAGCCAGCCGTCAGCACGCGGCCCGGATTGCTGCGGTATTTCCGGCCGCGCAGGTCGATCTTTATGGATCCACGGAAGCAGGATATCTTTTTGTCGGCGAGGCATTCAAAGATGATTCCCGCGTCATTGATGACAATGCGTTCATCGAGTTGTCACCGTGGCGGGCAGCATTGCCTGATGTTTTTCAGATTTTTGTGACCACCCGTGATCGGGTGGCGATGCCGTTGCTGCGTTATCATACGGGAGACATCGTGCAAAAACTCGCGACTGGTTATCGTCTACTGGGGCGCGAGCGAGATTTGTATTTTCGTCCGAACGGATCGGTGGTGTCGGTATACGACGTTGATGCGGCCTTGCCGGCGGGTTTTGCGTGTTGGCACTACAACCTCGTTCAGACGAGCGTTAATCGATGGGATTTCCATTATGTTTCAGATGAAACTGCTCCGGAAAGTTTGCAGACAGCCCTTGCACAGATGTTGGGTGATGGTATCCGGGTGAACGCATTTCGCCGCCGTGTAATTGCCCCAACTTCGAGCGGAAAGTTCACCCTGCTCAAGCCCTTGCCCCGTTAACTTCATCAGTCGTAGGGCAGTTGCTGTTGCTTCTCCTGTGAGTAAGCGTCCCTAATATTCGGGGTCCTTATCAATGGTGGTAGGTGCAAGCCTTTACAAATAAGGTTGGGTTTGTCTTATCCATACGAGGTCGCGACGTCTGAATCCCCTTCGTATTGATCATTATTCAATGAGTTCACTTGCCACTTTCTTTTGCTCGTCCATCGGCCGTAAGTTTCTGATGGCCATCACTGGTCTGATTTTAATCGGTTTTATTGTCGGCCACCTGGTTGGTAACTTTCAGATTTTTCAGCACCCCGACAAAATTAACGGGTATGCGCAGTTCCTTCACCAAACCGGACCCTTGCTTTGGATCGCTCGTTTGGGATTACTGGCCAGTGTAGTAATTCACATCTGGGCCGCGACCGTGCTTACCTTGGAAAACAGAAGGGCCCGCGGGGGACAGGCTTATGGGCAAAACCAGACTTGGATCCGGGCCTCATTGTCATCGAGATACATTCGGTGGTCGGGTTACGTGGTGCTCGCATTTCTGCTTTATCACCTTGCACACTTCACTTTCGGGGTGACGGATCCGTCTGACTATAAAGCCAAATATTCCTACGTGATGGAACACGATTACACGGTGGCGGGTTTCCAGGCGGTCGCCGCTGGCACTCAGGTCGACAATGTTTATTTGATGGTCTATCGTGGTTTCGAGAGTGTGGGCGTTTCCTTGTTTTACATCATCGCGGTCGGTCTGTTGTCCTTTCACCTTTTGCACGGAATGGATAGCTTATTCCAGACCCTTGGCTGGCGGTCACAAACATGGGCGGGTGTTCTGCGCAAGGTTGTCGCTCTTTTCTGTTTACTCTACTTCCTCGGCAACCTCGCGATACCGGGATCAATCCTGACCGGAGTTCTCAAGCCGCATCCAGCGGCGCAGGTCCATTTTCCGTTGCCCGACCAATCTTAAGTTCCATGGCTCAACTCGATTCCAAGATTCCTTCCGGTCCGCTCGCCGAAAAATGGCGCAAGCACAAGATGGACATGAAGCTCGTCAACCCCGCCAACAAGCGGAAATACGAGGTTATAGTAGTCGGGGCCGGTCTGGCCGGATCATCTTCCGCCGCCACCCTCGCAGAGCTTGGTTACAAAGTTAAAAATTTCGTTTTTCACGACAGTCCACGTCGGGCGCACTCGATTGCCGCTCAAGGGGGCATCAACGCGGCCAAGAATTATCAAAACGACGGCGACAGTGTTTACCGGTTGTTCTATGATACGGTTAAAGGAGGTGACTATCGTTCGCGTGAAGCCAACGTGCATCGGCTGGCTGAAGTTTCGGTCAATATTATCGATCAGTGTGCGGCGCAGGGAGTGCCATTCGCGCGTGAATACGGCGGACTGCTGGCTAATCGCTCATTCGGTGGAGCACAGGTTTCCCGCACGTTCTATGCGCGGGGACAGACTGGACAGCAACTTTTGCTTGGGGCATACAGTGCGCTTTCGCGAATGATCGGTGTCGGTGCGATCGAAATGCATACGCAATCCGAAATGCTCGATCTGGTGGTGGTTGATGGCCATGCCAAGGGAATCATCGTGCGCGATCTTATTTCGGGCGAAATCCAGCGACACAGTGCTGACGCGGTCATTTTGGCGACCGGCGGCTATGGCAACGTGTTCAATCTTTCCACCTATGCGCGCGGATCCAATGCCACCGCAATTTGGCGCGCTTACAAGCGCGGCGCTTGTTTTGCCAATCCTTGTTATACGCAGATTCATCCGACCTGCATACCGGTGAGCGGAGATTATCAGTCTAAATTGACTCTGATGTCGGAATCGCTGCGCAATGACGGGCGTATTTGGGTGCCAAAGAATGCCGCGGACGCTAAGAAGAACCCGGCGGATATACCAGAGAGTGATCGTGATTATTACCTTGAGCGAATTTATCCAAGCTTTGGCAATCTGGCCCCTCGTGATGTCTCTTCCCGCGCGGCCATGCGGATGTGTGACGAAGGTCGTGGCGTGGGGGAATCCGGCTTGGGGGTATATCTCGATTTCTCCGATGCAATCAATCGATTGGGCGAGGACGCGGTGCGCGAACGCTACGGCAATCTGTTTGATATCTATCACGAAATCACCGCAGAGAATGCTTACAAAGCTCCCATGCGTATCTTCCCAGCGGTGCATTACACTATGGGCGGTCTATGGGTGGACTATAATTTGATGTCCAACATCCCTGGTTTATTTGTGCTCGGTGAAGCTAATTTTTCTGACCATGGGGCGAATCGGCTCGGAGCTTCTGCGCTCATGCAAGGCCTGGCGGATGGTTATTTTGTAATTCCATACACAATTAGTGATTACCTCGCGCAACAGAAACCGGGCTCCCGACCTTCGACGGATGCTCCCGAATTTGTCCAAGCAGAAGAGAATGTAACCGGGATGACCAAACGGTTGCTCGAGAACAAAGGAAAGCTACCGGTCAGTCATTTTCATAAACGACTTGGCCGGATTATGTGGAAATATTGCGGCATGGCCCGAACCGCCGAAGGCCTCCGGGAAGCGCTCAAGGAAATACCGGCCCTGCGGGAAGAGTTTTGGCAAAACGTCAATGTGCCCGGTTCCGGTGCAACGCTCAACCAAGCCTTGGAAAATGCCGGCCGGGTCGCGGACTTTATCGAATTGGGTGAACTCATGTGCCGGGATGCCCTTACCCGGGAGGAAAGTTGCGGCGGCCATTTCCGCGAGGAATACCAACATCCGGATGGCGAATGTAAACGTGACGATGATAATTTTTCACACGCCGCAGCTTGGGAATATCAAGGTGAAGGCAAGGATCCACTTCGCAATGTCGAGCCGCTCAATTATGAGAATGTGAAGATGAGCGTGCGCTCCTACAAATAACCTCGAGGATTATCCAACATGGTTGCCGAAAACAGCTCAAAGAATCTTAACGTAACTCTCCGGGTATGGCGACAAGCGGGTCCGGCGCAATCGGGCCAATTCAAAGAATACCCAGCGCAGAATCTCAGTCCCAGCATGTCGTTTTTGGAAATGCTCGACGTGGTCAATGACGAATTGACGGTGCAAAGTGAGGAGCCGATTGCCTTTGCCCATGATTGCCGCGAGGGCATCTGTGGCACTTGCTCTTGCACGATTAATGGCAAACCGCATGGGCCGGGGCATGGTATTGCCACTTGTCAGCTTTACATGCGCAGTTTCAAGGATGGTGATGTGATCACAGTTGAGCCGTTTCGGGCCGCGGCATTCCCTTTAGTCAAGGATCTGGTGACTGATCGGAGTGCGTTTGATAAAATTCAACAAGCTGGGGGTTACATCACGGTTCGCACGGGGGCAGCTCCGGATGCAAATTCAATTCCAGTCCCCAAGGCAGACGCAGATCTCGCCATGGATGCGGCCGCTTGTATCGGATGCGGGGCGTGTGTGGCGGCCTGTAAAAACTCCAGTGCGATGCTTTTTGTAGCGGCCAAGGTATCGCATCTTGGATTAATGCCTCAAGGGCAACCCGAACGTGAATCGCGCGTGCTGGCCATGGTGCAGACGATGGATGAGGCCGGGTTTGGCAACTGCACAAATCAATACGAATGCAGTGCGGCATGCCCCAAACTCATTTCCCATGATTTTATCGCGCGGATGAATCGAGATTACTTGAAGGCGTCATTTCATAATGCCTTCAAAATGAAATCGAATTCTGGTGGCGATGCCTGAGGTGGTTTAGTTACTAGAGGCGACAGTAGCTGCGAAAAATGGAAAGGCGGGTGGGCCGTTGGAAGATTTGTAACTTCCAGACCCTTACCGGTGTTCTCATGGCAACACCCACTCCTACCATGAAAACCAATTTTTACTTTGGCTTTATCTTCATCAGCGGATTAACCGATTTGAGCCTCGGTGCAGGGTTGATCGGCACATTTGCGCTGGTCACCGCAGTCGGCTTTCTCGGTTTGGCCTGCAACGATTATGCGTCAACCCGCACAAATATATTTGGGCGGATGGTTTGATCTCCATCGGCCAGCACTGGAAGCGGTCTCTACAATGGTGGAGACCGCTTTTTAATGCGCCATGTTTAACAATGGAGCCAGATCGATGCTGCCATTTGATTCTGCTTTGAGCTGCTCTTTTTCGTCGCCCTGCTGGTAGAAGAGCACACTGCTCAATCGGTAGCTCACGACACTGTTTTGTCCAAGGTTGGACAGTTGTTTGATCAACTGCAGATTTTCGAAAAATACGGCAACTTCCTGGGTTGTTGTGCTGGTAGGGGCGAGGCCTATGGCCTGATTACTGACCGCCTTACCGACATAGGTGCCGTTAAGATACAGTTTGTGGGTGGATTCAGAAAATGCCGCCGGCACCAAATTTTCATTGATAAAACGCAGAGTCGCAATCGCGCGAGATTCAAAAAGCGAACTGCCGGCGGGTTTGATATCAACAATGATCACAGTGATTTCACCCACCTTGGAAGTCGTCTGGCAACCAGCCAGAAATATACCAAAAAACAGGGCGATAGTGATTAAGAAACGAGCAGATGTCATGGAATCATCAGAACTAAGCTGAGCGGCGACCGCAAGACTGCTTGTAAGGGGCGTGGTTAAAACTAAAACACCGAGAGTGCCTTGGCGCTCTCGATTACGACCCAAGTGCAGCCAACCACTACCAGTATGACCAAACCGTGGCGCAGCAACCGGCGCCCGTTCATGACAGCATCATGAAAATTAGTATCCAGTTTTGTGCGGTTGTTTTGAGCCATAAAGCTCACAAAACGCGGATCGCGCAGTGGACCACGGGCATCCCTTGCCATACCCATCCGAATAGCGGGGCGGTGAAGGAAATTTTTGAGGGCGCGAAACACAGCTTTAATTGGCAAAATTTGGAACGGGTTTTTCAAGGTCAATCTCGCCAATGAGGACGTTTTTAACATTATTTTTCCCAAGCGACCTTGCATGACCTCGTGAGCTTCGCGGCGTCTACCGATTTCCATCAAATTGTGCGATTGTATCGAGACACCTCCTGTCGCGGGTTGAGGCAGATGTCGTTGGGCCAATCTGCGAGACCCGGATTGTTTTGCGCAAAGCCGATAGCTGTGGGAAGTTGCCGGGTGTGAGTTGATTGCGCTGATAAGTGCAGGGAGTCTTGGTCATTCGATGGTCAACCTTTACAATACACGGCCAATGCGGCGGAGGTGTTGGTTAAAGACAGTTAGTTCGAGCTAATTAATGTTCGCGAAACATTCGATCGGATGGCGACCAACGAAAAGATTTCTGCATTCCTTTTGAATCGCTGGTTGATGCGATTCTATTTGGACGAAAAAAATCCGTGCCGAGCGACCCAATACATGATTAAGAGATGATATGAATTTTGTGGTCATGGGCGCAGGGGCATGGGGCACGGCTTTTGCCGTGCATCTGGCGCGCGCGGGCCATCACGTAACTCTATCGCCGCGCAGAGCGAAACATGCCGCTGAATTATTGAGTGCGAAGGAGAACGTGGATTACTTGCCCGGGGTTTCCCTGCCGGAAAATTTGCATATTACGGCCGACTTGAGGCCGAGTCTTCGGGATGCAGAAGTTGTGTTGTTGGCCTGCCCATCACAGGCCCTTAGGGAGACTTGTGGCCGATTACTTGATAACGTCACTCCCCAAGGAGGCATCAGCTTGGTGCTCAGTCTCGTAAAAGGATTGGAATTGCGGAGTCACAAGCGACCGTCGGAAGTAATAGCCGAAGTGCTTCCGGGATTTGCCGTGGGCTCGTTGACTGGCCCAACCAATGCGGAGGAGGTAGCCGGGCGATTACCTGCCGCCATGGTAATGGCATCCAAACAGCCGGAATCCATCCTACGCAAGGTGCAGGCCGCTTTGAGTAGTCCGATGTTAAGGGTATACACCAGTGAGGATCTGGTCGGTGCGGAATTGGGCGGATGTTTGAAAAATATCTATGCCATCGCGGCGGGCTGTTGCGATGGACTCAAATTGGGTGATAACGCACGAGCCGCATTATTGACCCGTGCTTTATCCGAAATGGTGCGGGTCGGCGTGGGCTTGGGGGCGCTTCCCGAGACATTCTATGGCTTGAGTGGATTTGGTGATTTGGTTGCCACCTGCCACGGGAGTTGGAGTCGGAACCGTAAATTTGGCGAACGCATTGGTGCCGGTGCCCGTGCGGTGGACCTCATTGCCAATCGCAAGACTGTGGTCGAAGGCTACATGACAACGCAGTCTTTTGCCGGACTCTGCGCTGAAAATGGTATTGAGGCACCGATACTGCAACAGATGCATGCCATTTTGTTTGAAGGCAAAGCGCCGTCGGCGGCTCTTCAATCACTGATGAATCGAGGACTGAAGAGTGAAACGCTGACTCCATTCACCGGGTAACGCCCAACGACATTACCTTGGTGCGCAGCTCGCGGGGGAAACGGATATGTTCCACGATCTGTTGCACATCTTCTGGCGGAGGTGGCGTGAATTTCGCGATGGTTTGCGCGACAGCGACGTTCAACAGCATGCCCATTGATCCAATTCCCTCTGGAGAAATCCCAAACCACCAGTGCTCTGCATTGTTCTGCTCGGGGTGAATGAACTTGAACCAAATAATATAGGTGGCGGTGAAAGCGATGCCCACGACCATGCCACTAACCGCGCCTTCGCGGTTCATGCGCTTCTGAAAAATGCCCATAATGATGGCAGGGAAAAAAGACGCAGCCGCTAACCCGAAGGCAAAGGCGACTACTTGTGCGACGAAACCGGGTGGATTGATGCCGAAGTAAGCTGCCACAACCACGGCGGCGCCTGCCGCGAAACGAGCGCAGGTGAGTTCTCCTTTTTCTGTGATGTCAGGTTTTACCCAACATTTCACGAAATCATGTGCCACTGCGGTGGAGATAACCAATAGCAATCCGGCGGCGGTCGAAAGGGCGGCGGCCAATGCACCTGCGGCGACCAAACCAATCACCCAATTGGGCAGTTGCGCAATCTCCGGATTGGCCAACACCATGATGTCACGATCGATGACGAGTTCATTGCCTTTCCATCCCGCGGCATTGGCCTTGGCCAGAAAGGTGGGGTCAGTGTTATGGTCGTTATAATATTGGATGCGACCGTCGCCGTTTTTATCGTTGAAGCTAACCAGACCGGTTTTCTCCCAGTTGGAGAACCATTCAGGAACCTCGCTGTAGGTCACATTGTTGATAGTGCTCAACAAGTTGGTGCGGGCAAAAGCAGCAATGGCGGGAGCGGTGCTGTAGAGAATGGCGATAAACAGGATGGCCCAGAAAGCGGAGGAGCGAGCGGCTTTCACGCTAGGCACGGTGTAAAAGCGGACAATTACGTGGGGCAGGCCTGCGGTTCCAACCATCAAAGCAAAAGTAATGGCGGCGACATCGATGGTTGGTCTCACGCCAGAAGTATAAGCCGCGAAGCCAAGCTCGGTGCTGAGGCCATCCAATTTATCGAGCAGATTGATTCCGCTACCATCGCTCAGGGTTGACCCAAAACCAATTTGCGGCACTGCGTTTCCAGTCATCAAGATGGAGATAAAGATGGCCGGCACGAGGTAGGCAAAAATCAGCACACAATATTGTGCAACTTGGGTATAGGTAATGCCCTTCATTCCGCCCAGAACCGCATAACAAAATACGATGAAAGTGCCGATTAAAACGCCAGTATTGATGTCCACTTCCAGAAAACGGGAGAAGACGATGCCTACACCGCGCATTTGGCCAGCGACATAGGTGAAAGAAATCATGATTGCACAGAGCACGGCCACCACCCGGGCGAACTGTGAATAGTAACGGTCGCCTACGAAATTCGGCACCGTAAATTTCCCAAATTTCCTCAGATAAGGGGCAAGCAATAGTGCGAGTAAAACGTAACCACCCGTCCAGCCCATCAAGTATACGCCACCATCTCGTCCCATGAAAGAAATCAATCCAGCCATCGAAATAAATGAGGCTGCGCTCATCCAATCGGCCGCGGTAGCCATACCATTGTGCACCGGATGCACCGAGGAGCCGGAGACGTAAAATTCGCTCGTGGTGCTGGCTCGTGACCGGTAGGCGATATAAAGATAGAGAGCGAAGGAGAGACCTACGATGAGAAAGGTCCAATGCTGAGCGGTCATATTGGGGCGATGGGGTGGGTTGCTGGGGGCTGACGTTAATCGTCAGTCTTCTTGCACGTGAAACTTTTTATCGAGTTGCTTCATGCGCCAAGCATAGAAGGCAATCAAACAGACGAAAACGTAGATCGAGCCTTGTTGGGCCATCCAAAAACCGAGTTTAAATCCACCGATCTTAAAGTGGTCGAGCTCGTCGACAAAGAAGATCGAGCAGCCGAAGGAGACAAATGCCCAGATAAACATCAGGCAGACAATCAAACGTAAGTTTGCGC
>DFDG01000148.1:20469-20739 GCA_002367815.1 Opitutaceae bacterium UBA3033 | reverse complement strand
GTTTGCGCGCCAGTGAGCCTGACGGTTTTCCAGGGTAGCCATATGATCGCTAGCAATGCCTTTCGCCGCAGGGTTGGTCAACCGCGGAGTCTAATTATGCTACGTTACTCACCCATTCGAGGTTGCGCGGTCGCATGTTGGCGATGAGTGGCGATGTAGATGTCATCCACGAGGCAATCGACATCTTTGCCTTGCATGAATTTGCCACTGAACCCCGGCACCAACGGATCAAGGGCGAGCTGGGTGGTCTGCAAGAATCCCGTTATCAGT
>DFDG01000148.1:19798-20199 GCA_002367815.1 Opitutaceae bacterium UBA3033 | reverse complement strand
AGTGGTGGGAGAAATTCCTGAGGCCTTTAGTGCGGTAGCATCCAATTCGCTATGCGAGGTCAAGGCTGGGCACAGCACCACGGTGTTGCTTTGACCCAACGAGACCATGTGACCGAACATAGGAGATAATGAATCGAAGAAGCGTTCGAATGCCATGCGATCGATTCCGGCATTTTCAAAATCAATAGTGAAGAGCGGAGCGGGGAGTCCCAGGTAACTCAATTTTTGGCAAAGCGTATGATTGGATTCGGTGGCCAACGCCGGACAATTGACCGTGACAGCAGGATGGGAATCCAACCATTGCGCGAGAATACGGGTGTTGATACATTTTTTCAGCATACGCATTTCAAGTGTCTTCATACCGCTCAAGACCTCGAAGGCTTTGTCCGCGTCAAGAAAGG
>DFDG01000148.1:1176-19724 GCA_002367815.1 Opitutaceae bacterium UBA3033 | reverse complement strand
CTTTGTCCGCGTCAAGAAAGGCGCCCTTGATGTAATACACATTCCAAAAGAGAGTTTTATCCCATCCGGTATCACCCTTGGGCATAAACATATCGGCATTGCGACCGATGACGACTCCGGCGGTGGTATTACCATTTCCGACCAGATCCTTGGTGTAACTGTGGATCACATAGTCGGGTCGTTCCAAGTTCGATTCACGTTGCAAAGGACGAATCAGAAACGGGGTGCCAACTGTTGCGTCGAGCATGACGGTCAGACCTGCATCATGGGCAGATTGGCAGATGGCGGGGACATCAAGAAACACGCCATGCGGATTACATGGGCTTTCGATAAAGACATAGATGTTCCGACCTGCGGCTAATCGATCGGCGTATTTTTCTTTGGTCGCCGCTAGGGCCGACTCGAAATCGTCGTTCGTCGTTCCATCGAAGAATTCAACGCCAACATTCAAATTTGATTTCTTGGCGAACCAATCGTGTAACAATTGGTAGGTGCCGCCATAGACATTGCGCGAAGCGAGCACCACGTCCTCATAGCCCACGAGGTGGGAAAGAATGCCGTCAATGGCCGCCATGCCGCTGTTGAAGTTCCAGGCTAAATACTCGTTGGCGTAGGCCCCCGCTTCGACATCGACAATGTGATTGGCCAAAGCGATGGAAGTGGGGTTGAGCAAACGGGAGTAAATTTCGTGCAGAAACTCGCGGCCTTGAAATGCATCATCGATCCACTCAGTGCAGGCAAAAATGTAGGTAGCGGTGCGCGTAATGACCGGACTGGCGGAAAAAATCGCCGCGACGTTATCAAAAGTGGGATAGGGACCCTTTGCCAGCGTCGTGGCGGTGGAATGGCCTAAAGATTGGTGAACTGCACGGGTTGGGTTTTGTAGGGTGTCGAGCAGCTTGGCCAATTGGAACGCGACGAATTTTTTGGCGTTGAACAAGGCCACCCGATCATGCCGGGGTAGGCGGGAAAGCTCGCGGAGAGTTGTCTGCCAAAGCTCATCAATATCGCCGTGGGCTTCGTATAGCTTTTCCGAGAGACGTCTCAGCGGAGCACCGAAAGGCGAAGCCGGATCAATGTGGAAGTGTGCGAGTTGTTCTTCCGCTAAACTCGCAGTGGAATTTGCGCGGGTGGACTTGCGTCGGGGCGAAAGGATGCGGGAGGCGGGGGCTGTCATAGTAGGGTTATTTATGACACAACGTATGACGCTTTCGAATCAATGACAAGCCACAGAAATTCTCTCTATGGCGATAGATTAGCCCATTTGGGTTACTATGATTTTTAGGCAACCAAGGTACTATTTTTGATTCGCCTGTTCGATCATGACCGCTTGGTGGTCGCGAAAAATTATCCGGATGCGATCTTCAACATGGTCACGATAAACATCAACCCGCACCGGCTCATAGTAAACAATGTAGGTTTTTCTGATGGGGTCATAATCAATGATGCGCCTATATCCGGCTGTCTCGGTGCCTTGGTATACCGTGTAGTATGAGTTGTAGGTCCATATTTCTTCGCGGCCTTTCGCGGTGATTTGCTCGGACTTATAATCTGGTCTACCCAGTGCGATGAACACCATGTCTGTAGTGAAACCGAGTTCGACCTCACCTTGGCGCAGTTTCTCCTGAGTGGCCTTATCGAGTTGATAAAACACCGCGGCCTTTTCCTCGGAGCGCTGCTCAAAAGTGTTGCAACCGCTAAGACTCAGCAGTGCGAAAGCAATTAGAAGACGTGCATTCATAAAGTTAGGATAAGGCATACTTTCTACTTCCTGTAATTTTGCAAATGCAGCTTGGCGTTCAAGGCCTGATGCCCACGATAGTCGAAATGATCGCCCCAGGTCTTGTTTCGGTTACTTTTCGGAAAATTGCTCCGGTTGATATTATCGCTTTGGTGCGACAAGCTGGATTGCACTACATTGAATGGGGTGGAGATGTGCATGTTCCACATGGCGACCTTGGTCGGGCCCGCGAAGTGCGGGAGTTAACCCACGAGGCAGGCCTCGCCGTAGCTGCTTACGGGAGTTATTTTCGGGTCGCACATAGCGAGGATGATGGGCTGCCATTTCAGCAAGTGTTGGATACGGCTTTGGAACTCGGGGCGCCGATCATTCGAGTTTGGGCCGGCACGGTCGGTTCTGCTTCGGTCGATGAGGATACCCGCTGGCGGGTGGTCACTGATTTGCGGCGTGTCGCTGAACTAGCGGAAAAAGTTGGGATAAAGATTTCCACAGAGTTCCATGGTGGCACCCTCACCGACACGAACGAATCGGCCAGTCGTTTGCTGGTCGAAGTGGATCATCCCAATCTATTTTCCTACTGGCAGCCACTCATGGGAATGGATGACCAAGTTTGTATCGCTGGCTTGAGAGAATTGGCGCCGCGTCTCACGCACTTGCATGTTTATCATTGGGTCGAGTCGTCAAATAACCGCAGGCCCTTGATTGAGGGAAAGGAACGGTGGCGAAAATTTCTGGCCGAAGCAGCGACCATACCGGGTGATCGCAGCGCGATGCTGGAATTTGTCGAAAATGATGCCCCGGAGAATTTCTTGCGTGACGCCGCCATCTTGCAGAGCTGGCTTAAGCCTTAATGGTCACGGCGCGCATATAAGCCGCAATCAGTGGAGGGGTTCAGCCTTTGCGCAAGGCGTGGCAGGTTAAAACAAAGTTCCGGCAAAAGTGGAGTGAATCCAGATCGCTGGCTCGGACATCATCGAAGTCAGTGAAGCATAAACCCGACGTCTCGAAAACGAGACGATAGACAGAGCTAGCCCTGAGTTATTTTAGGGTTACTAAAATTGGATTCTGCAACCAAGGTTAAGTGGATTCCGGATTCGGACCGCCGATGGCCTTGAATCTACCACCTAGTAATACATGACATAAGAATGGGTTCGGACTTGAAAGCAGTTGCTGCTTTACATGTGCTGAGTCTCATGTCGGTAAGAACTGTCATCATTGAAGACGAAACGGTCTTTCGTCAGATGCTCGTCCTCGCGCTCGGGCGGGTGAAAGGTTTGGAACTGGTGGGAGAAATTGCCGACGGACGAGAAGGCATGGAGTTTTGTCTGAAGGAAAAACCCGATTTACTGGTGGTAGATTTGTTTTTGCCGAGTATGCACGGTTTGGAGATAATCAAGATTGTGCGGGAAAAGCTCCCAAAGACCCGTATCTTGGTTTTGACCAGTCACCCCGATGGTGAATTACCCGCGCAATTGATCAGGCAGGGAGTCCATGGCTTTGTGGATAAGACCGAACCGCTTAGTTACGTGCTGCAAGCGGTCGAATCGGTGATGAAAGGGGGAATGTTTTTTGCGACCAACGTGCCGCCTTCAGCCAAAGCTGACGGGGATGCCGCGGTGAGGTTACCCACAGACGGTCCTGAACAACTAAATGCCAGATCGTCGACTACCTTGATCGATGCTTTAACTCCACGAGAAATTGAAATCGCTCGATTGGTCAGTGAGGGTCTATCTTCCAAAGAAGTCGCATCACAGTTAAACCTGAGCGTGCGCACCGTGGAAAAGCACCGGGCGAACATCATGGACAAGCTTGGCGTGCGAGAAGTGGCCAGCTTGGTGCGTTACTGTATCCAAACCGGCATTGTTAAAAGCTGATCTGGGTCGGGCATCATTTGATGTTTCGGAAGATTTAGTAATTACCCACCAAATGTCAGGGTTCATTCGCTGTTGGCGAAAACTTTCAACGATTGGATCGAGCCTGCAATTTTTTTGGCGATTAGCTCAATGTCGTCTGTGTTAACTTTGCCTGAGCTTTGGGTTAATCTGAGCTCAAGTTCAGCCAAGTAAGAGGCAAGGGATTCCAATCCCATAAGGGAGGAACTGCTTTTAAGGGAGTGAGCCGCGCGATGCTGAACTTCGCGATTTCCTTCGCTTAAAACACGGATGATGCCGTCGTATTCTTGCAAATAGGTGCGGACCAGATCCCGCGTATCCTCCAGCCCCAAAATATCGATCAATTGAGCAATGGAGTCGTTGGGCGGGGTCGGAAATTCAGGCATAGGCTTTAAATGTAGATATCGGCGACCAGATACAAACTTGCATGCCCGGTGATCAAGACTCTGTCGTGGCTTAATTCGCACCAAACTTCTCCGCCACGGGCTGGTGACTGTTTGGCGTAAAGTTTGGGTTTTACCAGTTAGTCGGACCAATAGGGGGTTAAAACACACTGGGCCGATCCGGTGACGGGATCCTCCGGCACGCCAACGCGGGGCGCAAAAAATCGGGAGACGAAATCACAATCGTCACCCGGCGCGGTCGCAATGGTGCCATATTGCTCAAGTGTGGCCAGAGTCGCAAAATCGGGCTTAAGGGCGAGTATTTCAGTTTGGGTTTCAAGCCCCGCGCGGTTTGCTTCGGCTTTAGCGTAGAATTTTGGGGTGGCACCCAATCCTTTGAAGAGCGCTACCGGAAGGGTTGCGGGGATGGCAGGTCGAGAAGGGAAATCCAATTGCATGCGGCCGTCCGCGAACCGCAATACGGTTAGTGGACCTGATTTTGAATCGAAGACGAAGTGTTCCTCATTGTAGCCCAGTTTGGTGAAAAGGGTGAATGCGGTCGCGAGAGTGGCATGATCGCAAAGGTCGACCTCGGCTTTTTTTTTGGGGGGGGTGAACCATCCGTTATGGCGGTTGATCCTTTGCCAGTCCATTTTCAAAGGCTATGTTCTGCATAACCTGATCGGGTAGCCATGCTGACAATGGCACCAAGGCAGGAGGATTTCCGGAAAACGGGATCCGACTGAATGTATCGGTCCAAAAAGCTGAAGTTACTTGGGTAAGGTCAATTGTAACAGACCTGCGAGTTTGAGGATAAAATGTCCGACTAACGAAACAACGTCCAGAGTGACTGATCGGATGCTTGGGGTCATCTCTTTTCAAGGCGGTAACTCAGGGTGAAAAGTCAAGGAAGTGTGGTATTGCTAGCATGGATCATAGCACGAAAATCAGGTTGGTTGATTGATTGGCCAGTTACCCCCTGCGTATAGAGGATTGCAAAGCGTTCTGAAACCGCGACTCTATGATCTCTTACACACATGTTTAAAAAGTTAATTGCGAAGCTGCGCGGCAAACTGGCGGCTTCACCGGCTAAAAAATCGGAATCCTTCCCCAGTAAACCTGCTTCACCCAAGCAACCGCAAGCGCACCAAGATCGGGCTCAACAGCCACGGCAGCGTCGTGGCTCCACCCAATCGGAGTCAAGCGGTCGAGCTTCATCGCGCGAAGGACGTGGTCGTAATCGGGGAGGCCGTGATCAACAGCGTCGTGGCGCCCAACAACCGGCCAGAATCATGGACCATGCTTACGAACATCCCCGTCGCGAACCCGTCAAACCTATGGTTCCAGTGGATGTGCCAAAAATGAATACGGCGTTTTCCAAATTGGGTCTTTGCGACGCTCTGGCCTTCGGGGTGCAGGAAAAAGGATATACCGAACCGACCCCTATTCAGGTTCAATCAATTCCACATATCTTGGCTGGCCGTGATGTTATTGGCTCGGCTCAAACTGGCACCGGTAAAACGGCCGCTTTTGCACTACCGATCATCCAGAGATTGGCCGGGCATGGACCATTGCGGTGTCTTATCCTCGAACCCACCCGTGAATTGGCCTTGCAGGTGGAAGAAGCCTTCCAGACCTACGCCAAGTTTACTGACCTGCAGATAACGATTGTCTATGGCGGAGTCGGTTATGGTAAGCAGCTGGATGATTTGAAACGAGGGGTTGATATTTTGGCCGCAACTCCCGGTCGTTTACTTGATCATATGGAGCAGGGTAATTGCTCGCTACGCGACGTTGATATTCTGGTGCTTGATGAAGTGGATCGCATGCTGGACATGGGTTTCCTGCCTGACGTGAAACGCATTGTTCAACAAACCCCCAAGGCCCGGCAGACATTATTTTTCACGGCAACACTGCCGCCAGAAATTGCTTCGTTGGCCAGTTGGGCACTGCGCGACCCCGTAAAAGTTGAGATTGGCCGCCAACGTTCTCCGGCTGAAACGGTATCGCATGCATTCTATCCGGTGGTGGCATCGCAAAAATTCGAATTGCTGCAATTATTGCTGGAGCAAACTGATTTCAAAAGTGTTTTGATTTTTACGCGTACCCGCATGGGGGCTGACCGCATTGCCCATCGTTTGCAGAGTAAGGGGCACACCGTCGGGGTGATGCATTCAGATCGCAGCCAACGGGAAAGAGTTGAGGCGCTTGATGGATTTAAATCAGGTAAATTCGAGGTTCTGGTGGCTACGGATATTGCGGCCCGAGGCTTGGATATCGCCGGTGTTTCACATGTGATAAACTACGACGTGCCGGAAAATGCGGAGGATTATGTGCACCGTATTGGTAGAACCGGTCGGGCTCAAAATACGGGTGATGCATTCACCATGGTCACAGAAGATGACGTGCGAGATGCCCGGAGTATTGAGCGATACATGGGTGTTGGGGTTGAGCGTAAAAAATTGGTTGGTTTCGAATATATCTATTCGGCCTTGTTCGATGAGAGTGCACAGCCCACGGAAAACAAACCCAAGAGTCGCCTGCATCGCGGTATGCGGCGCTGATTTTTACGTTTGGTCCTTTGTCCCTCCTCCGATGTAGTAGTCGATCTGGCGGCATGAGCTTTTTGTAAATTGAACTTTGGACTGATCAAAAGTATTTGCATTTTCTTAGTCGCCAGCCCGCGGTCGGCTCTTCAGCCTGCGCGCGAAACCCGTCTTACCTCATGTCATTTAAAATTGCTTTCATCGGAGCTGGTTCCATTGGCTTCACTCGTAAACTGGTTGCTGACTTGCTGACCGTGCCAGAATTCGCCGACGTCGAATTTGCATTCACCGACATCAACGCGCGCAACCTCAACATGGTCGCGGAACTCTGTCGCCGGGACATTGCGGCCAACAATTTAAAGACTCGCATCACGGCCAGCACCAATCGTCGAGCAGTTCTCAAAGGGGCTAAATATGTTTTTTGCGTGGTGCGAATAGGCGGCATCGAGGCTTTTGTGCATGATATCGAGATACCCTTGAAATACGGGGTGGATCAATGCGTGGGCGACACGCTTTGCGCGGGGGGTATCATGTATGCCCAACGGGGAATTGCGGCGATGCTGGATTTTTGCCGCGATATTCGGGAAGTCGCCGCTCCCGATTGCTTGTTACTCAATTATGCCAATCCGATGGCGATGATGACATGGGCCGCCAATGTCTATGGTGGGGTGCGTTGTGTTGGTCTGTGCCATGGGGTGCAGCATGGGCATCACCAGATCGCCCAAGTGTTGGGTCTCAAGCGTGAAGAAGTTGATATCATTTGCGCCGGGATCAACCACCAGACTTGGTATGTCAAAGTCACCGCCAAGGGCCGAGATTGCACGGGCAAGTTGCTGGCGGCGTTTGAAAAGCATCCCGAATATTCGAAAACGGAAAAGGTGCGCATCGATGTGCTCCGCCGATTTGGTTATTATTCCACGGAATCCAACGGCCACCTTAGCGAATACGTGCCTTGGTATCGTAAGCGCGCTGGTGAGATCCAACGGTGGATCGACATGGGTTCGTGGATCAACGGCGAGACCGGAGGATATTTACGGGTGGTAACAGAGGGGCGTAATTGGTTTCGAGCTGAATTTGGCCGCGGTAAAAGACCTGAGACCTTTAAATATACGCCAGAGAACCGAAGCGATGAGCATGGCAGCCGCATCATCGAGGCTTTCGAAACCGGTCGAATTTACCGGGGGCATTTCAATTTGGCAAATAATGCCACGATCACCAACTTGCCGCCTGACGCGATCGTCGAAGCGCCCGGTTATGTGGATCGCCACGGATTTAATACGCCTAGTGTGGGTGATCTGCCGCTTGGTTGTGCTGCCGTATGCAACGCCAGTATTTCTGTGCAGCGATTGGGAGTAGAGGCGGCAGTGCATGGCGATGACCAATTATTGCGCCAGGCGTTACTGATGGATCCACTGGTAGGGGCAGTCTGCAATCCGCCCGAGGTCTGGCAAATGGCCGATGAATTTCTGGTCGCTCATGCTCCTTGGCTCCCGCAATACAAACGAGCCACTACTATCGCCCAAAAACGACTTTCGAAAGGGCCACTCATCAAGACGATGAAAAACAAAGGTGCCGCAAGGGTAAGGACGCGTTCCATGGCTGAGCTCAAACGCTTGGAGAAACAAAACCCACGGGCCGGTCACTAAAGGTTGGCCCTGAACGTTATTTCCTCAACATATTTTTCCTGTCAGCGCCAACGATTGCCATGCATTTGAAAATCCCCCCGGGAAATTTCGACGGTTACATTTTTGATTTGGACGGCACGTTAGTCGACACCATGCCTCTGCACTACATCGCTTGGCGTGATACGTTTCAGGAATTTGGACTTAACGGAGTGCTGGACGAGAGACTTTTCTATTCCCTTGGTGGAGTCCCCGCGACGCAGGTCGCAGCCATATTCAATGATCATCATGAGACCGACTATGACCCAGCTGCTTTGCGCGACACAAAAGAGCTGAAATTTGCCCTACATCTGGCAAGTGCTTCACTCATAGGACCGGTGGTGGATTTTGCTAGGCAGGTGGCTAAAACCCGCCCGGTAAGCGTTGCATCGGGCGGACCCCGCGACTTGGTGTTGCAAACTTTGGAGGTAAAAGGTTTGGCATCACTTTTCCCGGTGGTGGTCACGGCCAATGACGTAGTGCACGGCAAACCGGCCCCTGATACTTTCCTGCTGGCGGCCAAACGAATGGGTGTGTCTCCGGCGGGGTGTCTCGTCTTTGAAGACGCCGAATTTGGTATCCAAGCTGCGGAGGCTGCTTCCATGCAATGGGTGCGAGTCGTCACGCAGGTTTGACGCAAAAAATGCACCAGAGAAAGTGTTTTGCGGTTTTCAATGGTTCTGCTGTATTCGGCTAATGAACATCGAGGCATTGGCCAAACCTGAAGTGCTTTCACAGCCAGTTTACGAACCGGGAAAACCGACCGAAGATGTGGCGCGTGAACTGGGTTTGGATCCAGCAAACATTATCAAGCTGGCTTCAAATGAAAATGCATTTGGATCATCTCCCATGGCCATTGAGGCTGCTCGTCGGGCTATGAATCAAGCGGAACTCTATCCTGATGGAGGCTGTTTTAGACTTCGCGCCAAGTTGGCGGCGAAATGGAAATTATCTCCCGAGCAATTTGTGATTGGGAATGGATCGAATGAGATAATCGAGTTATTGGGTCACACTTTTCTCCGGCCGGGGGATGAAGTTGTCATGGGTAATCCGGCCTTCGTGGTCTATAAATTGGTGACGCTACTTTTTGGCGCGAAGCCGATTGAAGTGCCTTTAGTGGGGCACAAACACGATTTGGCGAAATTGGCCGCGGCGGTGACTTCGAAAACTCGCATGGTTTTTGTGCCGAGCCCGAACAACCCCACCGGCACCGCGAATACCGAGGCAGAATTATATGAATTCGCCCGAAACATACCGGACCATGTCATCATTGTTTTCGATGAAGCCTATGCTGAGTATCTTGATGCAGCACCCGACCTTCGGCCTTTGATCAGTGAGGGTCGCAACATTATCTGTCTACGCACATTTTCAAAAATATACGGATTGGCTGCTTTGCGTGTCGGTTATGGTTATGCGTGTGCTGGGTTTGCTACTTTGCTCAATCGGGTCCGCCAGCCTTTTAACATAAACTCCATTGCTCAGGTGGCGGCCATGGCCGCTCTAGATGATGAAGCTTTCGTTTCACGGTGCTGTAGTGCGAACCAGACTGGGCTGAAACAATTGGAATCTGGTTTTGCCGCGCAAAAATTGGAGTTCGTCCCCAGTGTGGCCAACTTCGTCTTGCTTAAAGTCGGCGAGGGGTCGTGGGTTTTCGAGGCGTTGCAACGGCAAGGTGTTATTGTTCGGCCGATGCAGCCTTATGGCATGCCTGAGTGGCTCAGAATTACCGTGGGCACCGAAGAGCAAAACACCCGTTTGCTTGCTTCCATGTCCAAGGCAATGGGGCGGGGCTAGTTTCGCCCCAGTCCAGTTCGATATGCTACTGAAAGTTCCACGGTTTGGAGTAGTTGGGTGCGATCAGGGAGAAAAGATAATTGTCTCCTTTCAATAGGGTTTTGATCCGGGTCATCAGTTCGTAGGATGGCTTACGCATTTTGACCAAAATCTGTAGATTTTTGATCATTGTCGTCATGTCTTTTGCGTTGAGATCGAATTCGACGAGTCGGGACAATGCGGCCTGATTTTGTGGGTCCAAGATCACCGCCTGATCCAAAACTTCCCGGGCCGGCTTGAGCTGGCCCATGGCCAAAAGACGATCCGCGATCGCAAGCAGACTTTCCGAACGCAGATTGGGTTGTGATAACAAGGCCGTTAGGCTGAGGTATGCGGCGACGGGATCCCCGACACCGTATTGAGCGATCGCTTGCAGTCCTTGACCAACGTTAACGAATTGAAGCTCAAGTTCGGGAGTATTCAGCAGTTCCTGAATGCCGGAAAGGGCTTTGGCGTACTGTTTGGCTGTCAGTAGGGCTTCAATTTCCATCAGGTGGATAGCGGTCTCGCCGTTCCACTGATGATCGATGAAGAGAGCTCGAATTTTTCGGGCTAATTCTACCTGACCAGTGGTTGCGGCGAAATCGCCCAATGACAAAAGGCTGTCCGGATCATCCTTAAAATCGGCCATAACTCGTTCAATGGCCTTTGTCAGCGCCTCCAGGTCGCCCTCTCGGATCAAGGCATAAAGTTGATCAATATGTGAGCGTGGACGATCTGGATGTGCAATTTGATGAATAATAACCGCACGTCGGGCTTCGTCAGCGCGGTTAAGAACCCAAAGATACTACGTGGTGCAGCCAACGGACGAAAAAACCAGAACGTAATTTCGTATCTGAATAGTAACCAGGGTCGTCCTTCAGTCTCTGGCCGCAGCTCTATTCAGGCGATCGTTAATGGCGGCAGACATAGCACCAGTCGGGGCCTTTTCTGCATTGATTATTCTGTAACCTTTAGCGTCCAAATCGCGTAGTTTGCTGAACAATTGTCGCGCGGCATTTTCCTGGTCACCGATTTCATCCAACCAATAAATGTGCGCTGAAAGTGGCTTCTTTGGTTTGGTGAAGAAGAGAAAAGCTTCATCGGTCGTGGCTGAGTTAGCACTGTTCTGGCTGAGTTTTTTGTGCAGGATTAACTGAGTTCTCGGACTGTAGTGTCGCTTTAGTAACCCCGGAGCCAATTGCTTTTGAACCTTTGAAGTTGAGCCCGGGCGAGATGCCCTGACGACCAATCCCAGTTTGGTCTGTATTTGAGCCGGAGTAATTGATCCCGGGCGCAGAAGTCGGATTTTTTCAGGGTCACGCACATCCAATATAGTTGATTCCAATCCAATTGCCGCGGGTCCCCCATCCAGAATGTAGTGAATTTTTCTTTGTAAACCCAATCGCACATGTTCCGCGGTTGTTGGACTAATATACCCGAAAAGATTGGCACTTGGAATAGCCAGGGGCAGTCCGCATTTCTTGAGCAACTGTCGTAGCAGCCGATGGTTTGGCATTCGCACTGCGACGCTATCAAGCCCCGCCGTGATCAGCCCGGGTATGACCGGTTTCTTGGGTAGGATCAGCGTCAAGGGTCCAGGCCAATACGCCTCCGCCAGTTTTAGAGCGATAGAGTTTGAGTCTGCGATTTCCGGCAACTGATCAAAGCTATGGATATGAACAATGAGCGGATCATTGGTTGGCCGACCTTTGGCTTTAAAGATCCGCCTGCATGCAATTGGATCCAGTGCGTTTCCTGCCAAACCGTAGACCGTTTCTGTCGGCACCGCCACCAGTTGCCCCTCGCGCAGTTTGTTTGCCAGCATAGCCAGGTTTCGTGGCGTTCCACGATAAATTCGGGCTCCAGAGCTTTTGGACATGGCATGAAAAAGCCGGAGACATATCGCTCCGGCTGGTATGGTTTGATTAGTTTCCGACGATCAGAGTGCCAGCAAGGTGTTGCGGGACTGTTTGATAGTGCGGGTAACTGCGCGTTGTTGTTTGGCGGAAAGTCCAGTGTATTTACGGGGCAGTATTTTCCCGGTGTCCGTTACATAACGAATCATCAACTGTGGGTCGGTGAACGGAAAATTCTCGGGGGTGAGACTCTGTTGGTTTTCTTCGGTGGTGCTCATGACGTATTAGAAGGGAAGAAGATTAAGTGTCGTCTCCGGTTGTCAACCCGCATTTTGGATGCGAATGGATGGTTGACCGGAGACCGACTTCGCACGTTCATGGCGAGGTCAGGGGCCGTAGCTCAATTGGATAGAGCTGTTCCGTCCTAAGGAAAAGGTTGTGGGTTCGACTCCCGCCGGCCCCACCAGCCTTTCGCTGATCTCTGATTTTCCGGTGCGTTGGGCAAATCAGTTGCCGCCAGCCCATTTGGGTTTCTGGGTCAGATGGTAGAGCCTTTCCCCTGCTTTCGGTTCGTATAAAATACCCTCACTTTCCCGATGCGCAAAATCCGCCTTGTTGATCGTGCGCCAGTCACGGTAACCGAGGTTGAGTTCGTGACATTTGGTTTCACTCAAACCTGTGGCCAACGTGACGCGAACCCGTGGTGTTTCCACTCCAGTCTCTGCATCATACGATCCGATTCCGTGCACATGGGTGGAATGAGCGAGTATACCCCATGGTTCATCTTTAAACCGATTCCATTGTTTGAGGAAATAGTCTCGGCAGTGGTAACCAATCCGGCGGATATGCTCACCATGAGTAATAGATACCTCGTGGAGGTGTGGGGCATATATAATCAATTCGCCGCCATCGGCCACCACGGGCTCCAGCTTATACATGCACTTGCCTGCCACCCATAGCTCGTCATACATAAGTGGGGCACATGATAGCACGGTGTGAAACGGTTTCTCCTTGTAGGTGATGTGCAGCTTTTTGGAGAGTTCACTTGCGGCGTCCCACGCTTCTTCAGGAGTGCCCGTAAAGATACCGGCCAGTTCGCCATGACCCTGCACCACCAGACTGAAGCACAGCTTAGGCACTTTGACCATCGCACCCGCACGATCGACCACTTTACGCACCGGGGTCCATTTGTTGCCAATGATCATGGGATTGGTCACCACGGCCCCGAGCCAGTGGAAAAAATTCAGGATTCCCGGGCCCGCAACCCCGGGAAACAAATACTTATTGCCGCCTGAGAACCCCACGACCTCGTGAGGAAATACCGGTCCAACGATGATGATCTGGTCATAGTCAAAGAGCCGCTGGTTAATGTGCACCGGCACATCCATGGAAAACAGTCCTCCCGACAGTTCGTTGATTTCATCTGCGGGAATCACTCCCAGATTTCGTAGGGCCTCCGGATTGTCCCATTCGTGGTTGATGAATTCCACATTCCGATAGGTGGACATTCTCTGTTCAGCTGTGATCTCCACTCGTTCGTTAATGGCATCATCCGTCATTGGAGGATGCGTGCCCAGTGCGATCATCACATCAAACTTGATTGCCACGCCCTTCAGTTGCGCGTGTAACAATTTGAACATCATCCCAATGGGCGCGGTGCGGGTGCCATCGGGGATTATGACTATCACTTTCTTGCCTCGAAACACATCCGGTGGGCAAACCTGTTGGACGAGGTAGCGAACTTCCTCTGTTGTGAGTGAGGAGGTTCCTTTATGAGGAATTAAAAAATTTGGGCAATTACTCATGTCGGTTTAACGACCTTATGAATCGGTAAACTCGGACATCTGCAACCATGAGTGATCGGGTATCATTCCCGATCAATTTTAATTGTTTCATTGAAGCTCTAGATCGGCCTGCTCAGATAGATGGGCCTATGACTACTTCTGACTACCTTTCTTCACTTTTTAGCTTATCCGGCCGGGTTGCGGTCGTGATTGGCGGCACCGGCGAACTATGCGGTGCGATGGCCGAGGGCCTCGCAGGTGCGGGTGCGGAAGTTGTGCTGGTTGGGCGCAATGCCGACAAGGCCCAAAACCGTCTCGATAAAATCTCCGCGGCAGGCGGCAAAGCCTGGTTTCACCCGGCCGAGACGGCCAGCAAATCCGAGCTGGTGGCACTGTGCGATGCCGTGGTGCAAAAATGCGGGCGCATCGATGTGGTTGTTAATGGTGCAGGCGTAAATTCGGCGACCCCGTTTCTCGATATTTCCGAGGAGGAGTTTGACCGCATAGTGCAGGTCAATCTCAAGGGGGTGTTTTTGGGCTGTCAGGTATTTGGAGAATACCTCGTCAAACAGGGGCAGGGCGGATCCATCATCAACCTGGGTTCGATGTCGGGAGTCGTGCCGTTGTCGCGGGTGTTTACTTATTCGGCGACCAAAGGAGCGGTGCACAATCTTTCGCTCAATCTGGCCCGCGAATGGGCCCCGCACCGGATCCGTGTCAACGTCCTCGTCCCGGGGTTTTTCCCGGCCGAGCAAAATAAGAAAGTGCTCACACCCGATCGCGTGGCCAGCATCATGGGACATACCCCGATGAATCGCTTCGGAGAATCCCGCGAACTCATCGGTGCCACGCTTTTGCTGGCATCGGATGCCGCCGGATCATTCATTACCGGCGAAGAGCTGATCGTCGATGGTGGCTACCACGCCATGACCATTTGAAACGATTATTCGCATGTCGGCTATAAATGAGTTTCTGCTGAAAAATAATCTGCGCATTGCGCAGAACCCCTGTGTTTCACCTGACTTCTGTCTCGATTGGCCAGCACTCAGTGCGCAATTGATTGCTGGTGTTTCACTACAGGAATGGCCGAAAAGTTGTTTTACGACTGCTGCCGGCAACTGGACACTGATTGAAGATCCGGCCACGGGTGATTTCGCGTGGCAGCTCGAGGCCCATAATCCGGGGACCGCGATTGGGCTCCTTGATCGTGGGATTGCTTTGGGGGGGGCATTGGCGATCTTTCCCGCTACTTGGTCCAATCTTCTCAAGCTCAAGAATCTCATTCAGGAATATGCCGCAGGTTCGACCATCTTTCCTATGGCGAATGCCCAGCTGGGTCGGAGCACTCTCGGGGTTGGTGCGCGGTTTACCATTTTGCATTGGCCGGCCGTGGAGTGGGCCATGAGCACGCTCGATCTTGGATTTACCGCTAATCAAAACTCCATCCCGCGCGAACTCGTTTATGATGTGGATGCGATGCTGGCCAACCAGCTGGACACCGTGCCATTTCCTTTCATCGGCACCAATGTGCCCGAGGGACATCAAGGCCAAAGTGTCGAAGGTATGAGCCACGGGGGTGTGCTCTCAAAACTCAAAACCGGGTTTCACCGTCGAAAGATTGCTTGGTCTTTCAATGCCGACCATCAGCCTATCGGCGGCAAATTTGATGAGCGCGAGGACGCACTGGTGAAGGGTTGTTTGTTGGCCAGTTATATCACTTTCGATTTGTCGCCGGAACTGGCGCTCAACCGGCCGGCAAAAATCGCCGACATCCCGGCAGATATCGTGACGAAGACCCGCGACCGGGTCACTGCCGCTGGACTGCAACTCGATGATACGGCATTTGTTCAGCTGCTCGAAACCGTCTGGACGCCCATGCTCAAAATGAAGCAGCGCGACGATAAGTATGCTGCAGCGCGTGCGGCCGCATTTACCACCTCGGTGGGTTGCACTTACTTGCGCGAGCTTTCCATCGATGAGCTGCCGGGTCTGACCACGCCCGAAACCACCGCTATCATGCTCGCGCTTTGCGAAGTGCTGGGGATGCCCGTAAATTTTATCGCGCCGGCGTTTGGTTTTCAGAAGAACAGTCCTTATCCCGATAACACGGAACTGCGGGTCCTCATCCAGAAACAATGGGACGTGTGTGAAAAGTTCGGCGTGAGTATTGGCTTTCACTCCGGTTCAGGAAAATCGGCAGAGAACTATCAAGTGATGGGCGAAGTCACGGGCAGTGCGCTCGAAATTAAAACCAGTGGTCGCTACACCTATGAAATGGGCGTGGCACTTTCGCAGTCAAAGAATCCATCCGACGCCGCCCTCTGGCGCGATTGGTATCAGTTCACCCTCGAGATGGCGGTGGCTGGTGCCTTCAGTTCCAATGTCACTGAACAGAAGATGGCGCGCACCTTCGTGAGCACTTCGCTTGCGGCACTCGGGAAATTAACCGATGTGTTTGCTTCATCCGAAAATTGCCGGGCGGCTCTCACAGACTTGCCTCCTTCACCCGACCATATGGTCTTTTTCGAATATAACTTTCTCTACGTGTTGGCCGCCGCCGGCAAATCCGAGAAGGCCGCCCTAGGCGATCACTCTCCTGCGGGCTATACCCAGCGGGCGCGGTTTTACTCGATCAGCGCCGAAGCGCGCTTGTTGTTTTCCCAGCGCATCGCAACCTACCTGATATTTCTTGCGGAAAATACGGGCCTTGCCACGCGTGATCGTTGTGCAACCGCGACCAAACTTCTGGAAAGTTATACCACCATCGAAGCAATGTTTAATGATATCAGCCGAGAGTAGTAGCCCATAGCTAAAAGTAAGTTTCGATTATTCGAATAACGTAGGCGCTATGTCTTTTTTCTCACTCTCCGCTATTCTCCACTGACTACTATTTTTATGAAACCCTTTGTTCACGACGATTTCCTTTTGCAGTCCAAGTCAGCGCGAGAGCTTTATCATCGTTACGCCAAGGCGGAGCCGATCTACGACTATCATTGCCATCTTTCGCCACAACAGATTGCGGACAATCATGCCTTTACTGATCTCACGGAGATCTGGCTGGGCGGCGATCACTACAAATGGCGAACGATGCGGGCCAATGGGGTGCCGGAACGTTTTTGCACGGGTGATGCTTCACCCCGTGAGAAGTTCGATGCATGGTGCGCCACGGTGCCTCACACGCTCGGCAACCCCCTCTATCATTGGTCGCATCTCGAATTGCAGCGCTATTTTGGTATCGACCAGATCATCAATCCGGCTTCGGCTGATCGGATCTGGCAACAGGCCAATGAAAAATTGGCGGGCATGCGCGTTCACGACATCCTGCGCGAGAAGCAAGTCGCCGTTATCTGTACCACTGATGATCCGGCGGATTCACTCGACGCCCACGTCCGGATTGCGGCTCTCGGCATTTCAACCCGGGTCTACCCCACATTCCGTCCGGATAAAGCCCTGGGCGTCGATTCTCCGGGCGCCTTCAATACCTGGCTTGAGAAACTTGGTGCGATGACTAAGCTTTCGATTGAGACGTTCGATGATTTGCTAACGGCTTTGAAAAAGCGCCACGACGATTTTCATGCGGTCGGTGGCCGCTTGTCTGATCATGGTCTCGAGACTGCGTTGGCCAAACCCTGCACTCATACTGAGGCTGCCGCCATCTTTGCAGGGGCATATGCCGGTCGCGCCGCCTCCCGCGACGAGTGGGTGAAATACGGCTCATATCTCATGTTGGAGTTTGGGCGTTGGGACGCCGCCAAGGGTTGGACCAAACAACTGCACCTTGGCGCGTTACGGAACAACAACACCCGCTTGCTCAACCAACTCGGTCCCGATACTGGTTTAGATAGTATCGGTGATTTTCCGCAGGCGCGCTCCCTCGGTCATTATCTCGATGCGCTTGATACTACCGATGAATTGCCGCGCATGGTGCTCTACAATTTAAATCCGGCTGACAACTACATCTTCGCTACCATGGCGGGCAATTATCAGGATGGCTCGATTCCCGGGAAAGTTCAGTTCGGCAGTGGTTGGTGGTTCCTCGATCAGAAGGAAGCCATGGAGGGGCAAGTGAATGCGCTCGCCAACCTTGGCCTGCTCAGCCGCTTTGTCGGCATGCTGACAGACTCGCGCAGTTTCCTCAGTTACACCCGACACGAATATTTTCGTCGCGTGCTCTGCAATCTACTTGGAACACAAATGGAGCGGGGTGAATTGCCTGACAACCTCGAGCATATCGGTGGCATGGTGCGAAACATTTGTTTCGCCAATGCCCGCGATTACTTCCGCCTGAATCTTGATCCAATTTTCACGTTGGTTTGATTCCTGCCCCGCCGTCTATATTGTGTAAGACTAGAGTCACTGATCCGGACACTCAGGCATAGCGCTTCAGTTTTTCGCGCAAGTCCTCGGGTATCTTCCGGTTCAGATGCGGCACCACCAAACAGAAGAGCTGTCGAATTTCAGATTCTTCTTCGCGGGATCGTGTTAGTTCAGGCACTCGGATACCGGATTTATGTTCTGCCGTCTGCTGTCCACCCGTGAATATATCCAAATTTGGCGAGGTGACGCCACTGCGCACATAGTAGTCGTGCATCCGAAATTCAAATGATTGGACGGTCTTACTCTCGGTATCCCGCCAAACTGTGAGCAGAATATCACCTGACCCGTGATATAGCGTGGTGGTTAGGCCTTGTTCTTTTTCTCTTACGAGATTGGGGTCTCCCGCTTTTAACCCTTCACCGATCGCCACCGGTTCAAGTACCTGAAGGTAACTCTTCCTGGCTTCAAAATCAGCGAACTTGAGCTCCAACCCCAGGGTAGTCTGGTCTGCATCGGAACGCACATGGGCTACTTGTGCGCTCGTGCTGAGGAT
>DFDG01000148.1:0-971 GCA_002367815.1 Opitutaceae bacterium UBA3033 | reverse complement strand
CTTGTGCGCTCGTGCTGAGGATGTAATCATCGAGATTGAGTTCAAGCTGGCCTGTTTCTCCTGATGTGGCTCCCAACACCGATGCGATTTCAATGCTCACACCCGAACTGGACATGTTGATCATGCGGCTGGAATACAGTCGGCCGTTGAGCTTGAAAATGGCAATCAGTGGCGATTCAGGACTAACCAAATAGCGTTTGGCGTGGCGCTTCTCCTGCTGAGTTGCGGTCTCTCGGGTGAAATTTAGGATGCGCTTGAAGAATGACACGAAGGTAGCTTGTCAGGCGGAGGAGCCAACTCAAGCCCGCCCCAATCTCTTTCAATCCTTGCGAACAAATATTTCTTTTTCTGCTACTTGCCTAAGAGGGAAATCAGCTTGGATAGCGACTCACTCTCAGTCTCTGCCGGACGCTCTTCTGGCGGAAAATACTTCAATCCACCTAAGGGGTCATCCCGTCAATTACGGCTGCGGGAATTTCGTCCAAAAGAATATATTCTTTCTTGAGGCCGTATTGCACAAAATGCCGGCCAGCAATCGCCACATATTGAGGCATTGAAATCCCCGTGGCCGTCGACGCGCGAAATCCGTCGGGGTTTTCATTTTCATCGGCTGAAGCCAGTATACGTGGCTCACCAAAAACGAGTCCGCCATTGCGGGTTTCGCCGGAGATTTCGCGTCCGATGGCGAACCACTGAGGATTGCGTGTGCGGCATCCTCCGTCCCATACATGTTTGGCGCCGTTTTTCGTGCCATCATTGTTGGTGAAGAGCAGGATGAAACGGCCATCGGGCATTCTGGCCAGTGGGCACATGGTATGCGGGTGATCAATAAAGGGTCCATCCGGGCGGTATCGCAGGCGCTCAACCGGCGACCAAGTGTGACCCTCGTCGGACGACACGGTATATCCGGGCGAACCGAGATATGTGCGACAGGCCCCGACCCAACGGCCATCGGAAAGCGGCACAACCGT
>DFDG01000063.1:3940-8497 GCA_002367815.1 Opitutaceae bacterium UBA3033 | reverse complement strand
CTTGGGTTAAGTCGCTATTGCGATTGCCCCGTATGGAGGTCGCTCTTGATCAACCGGTGCTGGTTTTAAATCGTCTATGGCAGGCGGTTAATGTCATTGGTGCGCGTCGGGCTTTCGGGATACTTGCCCGGGGTCATGCGCAGGTGGTGCACAACGAGGCAGATGATTTTCGCACTTTCGCTTTGATGGACTGGATTGATTTCTCGTCGGATAATCCACCGATCGCGGAATTGGAAATGGTGCGCACAACGACACGCACCATCCGACTGCCCCGAGTGATCCTGCTGACTTTTTTTGACCGATTGCCGTGCAAAGAGTTTAAGCTGACCCGCAACAACGTCTTTGAGCGGGACAAGAATACCTGCCAATATTGTTCCAAAGTGTTGCCGCGCGATGAACTCAATCTCGACCATGTGATTCCCCGTGATTACGGCGGCAAGACGACGTGGGAAAATATCGTTTGCTCGTGCATCAAATGCAATTCGCACAAGGCCAACCGGCTGCCCCACCAAGCCAAGATGCGGCTGATCCGCGAACCGGTACGTCCAAAATGGCGGCCGGTTATTTCGCTCGTGCTTGGTCACAAGCATCGCGAGATGTGGAAGGATTTTCTCGATGTCGCCTATTGGAACGTGGAGTTGGAGGAATAAACCGCCTTCGCTTCATTCGACAGGCTCAGGGCTTTCGCCGTCGTTGAGACTATGGGGGAAAAGACGGCGGCTAGCCGGAGTCAGCGATTCCAGCTAGATTGGGCGGATTACAGTAAAGTTGGCCTGCGGGGGCATAGCAGTTCAACTCACAGGGTTGATGTTGCCCACAGAACGGATACGGGTTCACTCTATCGCATGCTGACACATCTTGTGATGACAATCATCTCGGCCGATCGGCCGGGTTTGGTGCAATTGGTAGCGTCGACGCTCGCTGATCATGGCGGCAATTGGTTGGAAAGTCGCATGGGTCATCTCGGGGGACAGTTCGCAGGAATTGTGCGCGCTGAGGTTTCGACCGAGCAAGCCGACGAATTGGTTAATGCGCTCCAGGCTCTCGAACAAAAGGGATTGCGCGTGATCGTGCATCGGGAATCAGAGACAGTTGAAGCCGGTGCAGGCACTAAGGCTACTTTGGAAATTGTGGGGCAGGATCGGGTGGGCATTTTGCGGGCCGTCACGGCGGTGCTCACCAACCACAATATCAACGTCGAGGAACTGGCATCCGAACGCGTGAGTGCACCCATGGGCGGCGGCACGCTGTTTCAGGCGACAATTCGCGTATTGGCGTCATCTCCGGAAGAGCTCGATTTGGTCCAATCGGATTTGGAGAAAATAGCCGCCGACTTGATGGTCGATTTGCGGCTGCATCCAACCGAGTAAATTATCTATTGATCCAGTTATTTCACCTTCCGCTGAATTGTTGGCGGCCCATCAGCCAGACCGCAGCTGCGGCAACCAGATCGGTAAAGGCGAGACCCAGACGAAGTGGCAGGGGCAGTTTGACCGGCATCACGAGCAAGAAAATGGCGCCAAGGATCAAGGCCCCGCAAACGATGGCCATGGTGAGTTTTTTGCGGGCGAGTTTAGTCGAACGTGGATTAGTGGTAGGGGTGGACATGGTATATGGTTCTTTCTCTTTCCTTATTATCTTTGGGCATTACGTCTCGGAAGAGAACGATTAAGGTAAAGATGAAAGATTACTTAATGGGCGAGGGGGAGCGTGACGCGCAGGGTGGTGCCTTCCGGTCCGGTCGAGACGAGTTTGATGTCACCGTGGTGACTGAGCAGCACACGCTTGGCGATGGCGAGACCGAGACCGGTTCCATCCGGCCTGCCCGATAAAAATGAGTCGAAAATACGATTGGAGATGCTCGCCGGAATTCCGGTGCCGGTATCGCTGACGTCAAGGAAGGTGCTTGTGACTTCGCCGCTGGTGCCGGTGCGCAGTGCAAGAGTGATGTTGCCTCCGTCCGGCATGGCTTGGGTGGAGTTGAGCAGCAGATTGAGCAGCACCTGTTGCAACTGACCCTTGTGACCCTCGACCAGAGGTGAAACGCCCGGAGCCTCGAAATGAAGTTTGATCTTGGCCTGCGCGAGTTTGAGCCGCACGAGGACAAGGGTATCATTGATGATATCGACCATGGACCAGCGTGAATGAAGATTGCTCGAGGGCGATTTACCGAAATGCAGGACCCGCATGACGATGGCTTCAAGCTGGTCCAGCTTTTCCCCGATGACCCGCATATCGGTGCGGCGCGGATCGTCAGGAGGAAAGTCGAGACCGAGTCCGCCGTGCAGGAGTTTTAGCACGGTGAGAGGGTTGCGAATTTCATGGGCAATTTCGGCGGCAAGCAAACCGAGCGTGGTTAGTTGCTCGTTTTTGCGGAGAGTTTCCTCACTTCGGAAAACACGGGAGTAAAGGCGCGCGTTTTCGAGGGCGACCGCACCCAGATTGGCCAGCCCGGCACTCAGGCGCTTCGCATCGTTGTCGAAGCGCTGCACCCGCCCGCTGAAAACCGCCAGCACTCCAAGGACATCGTCCTCGTAAATCAGAGGGGTGATCAGAACGGAGTGCAGATTGGGATCGTTGGGCAAGTCAGCCAGGCTGCGGAATTCTGCAGATTGAATGTCGGCAAATTCCGTTTGGCGGCAGGTGTGCACCGTTACTCCGACCAGACAGGCATCGGTAGCCATCTCGCCTTCCGGTCGCGGGGTTGCCATTGGAGAATGAAGGGCTACACAACGAACGGTATCATGCGCATTGTCGTGCAAATAGAGGGCACAACTGTGACCGGCCAGCATCTGGCAGGCATCGCGCGTGAGGGAATCGAAGAGTTCTTGGGACTCGAGTTTGCCGACCAAGGATTGGCCGATGGTGATCAATGACTCCAATTGTTTTGCCTTCCCTTGAAGTTGCTCAAGCAGCCAGAGTCGGCGCAATACCCGCGCGGTTTCATCAGCAAGACATGTCAGGATTTGAAGATCATCCCCGTTGAATCCACCAATCTGATCGTGATCGATGGCGATGACCCCAAGCACGCGTTCGTCCACCAACAGGGGTGCCACCATTTGGCAAAGGGTATGGTCACGCAGGGCCCGATAACGGGGTTCGATGGTGATATCGGAAACTAGCACCGGTTGTGCATGCAGCGCGGACCATCCTGCCAGACCCTGACCGACCTCAAAGCTTATTTGGTCCTTGGGTTGGGGCAGGGCATATTGGGCTTCGAGTTCTAATCTCCCACTCTCGGGATTGATCAGTAACAAAACGCCGCCTTGTGCGCCCAAAACCTCAACGATGGCCGATAAAGAATTTTGGGCGGCCTCTGCATCTGGCTCAGCAGTCGCAAGAGTCGATATCCGGTAGAGCGCGGGTAAAGCCCGGGAAAAAATTCCGGCCGACAATAAACCGGTCACACTTTCGGTATCGGGGAATTGCGGCGCGTCGTTTTCCACGTCGGCAGTTATTCCCCGGTGGGTTGATTTCGCAATCCCAGTTTTATCCGGCCTCGGCACTGCTTTGTTCGCGGGGCAAAATAATTTCCGTCAAAATATCGCGCAAAGCATGCAGTCTCCCGGCGTCCGAAGGGTTGGAAGATTCGGAACTCTCGATGTAAAAGGTATCGATGGCGATGCCCCGTTCGGTGCCAATCCGGGCGAAAGTGATATCATAGCCCTGCGCGGAAATAGCCTTGGCCAAACGGAAGAGGAGTCCGATTTGATCGCGGGCCTGGATTTCCACGATGGTTCGATCCATGCTCAATTCATGATATACCTCGACCGTGGGAGGAAAGGAAGTGTGGGGACCACTGTTGGGATCAAGCGTATAACGGCTGATATACTTGTTAGCCTCCTTCACAATTTGTGGATACAGGTCCTTGTCGGACAGGAGTGCTTGCTCGATCGTCTTTTCGAACAACGCCTGCGCGTTGGCGCTTTGCACGACTCCCCGCCCCGGCTCGACGACATAAAAAGTGTCGATCGCGATATGGTCCGAACGCGAATTGACCTTGGCACTGAGAATCGAGAGCCCGGCGACATTGAATGCGCCGGCCAGTTTGTAGAACAGCCCGGCGCGGTCCCACGTGACCACGTTAACCACCGTGTAGGAACGGTTGATATCGTTGTGCCACTCAATAACCGGGCGCAGCGAACCCACCGATTCGGCATTCGCAATGTTGGTGAGCAACCCATGAACCAATTGGATGTGCAGGGCGATTTCATCCGCATCGGTGTGGATCGAGTATCGCTCGGGCAACAGACCAAAATGGGCAATGACCTCATCGGCGGTGATGCCGGGCAGTTGACGATCAATGATTTCCTGTTGGATCATATGCTTGCGCGCCAAATTCCGGGCGTGAACCTTGTCGCCCAAGTCCAAACTTTCCAAAGTCCGGCGGTAGAGGGCAGTGTGGAGGGAGTCTTTGTAACTGTTCCAAAGTGATGCAGCCGTGCCGCGGGCATCGCAGAAAGTATGGACGTAAAGATGCCGAAGTTTTTCGGGTTCTTCGACCATTTCCGCAAAAGTTGTCGCAGTCTGAGGATCATCTATATCACGCTTCTGCCA
>DFDG01000063.1:0-3768 GCA_002367815.1 Opitutaceae bacterium UBA3033 | reverse complement strand
ACTATATCACGCTTCTGCCAGAATCGTGCCATGATGAGGTGATTTTTAATAATGTATGCGACCAGCGCACGGTTTTCCGAGGAAACCCCCAATCTTTTCAGAATGGGGTCTGCGATTTTCACCCCGTTTTCGGCATGCCCTTGGATGCCAACTGCTTTGCCGATGTCGTGAAGTAACAGTATAAGATACAGCAAAGGAGGGTCGCCGGTTTCGTGCAGCGCTTCCCGATATTTAAGGGTGATCGGTTCGGCTTCGGAGAAAATCCGGTCAAGCTCTCTGATGGTATTAAGGGTGTGCACATCCGCCGTGTAGCGATGGTAATACTCGTGCTGCACCAGGCAGTTGAGCCCTTCAAATTCCGGGATCACTTTTCCGAGCACTCCCAGTTCATGCATCAGCTTGAGGCTGGGGTAAACCGCACCGATTTCACTGAGAATGGCCTTGAAGCTGACAAACGCATCCTTCGTCTTGATCACTTCATCTGTCAGCAGGTGAATGCTTTCGTGAATTTTTGTGGTGAGAAGAAAGTCCGGAATGCAATCAAGCTGCTGGCAATGGCGGAATACGCGAATCAGGCGCACCGGATCCACTTCAAATACATCGGCTTTGTCGGCGGCAAGTTCGCGGCCCCGCAAAATGAAGCCGTCCAGTCGCTTGGTGCGCTGAAAACGCTGGGCCCGCAAAACCTCCCGAAATGATATCTGATCATTTTCCGGCTGTTCCAGCGTCAAGGCCAGCCGGGTTTCAACCAGCTTGGACAGTCGGTAGATTGCGCGGGCCGCCCGGTAATACTCCTGCATGAAGTCCTCAACCAAGGCCAAATCATTGTCTCCGTTGTAACCCAGATTGCGGGCTAATCGGGGTTGGATTTCGAGGTCGAGCACATCGGTCGGATGGTTGACCATGAAGTGCAACTGGTTGCGCACGCGCAGGAGAAAATCATACGACTTGTTGAATTCGTCAACGTCCTCCACTCGCAGATAACTTTGCGTCGCCAATTCAGCCATGTTGGTGATGCCCAGTTTGACCCGTGCCATCCAAAGGGCGTTTTGGTAGTCGCGCAGACCACCCATGCCATTTTTAATATCCGGCTCTTGCAGGAAAACCGTGTCGCCATGTTTTGTCCGGCGGCTGGCCTGGTCGTTCAAACGCTGGGCAATGTATTCCTTGGGTTTTTCGGTGGAATAAAAACTGCGATATGCGTGGGCAAACGTATCGTATAGGGTGGAGGAACCCGCGATGAGGCGCGATTCGAGCAAGGCGGTCTTTGTCTGGATATCCTTGCGCGCCTCGACGAATACTTCGTCCACGTTGCGGGTGGAGTGACCGACCTTCAGGTTGCAATCCCATAGTGGGTAAAGTATTTCGTTGGTGAGATGCTCTTGGAGGGGCTTGATCGCAGCCGCTTGGGTTTTTGTCGGATACAAAAACATCAGATCAATATCGCTTAGCGGATTGAGTTCACTCCGGCCATAACCACCCAGAGCCACCAAGGCGACCGGGGCGGGCAGGGTGCCATGACGGTTCTTATAATGCTGGATCGCGTGATTGAATAATTGTGCCAGTAGCACATCCATGACTGCCGCTCGGGTTTGGACCAGTTGCAGTCCCGATGTGCCTTGGGTGTGGCTGTGCTGCAGATGGACGGTGCTAGCTTCCAGATACGCCTTGCAGATGGCCAACCGCTCGGCTCCGGCGGCGGCGAGCGGCAGGTTCAGGGTCTCTAAGTCATTGGGCGGGGAGGATTCGGCCATGGAGCTCGCATAGTGGAATGAAAAATTGGTCCCGGGCGAGGGGATTTAACCACTTGCCTCAAACCTTGCCGAAAGGTTTGTTGTGCGCTTCCCTATTTCAGACCGCCCATGACCGAAATTTCCAAGAGTTACGAATCTGCTGATATTGAAAAAAAATGGTATGCCGCCTGGTTGGCGACCGGAGCTTTTTCGGGTAAACCCGAGGCCGGCAAGAAACCTTACTCTATTGTCATTCCTCCGCCCAATGTGACCGGGGTGCTGACGATGGGTCATGTGCTCAACAATACGATTCAGGATGTGCTGATTCGTCGGGCGCGAATCGAAGGCAAAGCCGCGCTTTGGTTGCCCGGGACTGATCATGCGGGCATTGCGACCCAAACCGTGGTGGAACGCGAAATGCGGAAACAGAAACAGACCCGCCACAACTACGGTCGGGAGAAATTTGTCGAGAAAGTCTGGGAATGGCGCGAAGATAAAGGCGGTATTATTCTGGAACAGCTCCGTCGCTTAGGCGCATCCTGTGACTGGGATCGCACGCATTTCACGATGGATCCGATCTATTCCAAGGCGGTGCTGGGAGTATTTGTGGACCTCTTTCAAAAAGGCTATATTTACCGCGGCAAACGCATGGTAAATTGGTGTCCGGTTTCACAAACGGCATTATCAGACGAAGAGGTTATCATGAAGCCTTCCAAGGGTTTCCTCTGGCAAGTGCGCTACGAGTTGGTCGATCAACCCGGTCAATACATCACCGTAAAGACCACGAGACCGGAGACGATTCCCGGTGACGTGGCGATCGCGGTGCATCCCGAAGATCCACGTTACACTAAACTTATTGGCAAGATGGTGCGGCGTCCATTGGGCCCTGTAGCCGATATCCCGATCATCGGTGATTCAGCGGTGGACAAGGAGTTTGGATCCGGCGCACTCAAGATCACCCCCGCACACGACAAGGTGGATTACGAAATCGGCCAACGGCATGGCCTGCCCACCATTGATGTATTAAATGGCGATGGTTCGTTGAATGAATTGGCCGGTCCGGAATTGTCAGGCTTGGACCGGTTCGATGGCCGCAAAAAAGCTGCGGAATTACTGAAGGCATCAGGCGCTCTGGTCGAAACTGAAACTTATGAAAATAATGTCGGTTATTCGGAACGCGCCGACGTGCCAATCGAGCCCCGACTGACCTGGCAGTGGTGGATGAAATATCCCCGGATAGAGGAAGCCAAAAAAGCCGTCAGCGAAGGTCATATCAAATTCTACCCGGAACGTTGGTCCAAGGTATACCTGCACTGGCTGGGCAACTTGCAGGACTGGTGTATCAGTCGCCAATTGTGGTGGGGGCATCGCATCCCGGTTTGGTATCGCAAGGGTTTGGTGGTGGAAAAACTCACCGAAGCGGAATTGCGCGATCCCACCAAGTTACACGTTTCCCTCGAAGGCCCGACCGATCCCGAAAATTGGGTGCAGGAAGAGGACGTGCTCGATACTTGGGCATCTTCCTGGCTTTGGCCCTTTGCGACCATGGGTTGGCCGGATGTGGCGGAAATGAAGAAGTCGGGCTTTGATTCGTTTTACCCGACGACGACCTTGGTCACGGGACCTGACATTATCTTTTTCTGGGTGGCTCGCATGATCATGGCTGGCTTGGAATTCACCCGACCCGGCGAATCTCTGGAACGACGCATCCCATTTAAGAATGTCTACTTCACCGGCATTATCCGGGATCAGCAGGGGCGCAAGATGTCGAAGTCGCTCGGCAATTCACCCGACCCGCTCGACCTGATCGCCAAATACGGCGCGGATGGTTTGCGTTTCGGCATCATCTCCATCGCACCGCAAGGGCAGGATATTCGTTTTCAGGAAGACCGGATCGAGGGTGGAAAAAACTTTTGCAACAAGCTCTGGAATGCCAGCCGTTTCCGGCAGATGAGTGGCCCCATGGCGGACAACTCTTCCCAAGCGGCCATCATGAGTCGGCTGGTGCCGGCCCAGTTCGATGCCGATGACCATG
>DFDG01000196.1:20186-20742 GCA_002367815.1 Opitutaceae bacterium UBA3033 | reverse complement strand
CCTTAACAGCGATTACATCCCCCGACTGCGGATCTCAAATACTTATCGGGAAATGATCGCCAAGGGCACCCTATCGAAACCCGAGCGGGATTATTTGCGCGAAAGAATGCGGGCCGGTAAATTTCTCATCGATTCGATTGAACAGCGCCAACGCACAATCGAACGAATCACGAGAGAAATCCTCAAAGCCCAATTGGATTTTTTTGAACAAGGTGTTTCCCAACTCAAACCGCTGACTATGACGCAGGTGGCGGATATCGTCGGGGTCCACGAAACAACGGTCAGTCGGGCCATCGCTAATAAATATATCAAAACCCCCCATGGGGTATTTGATATCAAATATTTTTTTACCACTGGCTATCAGGCTGAAAGTGGCGCCACCGTTTCCAACACCAGCGTCAAAGAACTCATTGCCGATCTCGTCACGGTTGAGGACAAATCGTCACCTTTATCCGACCAAACCATCGTCAGCAAATTACAAGACAAAGGCCTGAAGGTCGCCCGACGCACCGTAGCCAAATATCGTGAGGAATTGGGGATTTTGCCGAGTAATTTA
>DFDG01000196.1:19663-19973 GCA_002367815.1 Opitutaceae bacterium UBA3033 | reverse complement strand
CGTGATTACAGTTGAGTAACTTCGGTGACCACATTGTCCGGAGACGCATTGGGATGAATCGTCATCGACATACCGGAGGATCGATCCACACCAGTTCGATCCAGCCATCCTGAAAATGCAATCATGCCTGCGTTGTCCCCCGTGTGGCACGGCTCAGCCATGTATAGTGGCACCCCCTTTTTATGCGCCACCATGGCGAGAGTAGATCGAAGGAGTGAGTTGTTCGCGACCCCTCCCGAAAGTCCGATGCTTGAGTAATCATCCTGCTCAAACGCGAAACTCAATTTGCGAATCAGGGCATCTATGACGG
>DFDG01000196.1:5677-19471 GCA_002367815.1 Opitutaceae bacterium UBA3033 | reverse complement strand
GCGAATCAGGGCATCTATGACGGCCTGTTGATAACTGGCGCATAAATTTGCTATCTGGTCTTTGACCTCCTTCTCGGTCATTTTTTCCAATTGATAACGCAAACTGGTCTTCAATCCTGAGAAACTAAAATCCAAAGCATCACGCCGACCAATTCCCCGGGGAAAATCAAAGGCACGAGCGTCACCATTAATGGCCATCTTTTCCACCAATGGCCCTCCAGGATACCCCAGCCCAAGTAGTTTTGCGCCTTTGTCTAAAGCCTCACCAGCCGCATCGTCCCGGGTAGTCGAAATAATCCGAATACGACAATCGGTCCCGATATTGATCAGCAACGTATTGCCCCCCGATACCACCAAACCCAAATGCGGCAATAAATTTGTCAATGCGCGTTCAAATGCAGAAGGTGCGGAGGCATGCAGTCCAATAAAAGGAGAAAAGGCATGGGCTCGCAGGTGATTAACTCCTAGCAAAGGGACTTTCAATTCCAGTGATAGCGCTTTGGCCGCGGCCACACCAATAGCCAAACAAGCAGCGAGCCCGGGTCCTTGCGTAACGGCTACCTCGGTAACCCTTTCAAAGCCATGCGAAATCCGGAGCTGCTCAAGCAAGGGCGGAAAATTTCGCACATGTTCGCGGGTGGCCAGATCGGGCACGACGCCACCATATTTCTCATGCAATACAATCTGGCTATGAATCCACTCGCCCAAGATACCAAGAGAGGGATCAAACAGTGCGACCGCGGTTTCATCACAAGAACTTTCCAAAGCCAAGATCATGATCAGGGTGTAGGTTTACCAACGCTTCCGACACGGGAATTCAACATGCTCACCCCTTTCAAAATATCTATGGCGGCCTCCAACTGTCGGTCCACGATGGGCGTGAAGCCAAATCGCTCCTTGAATTCATTTTGGTTGATCACGTCGTTTCGAACCCGCTGCAAGCGGAGTTTGTTATCTTCCTCAGGTAACATGATGATTTCAACATTGGGTGCGATACCTTTGCCATGGATACTCAAACCACTGGGAGTATAATAACGGGCCGTCGTGATACGCATGCCTTCGCCATTTCTAAGTTTGTAGATGGTTTGCACCGATCCTTTGCCGAATGAGCGTTCACCCACCACCACGGCCCGGTTGGTATCCTTAAGTGCACCGGTGACTATTTCAGCCGCACTGGCAGTTCCCGAATTTATGATCACGGCCATCGGAATCCGGATCGGGCGCGACGACAATTCGGATACAAAATCCTCCCGGTCGTCCTGTTTACGCCCTTGGGTGTAAACCACCAGTTCTCCCTTAGGGAAGAACACTTCAGCGACTTCCACGGCAGCCTCGAGCAGACCTCCGGGATTATTGCGCAGGTCAAGAATCAGGGCATCGGCATTTTGATCCAACAGACTTTGCAGTGCCGCTGAAAACTGCTCCCCGGTTCGGGCGGAAAAATCCACAAGTTGGATATAGCCGATATGTCCGTCGAATAACTGCACGACGCGCACACTTTCGACCTTAATAACCTCTCGCACCAAAGTTAATTCGATATTCTTGTCCGAGGTGGGTCGATGAATACCAACCTTCACGGAGGTGTGCGGTTTACCTCGCAAACGACTGATGGCATCATCCATGGGAGATTTGGCATTAATAATGCGGCCATCTACACTCACAATCTCGTCTCCGCGTAAAATTCCTGCTCGTTCACCTGGAGAGCCGGCAATGGGGGCGATGACCATAATCTTGTCATTTCGCAGTTCTACCTGCACGCCAATACCACAAAAATCCCCATCCAAATCGTCTTCCAATTGTCCAAAGGCGTCCGCCGCCATAAATTCCGAGTGCGGATCAAGTGACTCAATCACTCCTTGAATAGCCTTGCGAGCGAGCCGGTCGTATTCGGCCTCACTGGCTTCCACGTAATTTTCATTCACCAATTCAAGCACATTGCGCACATAATCAGCCGAGCGATTGAGTTCGCGGTTTGGCCAAAAACCCCATACTGCGGCCACCTGAAACGCCATCAAGGAAAGTAAAATTCCCAGCGAGGCACCGGCAAGTAATGTAAGAATGCGTTTGAGCATAGCCGTGACTGTGTGCATCTGCTTCGGTTTGTAAATGGGATCATCCGACAACCTGCCAGGAGCAGCCCCTCCAGTAGAATTCATCAACCGCTTTCGCACAGAGGCGGGAAGTAATGGGGTGATGTCGTTTGAAAGTTTCATGAAGCTAGCCCTCTATGACGAAGAATTGGGTTACTACCGGAAGGCCAAATCGCGAATCGGTTACGGAAAGGAGAGTGACTTTTATACCGCCACCACCTCAGGCAGTTTGTTTGGTGAGCTCATAGCTGCCGCGGTCACAGAAATCATTGGGACAAAGATGGCCTCAAAGTGCACTTTCGTTGAAATTGGTTGTGAACCTACTGGTGGAGTCATGGCAAATGTTGTCCACCCCTTCAGCGCCACAAGCACGATACAACTAGGAGAAGCCATGGAATTGGATGGCATGTGCGTAGTTTTTTCGAATGAGTTGTTCGATGCCCAACCATGTCGGCGTTTCATTTTTAAAACCGGAATATGGCGAGAACTTGGGGTAGGTTGTGCTGACGACAGATTGTTTGAGGTTGAGTTGCCCCTTGGCGATACTCCGCCCTACCTCCCCTCTGATGTAGCCGAGGGCTACATTTTGGATGCGCCGCAGGCAGCGGTCAGTCTATTGCATGTTATCCTCAACCAACCATGGCACGGATTGTTCATTGCTATAGACTACGGCAAGCCCTGGGAGGAACTCATCCGCGCAACACCCCAAGGGACAGTTAGAGCTTATTTTCGTCACGCTCAGTCAAATGATTTACTGGCCCACCCAGGTGGTCAGGACCTCACTTGTCACGTATGCTGGGATTGGTTGTCAGCCGCTCTAACAAGACATGAATTTTCCGGGCCGATTTTGGAGTCACAGGAATCGTTCTTCATTCATCACGCTGCTTCCCTGCTGCAAGATGTCACTACCTCTGAGGCGAAACACCTGAGCAGGCGTAAACTGGCGCTTACACAACTGATTCACCCTTCATATCTTGGCCAAAAATTCCAAGTCTTGCATGCGATAAGATCAGCACCATGAAAGATTGTTCAAATTCCCCTTGCTTCAAGTGAGCGTAGACCTTTACTCACAACCTTTTAACCACTCGAACTATGGCAAGAATTTGTGCAATCACTGGTAAGCGCCCCACCATAGGTAGCTCCATCAATCGTAAGGGACAAAGCAAGAAAAGCGGCGGTATCGGCACGCACGTGACGAGTATCACATCGCGCAAGTTTCGTCCCAACCTTCAACGCATCCGCGTTAAATTGCCCAATGGTGGCACCAAACGGATGCTCGTTTCCGTGAAGGCGATCAAAGCCGGATTGGTGCAAAAAGCTTAAGATTATTCCATAATCCCTATTTCTGACCCGCGGACTTATCATCTGCGGGTTTTTTATGCCCACAGCTCAAAGCGCAGTAGCCCTGAATATTCTCAATTCTGCGGTCTATCACACTATCCAGTCGGTGGATTGATAACTAAAGCGCTCTGAAGATCAGGGAAGCATTCTGGCCACCAAAACCGAGGTTGTTGCTTAACACTGTGCGAATATCAGCTTTTCTGGCCACATTGGGTACATAATCCAAATCACATTCCGGATCTGGCTCCTCAAGGTTGATTGTAGGTGCCATCATACCCGACTCGATGGTCTTCACGCATATAACAGATTCAATGCCGCCAGCGGCACCCAACAAGTGCCCAGTCATGGATTTGGTCGAACTAACCGGTATCTTATAGGCGAGATCACCCCAAACCTTCTTTATCGCCAGCGTCTCAAATTTGTCATTGTAAGGCGTGGAAGTGCCATGGGCATTGATGTAATCAATATCACCGAGTTCTAGCCCACTACTCGCCAGTGCCCGGGTCATTGAGAGCGACAATCCCCTTCCTTCAGGATCCGGCTGCGTGATATGAAAAGCATCACAGGTCGCAGCATAGCCGGTAACCTCACAATAAATCCGTGCTCCACGAGCCTGAGCATGTTCCAGGGATTCCAACACCAATATTCCCGCTCCTTCACCCATCACAAAACCATTGCGGTTTTTCTCAAAAGGCCGACTGGCAGTCTGAGGGGTGTCGTTGCGAGTGCTCATGGCTTTCATCGCACAAAAGCTCGCATAAGCGAAAGGCGTGATGGCGGCCTCACTGCCACCCGCAATCATCACATCAGCATCTCCCCGCCTGATGGCATGGGCCGCCTCACCGATAGCATGGGAGCCGGTGGCGCAAGCAGAAACCAAAGCAAAGTTAGGTCCGCGCGCACCATATTCGATAGCCACCAATCCAGCACACATGTTGCCAATCAGAGCCGGAATTGTAAATGGAGACACTTTCCTCGGACCACGTTCCCAAAGAGTTTTTAGTTGGGTTTCATACGTATGCATTCCCCCAATGCCACTGCCAATCATGACCCCGATTCTATCCCCATTTTCACTGGTCACATTCAAGCCGGAGTCTTTCACCGCTTGCTTTGAAGCTACAAAGCCAAATTGGGTATAGCGGTCGTTGCGCCTGGCATCTTTCGGATCCATATGCGCCGCGACATCCCAATCCAAAACTTCCGCTCCAATCTGGCTGCCAAAATCGGTCGGATCAAAATGCGTCAGACGACTGATGCCACTTTTACCCGCCAGCAAAGATGACCAGAAATCATTAACATTATGGCCAATCGACGTCACGACTCCAAGTCCGGTCACTACTACCCGTCTTGTTGATAGATCGTACATGTGGGTCTGATACAGGCAATAAGTGGGTTTCTTAAAACCAAAAAGGCGTCCTACCGTCTATTCCTTGAGGAAAGCGGTAGAACGCCAAAATAAATGAAACCTTACTGCGCTCCGGCTTTGGCTTTGATGTAGTCGGTCACTTGTCCAACTGTCTGAAGTTTTTCGGCATCAGATTCAGGAATCTCTCCCTTGATCTCGTCCTTAAACTCCTCCTCAAAAGCCATGATTAGTTCGACGGTGTCGAGTGAATCTGCGCCGAGGTCGTCGAGGAAAGAAGCAGTAGGTGTAATTTGCTCCTCGTTCACGTTAAGCTGGTTAACGATGATTTCCTTAACGCGTTGTTCTATGGTTTTTTGGTCAGCCATGTGGTGAATAATTCTTTGTAGCAGGCTTCACATCGCCATGCCGCCGTCAACGGTAAAAACTTGGCCGGTAATGTATCCCGCCTCTTCAGAGGCAAGATAGGCTGTCATATTAGCGATATCAGCCGCTTCCCCGAAGCGTTTCAATGGCACTGCTTCAAGAATTTTGGCTGAAATATCGGCGTTGTTAACAAATTCACTGGTCATATCGGTTTTGATGAAGCCAGGTGCCACAGCGTTACAGGTGACACTGCGGGAGGCAAATTCACGGGCTAATGTCTTGGTCAGGCCTATCATACCCGCTTTGGCGGCCGAATAGTTGGCCTGCCCGGCATTGCCCATGATCCCACTTACGGAAGCAATATTTACAATACGGCCCCAACGGGCACGAGTCATTGGTCTCGCAAGGTGCTTACACCAATGGAAACAACTCGATAAGTTGGTCGAGATAACGTCATTCCAATCGGAATCACTCATGCGAAATAACAATCCGTCACGTGTGATACCGGCATTGTTAACCAGAATATCAATGATGGGAAACTCGCCCAATAAAGTTTCTGCGGCCTGAGCAATCGCGGCCCCGTCGGATACATCCACGGCAAGAGCCTTGGCTTTGCCACCACTGGCTGTGATGGCGTCCGCGACCCCTCCACAGGATTCGGCCGATTTGGAAACACAGATCACGGTCACCCCGTGACCAGCCAATGTTTCTGCTATTGCCCGCCCAATACCACGACCGGCACCGGTCACCAACGCGGTTCGATTATTGAATGTGTTACTCATGTATTTATTAAGGGTTAGTAAACATCACGCTGATAGCGCTTATCTTTCTTCATCTGTTTGATGTATTCAGTCGCTGTCGCACTGTCCATCCCGCCTTCAACGGCGATAATTCCATGCAAAGCAGCATCTACATCCTTCGCCATGCGTTTGGCATCACCGCAAACATAAAAATATGATCCACCTTTGATCCACGACCAAATTTCAGCCGCATTTTCACGCATTCGATCCTGCACGTAAATCTTCATCAATTGATCGCGGGACCAAGCGTGGTCCAGTCGGGTAACATGATGCTGTGCCAAATATTCGGTCCATTCCTCTTCATACAGGTAATCGGTGGCTTTTTTCTGATCACCCAAAAAGACCCAATTACGACCGCTCGCCTTGCTCGCCACTCGGTCTTGCACAAACGCCCTAAATGGCGCGATTCCGGTGCCGGGTCCCACCATGACACAGTCTTTGCTTCCATCTTCCGGTGGACCAAAATGTGAATGAGAAACAAACACCGGGACGGGGGTGATGTTTTCACTCACCCGATCAGCCATGAACGATGAGCAAACCCCCACCCGATCACGCTGATTCGTGGTGTATCGGACCACTGCGACCGTCAAATGAACCTCATCCGGAAATACTTTCGGTGACGAGGCGATGGAATAAAGTCGGGGCATTAAACGGCGGAGCATGACGACATACTCCTGCGGGGAAAACTTGGCCGTGGGATATTCAGCCAGGAAATCCACGAAATTTCTTTGGTAAAGAAATTCGCCCAGTTCCTCTTTTGCTTCCGGCGCAAGCAGAGCCTCAAGTTGGGCTTTCTGGGCTTGATCAGTCACTTTGGCCGCGAAAACCTCGACCGTTTTTCTGGTCGGACCATCCAGATCAAGTCCGGACATAAGGGCCAATCGCAAATTAACCGGTGAAGTGGCCCGCAAAGGGGTGACCATTTCCTCCTCATTCGCTCCCAGCAAACTGATGATCTCGTTGACCTCAGATTCCCGGTTGGAGGCAAATATACCCAACGAGTCACCCGTATTATAGCTCAAACCACTACCTGCAATATTCACCACGAAATGTCGGGTATCTTTGGTTGAGCCCGGTTTGCTTAACATTCTACTTTCCGAAATATGGGCAGAAAATGGGTTATCCTTCGTGGGTAGGAGATAGGCAGTGTCCGATGACATGATTGCCCACATGAAGCGCGGCCGCCTAACCTCGCGCAAGCCTTTGTTTGAGTTCGATGGCAAGAGCTTGCTCCCTGATGAAATATACCGCCAACTGGGCCGTTCCATGAGCACACTCGAGTCCATTCGCTTACAAAAATATCTGGCCGACGCAGGCATCTGCTCACGTCGAGCTGCTGAGACTCTGATTTCGGAAGGAGAGGTCTGGGTTAACAGTAAAATGGCCACGATAGGTCAAAAAATTAACCCTACCGAGGATAAAGTAACGGTCATGGGAAAATCAGTCCGTTCCAGTCAACCCCGTTTGACTCTGGCCATGCACAAACCCCGCGGCTTGGTGTGTTCCAATGATGATCCGCACAATCCGGAGACTATTTTCGAACTGATCCCAAAGGAATTTTCACGTTACCGCTTTTTTTGCGCAGGACGATTGGACAAAGACAGCGAGGGATTGGTCATTTTGACTACAGATGGAGACTTGGCCAATCGACTGATGCATCCGTCCAACACGGTCGTGAAACGTTATCACGTGGTTCTGAAACAACCTTACCCAGCGGCTCGAATCCCACAATTATTGCGGGGAGTGATCATTGAGGGCGAACGCTTGAAAGTAGAGAGCGCGGCCTTGGTCAACCCGAGTTCAGCAAAGACTTCAACGAGTCTGGATGTGCATATGCACCATGGTAAAAAACGGGAAATTCGTCAGCTGTTCATTGCCTTGCGACATGATGTAAAGCGGCTACGTCGCTATCAAATCGGTTCCTTCCGGTTGAAGGGAATCCCATTGCGTGCGATGAAACAACTTTCTACCAAGGACATCTCATTACTTTTCAAATCACCTCGTCCCCACGATAGTGGAGCAAGGAAACAAGCAGCTCGAACAAATGAATAAACGTCTCTTCACCACCCTTTCATTACTGGCGATTACAGTCTCAACCCACGCTCTGCCCCTGGGTGCACCCACCGCAGTTCACACTCAACCCGACAGCAGCGCAGCCGTGATTCGGGTGCTGCCTCATGGAACCGAGCCCCAACACGCTGATCTGAGCACTCAGGCCGGGACACCCGCAGGATGGATGGCAATCAAAGTGCCGGGTCCATTCGAGGCCTATGTTCAAAACAAGGATATCGATAAAGGTCTTCATATCAAACCCGGCACTTCCATCCATCTCGAACCAATGGCCAATTCCGGAGTGTTGAGCCTCATGGAAGCAGGTGACAAAACCAGCATAACGGGTCTTCATGGCAAATGGACGCAGGTGAAATTGGACAAAGCCGTCACCGGTTACATCCAAGCGAATGCCAAACATATCGACCCTATTTCCTCCCCGGTTTTAGTCGATATGGAGAATACAGCTATGACCAACCAAACCCAAGTTGCCAATGATCCAGCCTCAATTTTTGGCAAAGGTCCATATGTTGTAATTCCAACGGAACCCTCCCCCGATTTGAGCCAAACTGGAGCGAGCTCTCTACCCCGTCTCTTTCAGGGGAAATTTGTCACAACTCGAAGACCATTCAGTCCACGCCGGCCCCATGATTGGCAGCTGAATGACCCCGCCGGTGTGCGCTATGCTTATTTGGACGTCTCCAAAATAATGCAGACCACCCAAATCGAAGACTTCGCCAATCGTGAAGTGGTCGTTTATGGAGCTCCGAAATCCATGGCCGATGGCAAGAACATCGTCATTCAAGTGGATAACATGCGTTTGAAATAAAAAGGGCAGGAATATTGGGCATACGGATATACAGGACTGATTATTTATGAAACTGATCGATGGAAACCAAGTCGCCTCGACTATCATTGCCGAACTAAAGGCCGAAGTAGCCACCTTAAGCGGCCGCAAACCCTGTATTGCCTTGGTCCGCGTCGGCGAAGATGCCGCGTCGGTTTCCTATGTTAGAAAAAAGGAGAAGACCGCGGCCGAGATTGGTATCGAAAGCAGAGTGATTCTGCCACCCGTGACTATTTCCCAATCTGAACTCGCCAAGATTATCGAGGATTTAAACAACGACGAAACGGTGGATGGAATTTTAATACAGTCTCCCATGCCCAAGCATATTGACGAATTGCTGATTTTCCGGGGTATTGCTCCCGAAAAGGATGTCGACGGTCTTGGCACGATGAATTTGGGCAAAGTGGCGCAGGACGATGATACCGGCTTTGTCTCATGCACACCGGCAGGAATCATGGCACTGCTTGCTCGTGGTGGGGTGGACTTGAAGGGCAAGCATGTCGTTGTGATTGGACGCAGTCTCTTGGTGGGAAAGCCCGTCGCGCTTCTGGCGCTTCAAAAAAAATCCGGCGCCAACGGAACCGTCACGATCTGCCACTCCGGCACCAGTAATCTTGCTGAAATCTCGCGCCAGGCCGATGTTTTGATCGCTGCCATTGGTCGCCCCCAATTCGTGACTCTCGATATGGTCAAACCCGGAGCCGTGGTGATCGATGTAGGAATAAATCGCGTCACCGATAGCACCAAAAAAAGTGGTTACCGATTGGTGGGAGATGTAGATTTCGAAGCAGTCTCGCAGATAGCCAGTCAGATAACACCTGTGCCAGGCGGGGTTGGTCCGATGACCGTAGCCATGTTAATGAGCAATACGGTCAAGGCGTATCGCCAGCGATTGCCCAACTCAGTCTAATTACGAAAGCGCAGTTGCCTAGTTTCAACTACGGTCTTTTCCTGATTTCCAATGGCCACTCCCAATATTCTGGTTGTTGATGACCAGCCAATCAATGTTCAGCTGCTCAGGAGCAAACTTGAACGTGAAGGCATTAGGGTTACCGCGGCCTACAATGGCATGGAGGCTTTGCGATCCGTAGCCGATGAAAAACCGGATTTGATTCTGCTCGACGTGATGATGCCCGACATGGACGGGATTGAAGTTTGCCAAAGGCTGCAGGCCAGTGAAGAGACACGATCCATTCCCGTGATATTTATCACCGCAAGGACGTCCAAAGAAGGCAAACTTGAGGGACTTGGCGTTGGGGCGGTCGATTATATTACAAAGCCCATTGATCTGGATGAGACCTTGGCCCGAGTTCAGACCCAATTGAGATTCGTCGCCATCAACCGGGAAATAGTCGATCTGCAACGACGGTTGCTCGAATCACGACGCGCAGCCACCATTGGTGCAGTGACCCAAGGAATCGCGCATAATCTTAACAATTTACTGGGAGTCGTAATCGGATATCTGGATCTGGTGAAGGCCTACTATGACAAACCTGAGCAGGTGAAAAAAAATGCCCAGCATGTTGAAGATGCCGTTCAACGGATTGTTTCAATCATCAAGCAACTCAGCTCTTTGGTAGTAAAGATTCGCCCGCCGCTATCCAAGGCTGGCCTGCAGACGTTGATTGACGGTGGAGTGCTACGGTTTCAATCAGAGTATCGTAAAGATACACCAGTAATGGTCACAAACCCGTTGGGCGACCTACCCATGGATAGTAATATTGAAAGCTTCGAGGAAGTATTGGCGAAGGTTCTAATCAATGCATGGGAGAGTTATGATAGTCGGCCCGGCGAGCCCAGACCCATATGGATCAACACCAAACTGATTGAGAAAAATTCCGAAGCCAAAGTGGTTGAAATCACAGTGGAGGATCAGGGCCGGGGCCTTGATCCCGAAATACGTGATCACATTTTCGAACCGTTCATCAGCTCAAAAAACACCGTTGGCGTTGGCATGGGTCTGACCATTGCGCGACATGCCCTGCGAAATCTGGGCGGTGAAGCCACGTTGCATGATCGACCCGGCGGCGGCACCCAAACGATTTTGGTGCACCCGGTCGAAAAACCCATCCGCAAGAATATTACTTCCGATGAATAAGATAGCATTCCTTGGCGCTGGAAATATGGCATCTGCCATCGCTGAAGGCATGCTGGCCAAAAATTTGGTCACACCCGGTGACCTGTGTTGTTTTTCGCCCAGTGGACAATCTGCGGCAAAACTGGCTGTTCGCACTGGAATAACTCAGGCTCGTTCACTGGTGGAATTACTCGCAGGCGCGGACATCCTGATCATCGCATTCAAGCCCCAGCATCTATCGTTGATCGATCCCACCTTGAATCAACTCGCCCAGGGAAAGTTGGTGATTTCAGTGCTCTCGGGAAAATCTCTGGCCAACATCAAGCGCGTATTGCCTCTGGCGCGTAACTGGGTTCGAGCCATGCCAAACACCCCCGGGAGAATCGGCGCAGGTATAACAGCGTGGTGTTCACATGATCCACTCGCCCCTTCCGATTTGGATAAAGTGAACAACCTATTGGGAGCACTGGGCAGAACCATCCAACTGGAAGAAGACCAAATGGATGCCGTCACCGCGGTGAGCGCCAGTGGGTCAGGGTTTGTTTTTGAATTCGCATCTGCAATGCTGGAATCAGCGATAAATGTCGGGTTGAAACCCACTACCGCAAAAATACTGGTGGTTGAAACCCTCTTGGGTTCAGCCAGATTGATGGCGCGCACCGATGAAGATCCAAATATTTTACGCGACCAAGTCACCTCGCCCAACGGCACCACCCTGGCGGGATTAAACAAAATGAAAGCCGGCAACTTTCGAGGCTTGATGAGAGATGCCGTCTCGGCGGCTAAAATACGGGCCGGCGAATTGTCCCAAGAAACATGAACGCACTAAACGGCAGAATTCTTATTACCGGTGGAGCCGGATTCATCGGCAGTGCACTGGTTTGGGCGTTAAATCAAAGAGGGCACTCCGACATATTGGTCACGGACATTCTCGGGAACGATGAAAAATGGCGAAACCTCGTGCCCTTAAAATTCAGTGATTACGTCGAAGCGGATGCCTTTCGCCATCGACTGACCAGTAAAGGATCGGCCTTCGGTAAATTCTCCGCCGTATTCCACTTGGGTGCATGCTCCGCAACCACGGAGAGAAATGCCTCCTATCTGATCGACAACAATTTTGCGTTTACCAAGGAACTTGCGCTGTGGGCTCTCGAGCAAAGCGCGCGTTTTGTCTACGCTTCATCCGCCGCAACCTATGGTGATGGGGCACAAGGCATGGATGACACCGAGAAGGACTTGGGCCGCCTCCGACCGCTCAACATGTATGGCTACTCGAAACACCTCTTCGATTTGCATGCCCAAAGTAACGGTTGGTTGAATCAGATCGTGGGCGTAAAATACTTCAACGTTTATGGACCAAATGAGGATCACAAAGGCGATATGCGCTCACTGGTCAACAAGGCGTATCAACAGATCATGGCCAATGGAAAAGTGGGACTATTTAAGAGTTACCATCCCGATTTTAAAGACGGCGAACAGATGCGCGATTTCCTATACGTAAAGGACGCCGTTGAAATGACCCTGCATTTTGCTGATTCCGGATATAGCGCCAATGGCTTGTTCAATCTCGGATCTGGCGAAGCCAATACTTGGCTGACGCTGACAAAGGCAATTTTCTCTGCGCTTAATCGTGAACCCCAAATCGACTTCATTGACATGCCAGAAGTGTTGAAAGGGAAATATCAGTATTTCACCAAAGCCGACATAGGAAAGCTCCGCAGGTCGGGTTACGCTCGTAAGATGACACCGCTGACAGAGGCAGTGCAGGATTACGTGCAAAACGCTCTGGGGCCCGGCAAAAAGCTGGGCGAATAACTCGCAGACCAAGCGCAGACAAAAAAGCCGCCCAATAAATTGGGCGGCTTTGAGCAGGATTATAAATTTATTGAATTTCGAGCAATTCAGCCTCGGTCCATTCCTTGCGGTCAGCACCGGCGAGACGAATCTCGGTAACTTTTGCGACGTCTATAGGCCCGGCCGTGTTGCCCCAAGCTTGGCGAACATAAGTAAGCACCGCCGCAATTTTCTCGTCACTCCAATTGTAACCACCACCTGGCACTTGCCCAAAAGCAGGCATGGCCGCGACATTGTAGGTGTTACCCATAACTGTGACCGGACCCTTCAAACCATGGGTGAGGATTTTTATGACCCGCTCCTCGGAACCTACAACCCACTCTGATCCAGCAAGCGGTGGATAAACATTGGGCAATCCCTGCCCGTTCGGCATATGGCAAGTCACACAGGCGAGGTTATACTGTTTTTGACCAAGCACGACGGGATCGATCGTTCTTACGGTTGCTTCCCCTGAGCCCGGCAGTTGCCGTTCATCAAAAATATCGCCATGAAAATGACCGGAGTAGCGGTTCAAATAAGTGCCGCCAACAAAGATCAAACCACTGAAGGCAAATAATAATGCGAGGGGCAGCAAACGATATTGAGCATGCGTATCTGGCTCTCCAGATGAGGCTTTATCATGCGCAGAAATCAGACTGTCATCGGTTGCAGCCGCTTGTTCCAATCGAGAATCATCTGGATGTTCAGCACTCATTCGTGTGCTCCTTCCGCGGATGCAGTTGGCGTGTATGGGCGCGCCTCTGAAAATTCATAAGTTTGTTTAAGGCTCAGTAAATAGGCGACCAAAGTCACCGCACGTTCGGTGGGGACCAATTCGTAACCGGCGGCCGCCACTCCCTGCAAAGCGTTAAGTGAAGCCTCACCCACGATCATTCTCTGCTCAAAGAGAAACCGATAAGAGGGCATTTCATCGGTGCCATTGTAGAGATAGGCCAGCAGGCCGGCAGCATCTAGATTTTCTGTTTTTGCCCTAACTCCATAATTGGCTAAATCGGGACCGATTCGAG
>DFDG01000196.1:859-5550 GCA_002367815.1 Opitutaceae bacterium UBA3033 | reverse complement strand
AATTGCCCAACAGGGGGCGGGATTGCTGCACATAGTCACGCGCGACACTTTGACGGTCACCCCAGCCGCGAGCCTTGTCGGATCCATAATCGGGTCGACGAACTTGCTGGGTATGGCAAGCCGCGCAGCCCAAATCCTGATAAACCAACTGCCCGCGGGAAGCCAGTCCACTGGCTCGCTCCGGGAATGACTTCCCTTCAAGATCGTCATAATGAGGCGCCAGATCACCCAGTTGAGATTGCGTGCCCAAGACCAGCCCTGCCCATGAAAGGGCGAGCACAAAGAAAAGACCAAAGAAAAACCAAAATCCATTTTTCATGAGGCAGATACCTCCAATGCCTGGGGTTGCTGAAATTGATTTATGGATTCCGTCGTTGATTTAGTGAATATCAGGCGGACAAAGTTAATACCCAAAGCAATGTTTCCCAATATCAACAGCGCCTGCGCGGCAGTGGCGACCAACAACCATGGGCGGGCATGTTCGGCCATAGTCTGAAACGATACTTTCGCCTGCCCCAGATCAATTCCCTGACGCCACCCGGCGATCGCCAAACTGATAATCAACACGATAAATCCGATGCTTGAGGCCAAATAGTGTGTCCGTATCAGTGCGGTTGAAGGCCAAGCTGTTCCGGCTAAACGCGGTGCCAGAAAATATATCGCGGCGAAAACCATCATCGAAAAGGCGGCCAAACAAAGTTGGAGATGAGCTTGCTGAAAATAAGTGAATTGCGTGACAACCGCCAGAGCTCGTGAGGAGAAAACCACGTCAACCAAACCATTCAGCAAATATCCGGCGAAACCAAACGCCGCGAATTTCAGGACATTACTGCCACCATTATCGAATACGCCCCTGAGGTTAACGATAAGAATCAAGTGGTGAAATAGCACGAGGGCAGACGCGACAATAGCCATTGTAGGAATCCATGCTGGGAATGGTCCACCCACCAGATGCCGCCCACCCATCCAGGTGCCAAACAACAGCAATGACCAAAAGCCATAGATCGCAAAATCATAGCTCGGGATCACACGACCTTTAATCTTTGGCAGCAAATAATAGAGCGAAGCCACCGCCAATGGGGCCAAAAAGAGGCTCAGGAAATTCTGCGCATACCAAGTCGCCACTACCGTCTGCAAGGCTCCCCGCACCGGGACAAATAGTAGCATCACTTGCGCAACGGAGAAAAACCATGGAAACAGAAACAAAGCAGCCAATACATACCACTGGGCGGCAAAAGTTGTTTCGGATTTGCGGCCGGTCCAAGCCAAGATACCGGGTGAAGCCATGGCCGCAAAAGCAACCAACATGATCGGATGAAGATAACGCGGCATCTGCAACAACGAGAACGAGGTCATGTCCCCGGTTGCAATACCAACCAAAGACATGGCTATTCCCAAATTCCAAAAGAGCCCTCCAATGATCACATAATTTCCACCCCGCAGGGCTGAGTGACCCAAGCGAATCAATAGCCACAATGCCAAGGCAACACCGGCATTAATGGTCCACCCGTACATCAAGGCAGTCTCTTGCAGGGCCTGACTTCGACCGAAGGTCAGAAACGAACAGTCGGCCAGAAATGACGGCGTATGTTGTTGCACCAGATTTACCAGTGCGAGCACGCCGCCCAACAGCAACCAAGCCAATGCGGAAAAAATGAGGTAATAGATGGAGCAACGCGCGGAGCGATCGAGGTCACTCACTTCAGCAGACGAGTTGTTGGACATGGCGTTGGTCATTACAATTAAATGAGTCCGGGTTTAATGCTTCGTTTGGTAGCGCACAACTGTGAGCTCCATCGCCCGTTCGATTGGGATTTGAACCACCCCACCCTGTTGATCGATCCAAGCGTAACTTTGCGCCTGCTTGAGCTCATGGGCACGAAGTTCGGCCAATTTAAGTTTCCGCTCTTCCGGCGTGCGTATCCCATCTCCCACAAAGGGGCCGGTCTGATTTGGCAAGTAAGCCAAGTAAACCAGCAGTAAAAACAGGGCAAGGCAGCACATAATCGCCAGCACGGAGATCAGTGAAGCAGGACGAGGTGAAGTTGAATCACTCATGATGGGTCAAGCACTCCGTAATACGGGGATCACGGATGGGAATGAGTTTGGCGGTGGGAAAGCTTTTCAGATAAGACCACACGCAAATACCACCAATACTGATAACTGCCAGGATCGCCCATAACAGCTGGATGGAAAGAAACGGTTCAGGGTTGCCGTGGGCATCCTTTATCGCGGGCAAAATATTGTAGCATATGTCAACCAGGATGGTCGCAAGAATCCAATAAGCGATACGCTTGATAATGTGGTGCGTTACTTTAAAGCGGTAGGAAAGGAGCGTGAAGAACGGGACGAAAAAGTGTCCAAATAAGATGAACATGCCGACATACCACCAGTCACCGTATTCGCGGATGTTATACCAAAAGGTTTCCTCCGGCACATTCGCATTCCAGATCAGGAAATATTGGGAAAAAGTCACGTAGGCCCAGAACACCGTGAAGGCGAGCATCAGTTGGCCAATGCTGTGCAGGTGATTCTTGTTAAGTATCCCCTTGTAATCGCCTCGGGCATAGAGCCACAACGTCATCAGAACGCCAACACTGATGGCACCTCGCACGCAATTGGTGAAAAACCACACACCATACATGGTCGAGAACCAGTGATACTCCAAACTCTTTACCCAATAGATTGCGGCACCGCTCAGTGATAGTGCAACCAAAGGGATCCCAAAAGCGGCTGTCTTTCGGCTCATCGATGTCCAAGCCGAATTGCCATCCGCGTCCTGATTAAAAGACGCTTTGCGCAAGCGGGCTGAAAGCCAGATCCAGATACCAAAAAACAGGACCGTCATACCCGTAAACATATCCAAGTTCAGGAAACTGGATTTTTTCAGGTATAGAATATCCGTGCCTACCGTACGGCCGCCATGAGTTTCATGGGCCAGATTCATCCACGGCCAGACCACATCATGCGGTGCTATCCATGAGGCCACGATCAAAGGGAGGAACAGCAAAGCCAACCATTTGAAAGCAGTGATGCCATGCTCAAATTGTCGACGAAGCAAAACTGACCAGGACGCGTCGAAAATATGGTGAATCAAAATCAACAGCAACATGCCAATGGCGATTGCCGTCCAAAATGTAATCCCAACCAACCATGCCATGGCAATGGTCTGTGCGCCGGAAACCAAGATTCCCAGCGCCGTGATGGCGATGCCAACCAACCCGACATAGAGGGCCTTGGCGGCTAGAGGTGATGATTCAGCGTGGTTACTCATTTGATACCAAGCTCCGATTTATGGGCCGGAGCCACGTCAACCGTTGATGCATTGTGCGCCAGTTGCAGGGCCCTGACGTAGGCGATGACCGCCCAGCGATCTTTAATCGTCAATTTGTCTGCATAGGAAAGCATGTTACCCTTGCCATGGATGATAGTGTTAAGAATTTCACCTTCCGACATGTTGCGCAGACGGTCGTCATGAAACGTGGGGGTCGCACCCATTCCATATTGTTTGGTAATCCCGTTACCATCACCCAGAGCACCGTGGCACGGAGCACAGAATATAGTGAATCTATCCTTACCATGTGCCAGAAACTTTAGGTCAACTTCGAGTGTTTCGGGGAATCCTGGAGCAAAACTTCCATCCGCCATTTTACCACTTACTAGGTGAGAATCGTTCGATAGGGCATCTCCCAAGGGTCCATAATTTGCCGCTACCACACCAGCAGGCAAAGGTCGGTCGGCTCGGCCATCCGCAAAGAATTTGCTGGCACCCTGATTTTTGTATTTCGGCTGCTGCTTCATGCCGGGGAAAAACAATTCAGGAAATACATCCATCGGGGGATGCGTGAATTTTGTGCCGCGAAAACCCAGCACCGAAATGGTGAGAACGACGAGAAAGGCAGTCGCTAGATATACGTTGCGCATGATCAGGCTTCCAGCTCCTGGATGTCGACACCACCAGCTTGCTCGAGAAGCGCTTTGGTGTTGGCGAGGTTGTAACGGGGATCGCGGGCTTCGATCACGACAAAGAATTTATCATCAAGCCCACGAACGATATGTTCATACTTGAGTACCGGGTGGTGATGCATCGGCAATCCATTCACCACCAGCATACCAATGATGGTGGCAAAGGCGGTGAACAAAATGGTCAATTCGTAGGATACCGGAAAGGCAAACATCGGACTGAAGAAAGGCTTACCGCCCACTATGATCGGATAGTCCACAGCCCCAGTCCACCAAATGAGGGACATGCCCGTGCAGAAACCCATGATACCACCAACAAGGGAAATCCTTGGCACGATCGATCGACGCAAACCCATCGCACCATCAAGGCCGTGAACTGGACAAGGTGTGATGCAATCCCAATTTTTGTAGCCGGCGTCACGGACCTTCTCCGCCGCATGATAAATTTCAGCGGCGGTGTTGAAGGTGGCGATCAATCCGTAATTTGGTGCAGACATTGGCGTGACAAATTAATGGTGAGCTTGGCCGGCATGAGGATCGGCGTGCCGGGTGACGGCCTTGATTTCAGCCATCGGCATGATGGGCAGGAAACGAATAAAGAGCAGGAAGAGCACGGAGAAGACACCAAAGGTGCCAAAGAAGGTGAAGATATCTACAATTGAGGGACTGAAGTAAGCCCAACTGGAGGGCAGGAAATCGCGGGTGAGCGAAGTGCAGATAATTACGAA
>DFDG01000196.1:0-594 GCA_002367815.1 Opitutaceae bacterium UBA3033 | reverse complement strand
GTAGTGTTCTGACGCACCTTTTTGAACCAGAAGAATTGCGGCGTGATCACATTGCAGGAAATCATGATCCAGTAGGCCCATGCAAAAGGTCCAAAGGCCCGATTGATAAAGGCAAACCCCTCGTAGGGATTAGCACTATACCAAGCGATGAAGAACTCCATGGCATAGGCATAACCAACCATGGTGCCGGTCGCCAAAGTGATCTTACAAATGCAGTCGATATGATACTGCGTGATCAAGTCTTCCAATTTGTAGATAGCCCGCAATGGCAGCATTAAAGTCAACACCATGCCGAAGCCGGAGAAGATCGCGCCGGCTACGAAATACGGAGGGAAAATGGTCGTGTGCCAGCCGGGAATAAGGGAAACCGCAAAGTCGAAAGACACGATGGTGTGCACGGAAAGCACCAGAGGGGTGGCGATACCGGCCAAAATCAGGTAGGCCATCTCGTAGTTGCTCCAATGCCGGTTGGAACCTCTCCAACCCAAGGCAAAAAATCCATAAAGACTGGAGCGCAGTTTATTGCCGGCGTTGAAAAAGCGATCACGTAAAATGGCCAAATCCGGTATCATGCCGATATACCAGAAAAGAACG